>JASGFT010000056.1:0-26971 GCA_047605425.1 Burkholderiaceae bacterium | reverse complement strand
AGCGTCGCGTTCGCAATGCGAAGGTCGGGAGTTCGATCCTCCTCCTCTCCACCAACCGATTCACACGCCCGACCGGGTCTCGCCGGTCGGGCGTTTTCGTTTAGCGAATAGAACGCGAGCGCGGATGCCTTGCATCCGGCGACCAGGGGACGCGGAGACGGTGGCGCGTACACGAGCGGTCCGGACGATGATCCGTGCGGCGATGATCGGCTGGCTGGTGGCGGCCGTCTCCGGCGCCTGGGCGGCGTCGGCGGTCTTCGTCAATCCCGGCCGCAGCGACGAGGTGTTCTGGGTCGCCGCCGCGCAGGCGATGGCCGCGGCCGCCGACCAGCTCGGCATCCGCTTCGAGGTGCGCTACGCCGAGCGCGATCCGGTGCGGGCGTTGCGGCAGGTGCGCGAGATCGCCGCGCTGCCGCCGGCCGAGCGCCCCGACTACCTGCTGATCACCAATGACAACGGCACCGTGCCCGAGATGCTCAAGACGCTCGACGGGCACGGCATTCGCGTGCTCGTCGTGTTCAGCGGCGTGTACGGCCGCGCCCGCGATCTGACCGGCGCGCCCCGCACCCGCTATCCGTTCTGGCTCGGCAGCCTGGAGCCCGATGCCGAGCAGGCCGGCTACCTGATCGCCCGCGCGCTGATCGAGCGGGGGCGGCGCCAGGAGGGCTTGCGCGGCGTCGACGGCAAGCTGCCGATGCTGGCCTTCGGCGGCGACCGCGCGACGCCGACGGCGCGCGATCGCGATGCCGGCCTGCGGCGGGCGATCGCCGAGGCCGGCGACGTGCGGCTGCTGCAGCAGGTCTACGGGGATTGGCGGCGCGAGAAGGCCGCGTACCAGGCGCGCGTCTTGTATCGCCGCTATCCGCTGGCGCGGCTGGTATGGGCCGCCAACGACCAGATGGCGTTCGGCGCGATGCAGGCCTGGCGCGCGACCGGCGGCAAACCGGGCGGCGACGCATGGTTCGGCGCGATCAACACGTCCGCCGAGGCGTTCGCCGCGCTGCGCGACGGCGAGCTCGAAGCGCTGGCGGGCGGGCACGTGCTGATCGGCGCGCTGGGCCTGGTGCTGGTTCACGACCACGCGCAGGGTTACGATTTCGCACGCGAGGGTCTCGAACTGCGGTGGCCGATGTTCGTCCTGTTCGACCGGTCCGGCGCGGCGCAGGCCGCGCGGCGGTTCGACCAACCGGGCGCGCGGATCGACTTTCGCGCGTTCAGCCGCGCGTGGCACGGGGGACGGCCGCGCGCACCGTTCGACCTGAAGCAGTTGATATATTGATGGCGGCCACATCGCTCGAGTTCCGTCCGTTCCGTTCGCTGGCATCGCGGCTGATACACCGTATCGCGTTGCTCGCGCTGCTGTGCCTGCTGCTGATCGGCGGCCTGCACGCGGCGCTCGACTACCGGACCAGCCTGGCCAACTTCCGCAGCGTGATGGACGTGATCGGCGCGACCAGCGTGCCGCCGCTGTCGGCCGCGCTATGGGACGTCGAGCCCGAGCTGGTCCTCGAGCAGGTCGAGCGGCTGGCCGCGCTGCCCGAGGTCGCGCGGGTGCGGGTCAGCATGGCGCTGGACGAGCCGATCCAGGCCGGCCGGGTCGCGATCGACACGGCCGAACCACCGATCGTATCGCTGCCGATCGGGCCGCCGCCGGGCCTGGGCGGCGCGCCGCTTGGCCTGCTCGACATCTGGGGCGATACCCGCCATTTCGGCGAGGTCGCGCTGCATCGCTCGGCGCGGATCATCGCCGGCTATGCGCTGTTCATCGCGATCGTCTGCGCGATCGTGGCCTGGGTGCTGCGTCGCGAGCTGCAGGCGCCGCTGCAGCAGATCGCCCGTTTCGCCGCGCAGCTCCAGCCCAACGAGCTGGCCCGGCCGCTGATCCTCGAGCGGCGGGGGCGGCGCAGCGTCGACGAGATCGATCTGGTGTCGCAGGGATTCCGGCAGTTGCAGCACGATCTGAGCGGGCACATCGACCGGCTCGACCTGCTGGTGGCCGAGCGGACCGAGCAGCTCGCCGGCGCGCTCGACGAGGTCAAGCGCCTGTCGCTGACCGATACGCTGACCGGATGTCCGAACCGGCGCTCGCTGGACGAGCGGCTGCCGCGCGAGCTGGAGCGCTGCCGCCGCTACCAGCGCAGCCTGTCGGTGATCTTCGCCGACGTCGATCATTTCAAGCGGGTCAACGACACGCTCGGGCACGTGGCCGGAGACCAGGTGCTGCGCGAGGTCGCCGCCCGGCTGCGCGAGCAGCTTCGCGAACGGATCGACTGGATGGCCCGCTACGGCGGCGAGGAGTTCGTCATCGTGCTGCCCGAGACGCGGCTGCCGGCGGCGCTGCGGATCGCCGACCGCCTGCGCCGCCTGGTCAGCAACCGGCCGATCGACGCCGACGGCGGGCAGGTCTTCGTGACCTCGAGCTTCGGCGTGGCCGAGTATCTCGGGCCGGACGAGACCGCCGACCAGTTGCTCGGCCGCGCCGACGCGATGCTGTACCAGGCCAAGGCCGAGGGGCGCGACCGCGTCTGCCCGGCCGGCTGAACGCCGGTCGGGCGCCTGTTCGCACTAGGATCGGGCCCGCGCCGAGGCGCACGAGGCGCTGTGGCTGGGCGCCGGCGAAGCCGCGCACCCGAGGCGATGTCCGCGTGCGCTGCACGCGACCGGCATCGGCGGGATAATCGGCGCCCGAATCCGTTCCCGAGAACGCCGATGGCCCAGACTCCCGACCGGCCGCGCGCAAGCGCCGCGGCCTTTTCCGCCGACATCGACGCCGATCCGGCTTCGCAGCCGTCTCCGCCCTGGCCGCTGGCCGGCATCGTCGACGAACTGCGCCAGGCCCGCGCGGTCTGGCGCGCGCAACAGGGCCGCGTCCGCGAGGTCGGCAGCCGCGAGTTCCCGTCGACCGAGGCGCTGCGCGAGATCATCGCCGACCTGTGCGGCGCGCTGTTCCCGATGCGGCTCGGCCCGCCCGGCCTGCGCAAGGAGGGCGAGGACTACTACGTCGGCCATACGCTGGACAAGGCGCTGCACGCGCTGCTCGAGCAGGTGCGGCTCGAGTTGCGCTACGCGGCGCGCCAGCAGCCGGCCGACACGGCCGAGATCGACTCGCGGGCCGCCGTCGTCGTGCGCGAGTTCGCGCAGGCGCTGCCGACGCTGCGCACGCTGCTGGACAGCGACGTGCAGGCCGCCTACCAGGGCGATCCGGCCGCGCGTTCGGTCGACGAGGTGCTGCTGTGCTATCCGGGCGTGCGCGCGATCATCCACTACCGCCTCGCGCACGAGCTGTACCGGCGCGACGTGCCGATGCTGGCGCGGATGGTCAGCGAGCTCGCGCATTCGGAGACCGGCATCGACATCCACCCGGGCGCGCGGATCGGCCGCGGCTTCTTCATCGATCACGGCACCGGCGTGGTCATCGGCGAGACCGCGGTCATCGGCGAGCAGGTACGGCTGTACCAGGCGGTCACGCTCGGCGCCAAGCGCTTTCCGGCCGATGCCGACGGCACGCTGCGCAAGGGCCAGCCGCGCCATCCGGTCGTCGAGGACAACGTCGTCATCTACGCGGGGGCGACGATCCTGGGCAGGATCACGATCGGGCGGGGCTCGACGATCGGCGGCAACGTCTGGCTGACGCACAGCGTGCCGCCGGACAGCCACGTCGCGCAGGCCGACTCGCAGCAGACGGTCAGCGGGCCGGGCGCGGAGCCCGCCGGCGCCGCCTGAGCACGACCGGCCGGCCCCCGAGCGCGACCGGCCGGATCTCGCACATCAGCGCGTAGACTGGATCCGACGGGGTGCCACCAGAGCGTGACCGGCCGGGCCGCCACGCCCGGGCCAGCCAGGTTCGGCCAGCCAGATTCGGCCAGCCAGATTCGGCCAGCCAGGTTCGGCCAGCCAGGTTCGGCCAGCCAGGTGCGGCCGACTACGTTCGGGTCGCTACTGCTGCGTGGTCCGCCATTGGCTGGCCAGCCGGCCCAGCGTGTCCGTCGTCAATCGGTCGGCCGGAAAGAACGCCTCGATCGCCAACTCGGACAGCGTCACGTCGATCGGCGTGCCGAACACGGTGGTCGTGCTGTAGAACGACAGCACGTCGTCGCCGGCGACGAGCTGCAGCGGGATCGCGACGGCCGGGTGCCCGGCGACGCGGGCGTCGGCCTGCGCCGCGGACGCGACGGGCGGGGGCGCCGGATAGGCGGCCAGCTCGTCGAGCAGCGCGGCGATGACCGGATCGGCGCTGACCTGCCACTGCCGGCGAAGCCGCTCGAGCAGGTGGTCGCGCCACTGCGCATGATTGGCGATCCGCGGCGCCAGGCCCTGCGGATGCAGGCTCAGGCGCAGGACGTTGACGGGCGGGCGCAGCAGCTCGGGCGCGCAGCCGGCCAGCAGCGGCGCGACCGCCCGGTTGGACGTGACCATCGTCCAGTGCCGGTCGACGGCCAGCGCCGGAAACGGCTCGTGGCCGGCCAGCACCAGCTCGATCGCGCGGGTCGCGCAAGCCATCGCCGGGTCGTGCAGCGGGCGTTCGTCGTACATCGGCGCGAAGCCGGCCGCGACCAGCAGCGCGTTGCGTTCGCGCAGCGGCACCTCGAGCCGCTCGGCCAGGTGCAGGATCATGTCGCGGCTCGGCGAGGCGCGGCCCGTTTCGACGAAGCTCAGGTGGCGCGTCGAGATGTCGGCTTCGAGCGCCAGATCGAGCTGGCTCAGTCGCCGGCGCTGTCGCCAGTCGCGCAGCAGCGCGCCGACCGTCGGCGGGGGATCGGCGCGAGCGCCGTCCAGGGTGTCGAATGCGGGGAGTGCGGTCATGATGTCCGCCAGTGTGCCGTGCACGGCGCGGTCGATCCATTACCTGCGAGGTCATTCCGGCACGCGCGCGGCGGAACTTGAGTTAGCCTTCGGGTATTCCCGGAATTCGAGTGTCGGAGACGACGTGAATCCTCTTGCAAATCCTGCCCGCGGGACCCGCGGGATGGCGGTCGCGCCGCATTCGCTGGCCGCGCAGAGCGCGCTGGCGGTCCTTCGGGAGGGCGGCAACGCGATCGAGGCGATGATCGCCGCCGCGGCGACGATCGCGGTCGTCTATCCGCACATGAACAGCATCGGCGGCGATGCGTTCTGGCTGATCGCGCCGCCCGGCCAGGCGCCGCGCGCGCTCGAGGCCTGCGGCGCGGCGGCGGCGGCGGCGACGATCGAGCGCTATCGCGACGCCGGCCTGACGTCGATCCCGTTCCGCGGCCCGTGGGCGGCCAACACCGTCGCCGGCACGCTGTCCGGCTGGGACGCGGCGCTGTCGTGGTCGCGCGAGTCGTTCGGCGGCCGCCTGCCGCTGTCGCGCCTGCTGGCCGACGCGATCGCCTACGCGCGCGACGGCATGCCGGTCACGCGCAGCCAGGCGGCGTGCACGGCCGCCAAGCGCAACGAGTTGTCGGCGATCAGCGGCTTCGCGCGGACCTTCCTCGCCGACGGACAGGCGCCGGCCGCCGGTACCCGCTTCCGGCAGCCGCGGCTGGCGGACACGCTCGCGCAACTGGCGCGCGCCGGGCTCGACGATTTCTATCGCGGTGAGCTGGCGGCGACGCTGGCGACCGATCTGCAGCGCGTCGGCAGTCCGTTGACGGCCAAGGACCTGGCGGCGCAGCGCGCGGTCTGGAAGACCCCGCTGGTGCTCGCGCATTCGCAAGGCCAGGTCTACAACCAGCCGCCGCCGACGCAGGGCCTGGTGTCGCTGCTGATCCTCGGCCAGCTCGACCGGCTGTTGCGGCCCGGCCAGTCGCCGTTCGACGCCGAGTACGTGCATGCCTGCGTCGAGGCGACCAAGCGCGCGTTCGCGATCCGCGACCGCTACATCACCGACCCGGCGTTCATGCGCGACGATCCGCAGACCTTCCTCGCGCCCGAGCAGCTCGACCGCCACGTCGCGGCGATCGTGCCCGACCGGGCCGCGCGCTGGGGGGCGGGGCACGGACCGGCCGACACCGTGTGGATGGGCGTCGTCGACGGCCAGGGGATGGCGGTCAGCTTCATCCAGAGCGTGTACCACGAGTTCGGCAGCGGCATCGTTCTCGAGCGGTCGGGCATCAACTGGCAGAACCGCGGCTGCAGCTTCTCGCTCGATCCGAACGCGCTGAATCCGCTGGCGCCCGGCCGCAAGCCGTTCCATACGCTGAATCCGGCGCTGGCCAGGATGAACGACGGCCGGGTGATCGTCTACGGCAACATGGGCGGCGACGGCCAGCCGCAGTCGCAGAGCGCGGTGTTCAGCCGGATCGTGCATTTCGGCATGAATCCGCAGGCGGCGATCGATGCGCCGCGCTGGCTGCTCGGCCGCACCTGGGGCCAGACCAGCGATACGCTGAAGCTCGAATCGCGTTTCGAGCCGGCCGTCGTCGCCCGGCTGCGGGCGATGGGGCACGAGGTCGAGCTGCTGGAGCCCTACGACGAGACGATGGGCCATGCCGGCGCGATCGTGCGCAGCGCCGACGGCCTGTTCGAAGGCGGGCACGACCCGCGCAGCGACGGCGCTACCGCTGGCTACTGAGCGGCCGGGCGCGGCCGGCGGACGCCGCGCGGCCCGGGCAAGCCATTCGTAAGAAAACGCTTCGGCCCTGGAGCGGCGCTGTGCCACCATGGCGGTGGACCGGCCATTGAACGGAATTCTCATGCAGGACACGCTGGCCTTGCTGGCCGATCCCACCGCCTGGGCGGCGTTGGCGACGCTGATCGCGGAGGGCTTCGGCGCGCACGTGCCCAAGGGCTGCATCTACACGGCGATGACGTTCTCGGCCGCGGTCGAGGCCCTGAACATGGTCGCCCGCCGCCGACGGCCGTCATTGAAGGGGCGGATGCGGCGGCGCGCGCGGGCGTGGATCGGCGCCGCCGCGCTGGCCGTCGCGTCGGCCTCGCTGGCGATAGCACCGGCACGCGCGGCCGATGCCGGCGTGAACGGCAGCGTGCATGGCGGTTTGAACGGCGGCGTCAACGACGGTTTGAACGGCGCCAGCGCGAAGCCGGCCGTTGACAAGCGGGCGGACGAGCAGGGCGGGGCGGCGGCCGGCGCGTGGTGGCCGGATGCCGCCGACGGACGCTGGCAGGTCTGGCTCAACCCCGGCATGTACTCGCGGCACTTCGACCGCGATCTCGGACTGCGCGAGAACAATACCGGCATCGGCGCCGAGGTGATCGCCGGCCGCGAGCACGGGCTGCTGTTCGGCGGCTACCACAACAGCAACGATGCGTGGACCCGCTACGCCGGCTACCTGTGGCGTCCGCTGTGGTGGGGCGAGCCGCGAGGATTGCAGGCCGGCCTGGGCGTGATCGTCGCCGCGTTCGACGGCTATCCCGACATGCGTAACGGCGGCTGGTTCATCGGCGCGCTGCCAGTGCTGGCGATCGAATACGGACGCATCGGCGCTAACCTGACCGTGGTGCCCGGCTACAAGGACCGGTTGCACGGCGCGATCGCGGTCCAGGTACGGCTGCGCGTCTGGTAACGCGGCGGACGGCATCGATCCGGCGTCGGCTCGATCTCGGCACGGGCGCGTTCTCCCGCGTTCCGGATCAGCGGCCTTAGGCCGGTTCCTCGCCGCCACCCTCGGTTTCGCGACGGCGGCGAACGCCCATCACGTATGGCTCGAACAGGCGCCCGGCAAGAACGCGATGATCCGGTTCGGCGAGTTCGGGGACAATCCGATCGCACGCCGGGCGAGCGGGACGGCGAGAAATACGACCTGGTCAGCTATGCGACTTCGGTGACCTACGTGAAGGCCGACGGCCTGGCGCCGATTCCGGCCGGTCCGGTCAAGCCGGCCAACCCGCCGAGGAACTGAGGGCGCTTCGAGCGTCGCGCCTCTCGGCGCGGGCTCGATCCGGGTGTGGACAGACCCTCGCCGGGCCTCGATCAGTCGCCGGGCGTCGACTCGATGGCCGACGACGCCGTGCGGGCATGCGCGGGCGGCTCGACGACGGCGAACACCGCGTTCGAGCGCAGCACCTCGCGCTCGCCGACCGTCAGGATGCAGTCGGCGAAGACCAGCGTGCGGCCGTTCTTGCGCATGCCGACGCGCGCTTCGAGCCAGTCTCCGAGCTTGACGCCGACCAGGAAATCGGCGGCCAGCGAGACCGTGACCTGGCCGCCGCGGACGCCGCGGGCCTGCGATACGTTGATGCCGAGCGTGGCGTCGGCCAGCGTCATCAGCATGCCGCCATGGGCGTTGCCGCGGAAATTGGCGTGGCGCTGGCTGACGCGCAGGCCCAGGATCGTCGTGCCGTCGGGCGCCGGCTTCGCGTAGACGGGGCCGAGCTGGGTGAACCATGACGGCCCGCGCTGGATCAGCGAGAAGCCTTCGGGCACGGGCAGTGTCTCGTCGGCGCCGTCCGCGTCGACGAGCGCTTGGAGAGGCTGGGGCGGGTGGGCGCCGTCGGGCGCGGCGGGGGAGGCTGGCATGTCGGAATTGTCCGTGACGATCGATTGACCGACCGCAGTCTACCGAAGCCGCCCGTTGGCTGCCCGCGCCGCGGCCGGGCCGGTCGCCCGAGGGCGCGGCCGGTCGAGCCGGAGGCGTGTTCGCTCGGCGTCTAGTTGACCGCGCGGCCGCGCCCTTCCCAGTACGGTTTGCGCAGCACGAACTTCAGCAGCTTGCCGCTGGGATTGCGCGGCAGCGCGTCCATGATGTCGACCGTTTTCGGGCACTTGTAGTGCGCGATCCGTTCGCGCATGAAGTCGATGATGTCCTGGCTGGTCGCCTCGGCGCCCGGGCGCAGCGTCACGCAGGCCTTGACGGCCTCGCCCCAGCGCTCGTCCGGCACGCCGATGATCGCGCCGTCGGCGACGGCCGGATGCTGCATCAGCACGTTCTCGACCTCGGCCGGATAGACGTTCTCGCCGCCGGTGATGATCATGTCCTTGATGCGGTCGTGGATGAACAGGTAGCCGTCGCGCAGGTAGCCGGCGTCGCCGGTGCGGAACCATCCGAAGTCGCCTTTCTTGCGGCCTTCGGGGAAGGCCGCCGCCGTCGCCTCGGGATTGCGCCAGTAGCCGATCATGTTCTGGTCCGAATGGATCCAGATCTCGCCGACCTCGCCCTCGGCGACGTCCTTCATCGTGGCGGTGTCGACGATGCGCATGCCGACGCCTTGTCCGGGCTTGCCGGCCGAGCGCAGCAGGTACGAACGCGGGCCGTTCGGGTCGTGATCGGCCGAGCCCAGGCAGCAGATCGCGCCCGAGGTCTCGGTCAGGCCGTAGACCTGCATGAACCGGCACTTGAAGCGCTGCATCGCCTCGGTCAGCACGCGGTCGGTGATCGGCGACGCGCCGTACGAGATGCACTTGAGCGACGACAGGTCGTACTGGTCGATGTCGGGCTGCATCAGCAGCGCGTGGATCATCGCCGGGACCAGGAACGCGTGCGTGATCCCGTGGTCCTGGATCGCCTGCAGCACGTCGGCCGGCACGAAGGTGTCGCGAACGATTTGCGAGCCGCCGTGCAGCAGCGTGATGATCGCCACGCCGATGCCGGCGACGTGGAAGCAGGGCAGCGCGTTGAGCTGGACGTCGCCCGGCCGGTCGGCGGTGGCGCCGTAGTACTGGAACTCGACCTGGAAGTTGGTCGCGTTGGCGATCAGGTTGCGGTGCGACAGCTCGATGCCCTTCGGCAGGCCGGTGGTGCCGGACGAATAGAGCTGCAGCGCGGGCTCGTCGGGGTCGCCGACGTAGCCGGTATCGACGTTGTCGAACCCGCCGTACCAGGCGCTGAACGATTCGAGCTCGCCGAGCGGCGGACCGTCCTCGGTAAGGACCTTCTTGATCGTCGTCGCGGCCGGGATCTTGGGCAGCGCGTCGGCGAAGTCGCGATCGGCCATCAGGAAACGCGCGCCGCCGTTGTTCAGGATGTAATCGATCTCGGGCGGCGCGAGCCGCCAGTTGACCGGCATGCAGACCGCCTGCAGCTTGGTGGCGGCGATCGTCAGCACCAGGCACTCGACGACGTGCCGCGTCAGCGTCGCGACGCGGTCGCCGGGACCGATGCCCAGCGACTTGAGCCCTTGCGCGATGCGATTGCTCGCCTCGTCGACGTCACGATAAGACCAGCGCCGATACGGATTCAGGAAGGCGGTCTGCTCGCCCAGGGCTTCGGCCTGGCTGCGGGCGATGGTGTTCAGCGTCTGCGCGCTCATGGTCTCCTCGGTATCTAAGGGGGTCGCGGACTGGCGGGCCGGTCGTGCTGCCGGCCGATTCCGGCCCGTAGGATGCGCTCAAACGCGAGGGCGCCGGAACTAGGGAAACCCCAAGTCAGTCGGCCTCGGGCGGGATCGCCAAGCCTTGCTCGACCAGTTGCCGCCAGACCTCCTCGGCGTCGTCGGCGAACGACAGCAGGCCCACGTCCTGCGGATCGATCATCCGCTCCTCGACCAGCAGCTCGAAGTCGATCATGCGCCGCCAGTACGCGGTGTCGAACAGCACGACCGGCACGCGCGGCATCTTGCGCGTCTGGCACAGCGTCAGCACCTCGAACAGCTCGTCGAGCGTGCCGAACCCGCCCGGGAACGCGACCAGCGCGGCCGCGCGCAGCGCGAAGTGCATCTTGCGCATCGCGAAGTAGTGGAACCTGAACGTCAGGTCCGGCGTGCTCCACGGATTCGGCATCTGCTCGTGCGGCAGCGTGATGTTCAAGCCGATCGACGCGGCGCCGACCTCGCTGGCGCCGCGATTGGCCGCTTCCATGATGCCGGGGCCGCCGCCGGTCATGATCACGTTGTCGCGGCCCTCGTCGGCGTGACGCAGCGCGCCGCCGCGCTGCGAGGCGATCGTCGCGAACAGCCGCGCCTGCTGGTACCAGTGGTCGTGGCGCTCGCGCTGGCTGGCGGGCAGGCCGGCCACCGCCGGCGGCTGGTCGGCCGGGCGGATCCGGGCGCTGCCGAACACGACGATCGTCGAGCGCACGCCGCGGGCGCGCATCGCCTGCTCGGCCTTCTCGTACTCGAGCATGAAGCGCAGGCCGCGCTGGGCATCGGCGAGCATGAAATCCTGGTCGACGGCGGCGAGCCGGTAGCTGGCGGCCGCGAGCTGTCGGGTGTTGTCGGGTGTGGTCATCGGGATCGCGATCGGCACGCGGCGTCGTCGATTCGCGTCCGCGCGTGTCGAGCGATTCTAGTGCACGGCGGCGCGGGGCCGCGGCCGGCGCCGCTTCGCCGGCGGTTCAACGGTCGTCGAGCAGGCGCCGGGCGGCGTCGAGTTCGGCGTCCGCGTGGCTGTCGGCGCCGGTGGCCGATGGCGAGGCGCCGGCATCGGAATCGGCGCGAGCGCCGGCCTGCGCGGTCGGCGGCGGGCGCCGGCCGACGCGCGACCATATCAGCAGGCCGATCAGCAGCAGCGCGAACGGCCCGCCCCACAGCAACCAGGTGCTGCGCTGGACCGGCGGCTTGTACAGCACGAACTGGCCGTAGCGATCGACCAGGTAGGTCTTGATCTGCTCGTCGCTTTGGCCCTGCTCGATCATCGCCTTGACCTGGTTGCGCAGGTCGACGGCCAGCTCGGCGTTCGAGTCGGCCAGCGTCTGGTTCTGGCAGACCAGGCAGCGCAGCTCTTCGGACAACTGCTTGAGCCGCGTCTCGGCCTCGGCGCCGGACGCGGACCAGGCCGGCCCCGCGCTCGCCAGCCCGATCAGCAGCGGCAACAGCAGCAGCGCGAGGATCCTGGCGATCGCCGATCGCGCCGATCGCGCCGACCGGGACACCGGTTCGTCGGCGGATCGCATCACGAGGCCGCCTGCAGCTCGCGGACCTTCGGCAGCAGCGTCCGTTCGAGCAGCTCGGGCGTCAGCGGACCGACGTGCTTGTAGCGGATCACGCCCTGGCGGTCGATCAGGAAGGTCTCGGGCGCGCCGTAGACGCCATAGTCGATCGCGACCTTGCCGGCGAAATCGCTGACGGTCAGCTCGTACGGATCGCCGAGCCGCGCGAGCCAGGCCGTCGAGTTGTCGAGCATGTCCTTCCAGGCCAGCCCGACGATCGGCACGGCCTTCGAGCGGGCCAGGTCCAGCAGCACCGGGTGCTCGACGTGGCAGGCCGTGCACCACGATCCCCAGACGTTGAGCAGCCAGACGCGGCCATGCATCGCCTGCGGCGACCAGTTCGTCTGCGGGTCGCGCAGCAGCGGCAGCGAGAACGCCGGCGCGGGCTTGCCGATCAGCGGCGAAGGCAGCTCGCGCGGATCGCGGTCGAGCCCGCGGTACAGGAACAGGCCGATCGCGGCGAACACGATCAGGGGCAGGACGAACTTGAGCCAGCGCATGCAGGTACCGGGTAAGCGGGGATGCCCGATCGGGGAAGGGGTCAGGAGGCGCCGGCCGCCGACGCCGCGGCGGCGGCCGGGCGCGGTGCGCTGCGGGTCACGCGGCGGCGGTAGCGCCGGTCGGCGATCGCGATCAGCCCGCCGCAGGCCATCAGCACGCAGCCGATCCAGATCCAGTTGACGAAAGGCTTGATCTGCAGCCGGATCGCCCACGCGCCGTCGTTCAGCGGTTCGCCCATCGACAGGTAGACGTCGCGCGTCAGGCCGCGGTCGATCGACGCTTCGGTCATCGGCTGGCGCGTCGCGCGATAGACGCGCTTTTCCGGATGCAGCGTGGCCAGCGGCCGGCCGTCGCGGCTCAGCGCGAAATGCCCGCGGGCCGCGTCGTAGTTGGGGCCGGCGACGTTCTCGAGCGAATCGAAGCGGATCGAATAGGCGCCGAGCGAGACGACCTCACCCTGCGTGACGCGGGTCTCGAGCTCGACCGAGTAGCTCTTGACCAGCGTGACGCCGATGACGAAGACGGCGATGCCCAGGTGCGCGACGTGCATGCCCCAGACGCTGGTCGGCACCAGCGACGCGCGGCGCAACCGCGGGCGGCCGTCGCCGTCGCGCAGCAGATCGAGCACGGCGACGACGACGGAGCCGGCGATCCACACGCCCAGCAGCAGGCCCAGGCTGGTCATCGTCGCGAAGCCGTCGATCGTGATCGGCAGCAGCACGGCCGTCAGCACGGCGACCAGCGCGGCCCAGCGCAGCCTGCGCATCAGCGGCGGCAGCTCGGCCCGCTGCCAGCGGGCCATCGGCGCGATGCCGACCAGGAACAGCGCCGGCGCGATCAGCGGGAAGAACACCGCGTCGAAGTACGGCGGCCCGACCGAGATCTTGCCCATGTCCAGCGTGTCGAGCACCAGCGGATAGAGCGTGCCGAGCAGCACCGCGGCCATCGCCACGACCAGCAGCACGTTGTTGGCCAGCAGCAGCGATTCGCGCGACACGATCGAGAAGCCCGGGCCGATGCCGATGCGCTGCGCGCGCCACGCGAACAGCGTCAGCGAGCCGCCGATGACCAGGCCGAGGAAGGCCAGGATGAACACGCCGCGCGCCGGATCGGTCGCGAACGCGTGGACCGAGGTCAGCACGCCCGAGCGGACCAGGAACGTGCCCATCAGGCTGAGGCTGAACGCCATCAGCGCCAGCAGCACGGTCCAGCTCCGGAACGCGCCGCGCTTTTCGGTCACCGCCAGCGAATGGATCAGCGCGGTGCCGACCAGCCAGGGCATGAACGAGGCGTTCTCGACCGGATCCCAGAACCACCATCCGCCCCAGCCCAGCTCGTAGTAGGCCCAGAACGAGCCGAGCGCGATGCCGACGGTCAGGAACGCCCAGGCGGCCGTCGTCCACGGTCGCGCCCAGCGCGCCCAGGCGGCGTCGAAGCGGCCTTCGAGCAGGCCGGCGACGGCGAACGCGAACGCCACCGAGAAGCCGACGTAGCCCATGTACAGCAGCGGCGGATGGAACACCATGCCCGGGTCCTGCAGCAGCGGATTCAGGTCGCGGCCGTCGGGCGGCGCCGGCAGCAGGCGCTCGAACGGATTGGACGTGAACAGCAGGAACAGCAGGAAGCCGACGCCGATCAGCGCCAGCACGCCGATCACGCGGGCCGCCAGCGTCGGCGCCAGCGAGCGGCTGAAGAACGCGACGGCCGCCGTCCAGCCGGACAGCATCAGCACCCACAGCAGCATCGAGCCCTCGTGCGAGCCCCAGGTCGCGGCGATCCGGTACGGCAGCGGCAGTGCCAGGTTCGAATGGCTGGCGACCAGCGCGATCGAGAAATCGTTGTTGGCGAAGCTGGTCGCCAGGCACAGGAACGCCAGCAGGATCAGCGCGAACACGCCGACGCTGGCGGGCCGGGCGATCGCGATCAGCACCGGGTCGCGCCGCCAGCCGCCGAGCAGCGACAGCACGCCGAGCGCCGCGCTCATCACCAGCGCGAGCGCGAGGCTGAAGTGACCGAGCTCGGCCGTCATTCGGTCTTGCTCCGCGGCTGCGTTTCGTTGGCGGCGGCCTTGTTCTCGATCGCGCGCTTCATCGCCTCGGCGGCCTCGGGCGGCATGTAGTTCTCGTCGTGCTTGGCCAGCACCTCGGTCGCGCGGAAGCTGCCGTCGGCCTCGACGCGGCCCTGCGCGACGACGCCTTTGCCCTCCTTGAACAGGTCGGGCAGGATGCCGCGATAGTGGACCAGCGTCGTATGCGCGCTGTCGGTGACGCGGAAGCTGCCGCCGGCGCCGTCGGTGGCGCGCCGCAGGCTGCCCTGCTCGACCATGCCGCCGATCCGGAACGCGCGGTCGCGCGGCGCCTCGCCGCTGGCGATCTGCGTCGGCGTGAAGAAGAACACCAGGTTGCTCTGGAACGCGTTGAGCACGAGCGCGACGGAAACCGACAGCGTGGCCAGGCCGGCGGCGATCCAGATCAGGCGTTTGTGGCGGGGTTTCATGGCTAGGAGGTTCCGGGTTGGCGGGCCGGCAGGACGGTGCCCGGCTCGGGCAGGACGGGCGCGTCGTCCGCCGGCTCGCGTTCGAGCGCCTGCTCGTCGAGCACCTTGCGCAGCGCGGCCGCGCGCAGCCGCCTGAGCGACCACAGCTCCCAGACGATGGCCAGCGCCAGCGCGCCGTACGAGCAGGCGATGTAGTAGGCGTGCGGATTCATCGCAGGCCCCGCGCCGGTCGGCCGCCGGCGGCCCGCGCCTCGACCCAGGCGCGGGCCCAGCCGGTGTGCGCGTCGCGTTCGAGGATCAGGCTGCGCACGCGCGTCAGCGCGACGGCGATCGTGTAGCACCAGGCGGCCAGCGCCATCAGCAGCATGCCGGCCAGCATCGTGTGCGCCATCTTGGGCGCGGCCGTCACCGAGATCGTCGCGCCCTGGTGCAGCGTGTTCCACCAGATGACCGAGAAGTAGATGATCGGCACGTTGACCGCGCCGACCAGCGCCAGCAGGGCGCCGGCGCGGTCGGCCCGGCGCGGGTCCTCGATCGCCGACGTCAGCGCCATGTAGCCGAGGTACAGGAAGAACAGGATCAGCGTCGAGGTCAGCCGCGCGTCCCAGACCCAGTACGTGCCCCAGGTCGGCCGTCCCCAGAACGCGCCGGTCCACAGCGCGATCAGCGCGAACATCGCGCCGGTGGGCGCCAGCGCGCGCGCCATCAGCGCCGACAGCCGCGTGTTCCAGACCAGCGAGGCGGCCGACCAGCCGGCCATCACCAGGTAGACGAACATCGCCATCCAGGCCGCCGGCACGTGGATGAAGATGATCCGGTACGACTCGCCCTGCTGGAAGTCGGTCGGCGCGATCAGGAAGCCGACGACCAGTCCGGCGATCGCCAGCACGGCCGCCGCCGCCGCGAACCACGGCACCAGGCGGCCGGCGAGCGGAAAGAAGGTGACCGGCGATGAATACTTGAACCAAGACATGTGTTCTTCGTCGTTCTCGTGGCGACCCGACGCTATTCGTACGCGATTCTAACCGCCAGGGTCGCCGCCGCCGGCCCGAGCACCAGCGCGCCGAGGCAGCCGGCGCCCAGCAGCGACAGGTGCGCGGCGGCGCCCAGGCCGGCCTGCTGGCTGTCGATCGCGCCGCTGCCGAAGATCAGCACCGGGATCGCCAGCGGCAGGATCAGCAGCGCCAGCAGCGCGCTGCCGCCGCGACTGCCCAGCGTCAGCGCCGACGTGATCGCGCCGAGCCAGCTCAGGATCGGCGACCCCAGCAGCAGCGTCAGCATCAGCAGCCCGATCGCGTCGGGCGGCAGCCCGAACTGCAGACCGATCAACGGCGACAGCAGCACCACGGGCAGGCAATGCGCGATCCAGTGCGCGAGCACCTTGCCCGTGATCAAGGCGGGCAGCGGCGCGCTGGCCAGCAGAAGCTGTTCGAGCGTGCCGTCGACGTGGTCGTGCGCGAACAGGCGCGGCAGGCCGAGCAGCAGCGACAGCAGCGCCGCGATCCAGACGATGCCCGGGGCCAGCGTCCTGAGCAGCGCCGGATCGGGATTGACCGACAGCGGAAACAGCGTCGCGACCAGCACGAAGAACACCAGCGCCAGCAACGGATCGGCGCGGTTGCGCAGCAGCACGCGCAGGTCGCGCCGGCAGCTCCAGCGCAAAGCGCCGAACACGCCCAGCAGCGGCTCGTCGTTGCTCGTCATGCTGTCGCGCGCGATCCGGTCGCTCGTCATCCGCGCAGCTCGTGGCGCTGCGGCGGATGGCGCGTGGGCAGCGGCTGGTGGCTGGCGATCAGCGCGCAGCCGCCGCCCGCCAGGTGCGCGTCGAGCAGATCGGCCAGCAGCGCCAGCCCCTGCGCGTCCAGCGCGTTGGCCGGCTCGTCGAGCAGCCACAGCGGCCGCGGACCGCACAGCAGCCGCGCGAGGTTCAGCCGGCGCACCTGGCCGGCCGACAGCCGCGCGCCGGCCACGTGGCGGACCCGCGCGAGCCCGACCCGCTCGAGCACGCCGGCCAGCGTCGACGCGTCGGGCGCGCGCCCGTGATCGAGCGCCGCCTGCGTCGCCAGGTTCTCGATCGCGCTGAACTCGGGCTTGATCGCGCCGGCATGCCCTTCGTAATAGAACACGCGCCGCCAGCCGGCGTCGCGCAGCCGCTGCGGCCGGCCCTGCCACAGCACGGTGCCGTCGAGCGGGCGGACGAGGCCCGCGATCGCCCGCATCATCGTCGTCTTGCCGCTGCCGTTGCGGCCGGTCAGCATCGTCCATCGGCCGGGCGCGACGGCGAACGACTGGCCGCCGAACAGCGGCCGGGCGCCGGCCGCGCAGCTCAGTGCCTGCACGGTCAGGCCGTCGGCCGGCGCGCCGGCCTCGGGGTTCGCCTCCGGCGCGCCCGTCACGGCACGACCTGCTCGATCCGGATGTCGACCGGTCGGCCGCCCGGCGCGACCGGGCCGCTGCTGCCGATCAGGTCGCCGGCCTGGCGCATCGCCGTGCCCTGGCGGCTGATCCGCGCCTCGACGATCACCCGCGCGGCCTGCGAGATCCGGTGCTCGGGCGTCATCGCCTGCGCGTCGGTCAGCGCGTAGTCGAGCGGCCAGCCGGTCACCGGCTGGCGCAATGCCGCCAGCGGCATCCGCGGGCCGTCGACCAGGCGGGCCGACACGAACAGCGTCGCGCCCGGCGGCACCTGCGCGCGCAGCGCATCGGCGATCGTGATCCGGCCGGCGACGCCGGTCGATGCGGAGGCGGATGGCGCGGAGGAGGGCGGTGCGGCGGTGGACGGTGCCGCCGCGCCGGCGGCCTGTCCGTTGAGCCCCTGTCCGTTGGATCCTTGCCCGGCGGACACTTGCCCGGTAGACCCTTGCCCGGTAGACCCTTGCCCAGGGTCCCCTTGCCCGGTGGCCCCCTGTCCGCCGGCGCCGATCTCGCCGGCGATCCGCTGCGCGACGGCCTCGATCTGCCGCGTCTGCTCCGATCGCGGATCCATCCCCGACAGCAGGCGGCGCAGATACGTCAACGCCTGCTCGCGATGCCCGAGCCGGTACTGCGCGGCGCCCATCAGCGCGAGCGCCTTCGGCTCGTCGGGGGATAACTGCAGCGCCTGTTCGAGCAACTGCTCGGGTTGTCCGCCGAAATCACCGTCGCGCGACGCGGCGACGGCCTCGGCGAACTCGGCGAGCAGGCGGGCGTCCTGAGGTTGCAGCCGGGTCGCCTCGGCGAACGCTTGCATCGAGCCGGGCAGGTCGCCGCGGATGCGGCGGGCGCGGGCGAGCATCGTCCAGGCCTGCGCATCGTCGGGCTGCTCGCGCACGCGCCGCTGCAAGGCGTCGAGCGCCTGCGCGATCTCGGCTTCGGTCGCCGGGCCGCGCGCGGCCTGCGGATCGATGCCGATCAGTCCCGGCGAGCCCAGATGCAGGTACAGCAGCACGGCCAGCGCCGGCACGGCGACGGCCAGCGTCGCGGCGAGCGCCCGATGGCCGGACCGGGCGCGGACGGGCTGGCCGGCGGATGGGGCGACCGGCGACGACGGGTCGGGCAGGAAGACGCGGACCTCGCCGGCGAGCTCGTCGATCGCGGCCCGCGCCTCGTCGGCGCCCAGGCGCCCGGCCGCGCGCTCGCGTTCGATCTCGCGGCGGCGGTCGCGATAGACGGCCAGCCGCGCCTCGCGCTCGTCGTCGACGGCGGCGGGGCGGCGAAACATCGGCAGCAGCAGGGCAGCGAGGCCGGCGACGATCAGCGTGGAAACGAGCAGCCAGAAAACGGTCATGCGGCCTTGCCAGGGGGTCGGGGCAGCAGCGGGCATTCATCGGGCGAATCGTGCCAACGACTCGCGAACGGCTGCCAACGGCTTGTTTTTATTGGAATTGTCGCACATCGGCCCGGCCCGGGCTTGATCGCGGTCAGTCGGCCGGGATCGCGCGGGCGGACGGGGAGGTGTTTTGATCCGTGTCATAGTGATGGATCGCGGAGGTTGCTCATCGATGCCGAACTCGTCGGTCCTGACCAGGCTACGGTCGCCCTCGTCCCGCGCGCCCGGCGACGAGGCGCGGATGGGCGACGGCTGGGGCTCGCGCCGCGCCTATCGCTGCCAGTGCGGCCGCCCGGTCTTCTTCCAGAACAGCATCTGCCTGGCCTGCGGTACGCCGCTCGGCTACGAGCCGCATCGGGCCAGCGTGGTGTCGCTGTCGCCCGGACCCGAGCCCGGGAGCTGGCGGCTGTTCGGCGACACGTCCGACGACGGGCCCGTCTACCAGAACTGCGGCAACCTGGACACGCCCGCCGGCTGCAACTGGCTGGTCAAGCGCGAGGCGGTGATCGGCGGTTCGTGGCACGGGTCGCGGCCGCTATGCGTCGCCTGCCGGCTCAACCGGACGATCCCGAACCTGGGCGACGCGCGCAATCGCGAGCTGTGGCGCAAGACCGAGGCCGCCAAGCGGCGCATGGTGTCGCAACTGCTGGGCCTGGGCCTGCAGGTGCGCTCGCGGATCGGCGAGGATCCACAGCGCGGCCTGGCGTTCGACTTCCTGAGGCCCGATCCGGGTGGTCCGCGGATCGTGACCGGCCATCGCGACGGACTGATCACGCTCGACGTCGAGGAGGCCGACGACGTCAAGCGCGAGGCGATCCGCGCCGAGATGCGCGAACCGTACCGCACGCTGCTCGGCCATCTGCGGCACGAGGTCGGCCACTACTACTGGGACCGGCTGGTCGCGCAGTCGGCGTGGCTCGGCCCGTTCCGGCAGTTGTTCGGCGACGAGCGCCAGGACTACGAAGCCAGCCTGCAGCGCCACTATGCGCAGGGGCCGGCCGCCGACTGGTCGCTGCATCACGTCAGCGCCTACGCCAGCTCGCACCCGTGGGAGGACTGGGCCGAAACCTGGGCCCATTACCTGCACATCGTCGACACGCTGGAGACGGCGCTCGGCTTCGGCATCGACCCGATCGAGGTCCAGCTCGATTACGAGGCGTTCAAGGTCGACGCGCTATATAGGCCCGACGATCCGGACGCCCGGCGCTTCCTGGCGCTGGTCAACGGCTGGAGCGAGCTGGCCGGCGTGCTCAACGAGTTGTCGCGCAGCATGGGCCTGCAGGACTTCTATCCGTTCGTGCTGTCGCGCGAGGTGGTCGGCAAGCTGCAGTTCGTGCACCTGGTGGTCCGGGCCGCGGCGCTCGGCGAGATCGCGTGAGCGCGCCGGAAGAGCCCGAGCCGGCGCTGTCGGCTCCGGTCGTGCGGGTCGGCGTTCGGCGGTACGCGCGCGCCGGCGGCCCGTCGCCCGGATTCCCGGCCTCGGCCGGCCGCGACGAGCCCGACGCGGTCGCCGAGGAGGTGCCGGTGGCGTTCGAGTACAACGGCGTCTCGCATGCGGTGATGCTGGCGTCGCCGCTGGACCTGGAGGACTTCGCGGTCGGCTTCTCGCTGACCGAGGGGATCATCGCGCGGCCGGACCAGATCTACGACGTCGAAGTCGTCGTCGATCCGCTGGGCCTGCGGCTGCGGATCGAGTTGGCCGGCGAGTGCTTCGCCGCGCTGAAGACGCGTCGTCGCACGCTGGCCGGCCGGACCGGCTGCGGCCTGTGCGGCGCCGAGAATCTCGCGCAGGCGATGCGCCCGCTGCCGCCGCTGGCGGCCGACGATTTCGCGCTGCCGGCCGCGGCGCTACACGCCGCCTTCGACGCGCTGCGCGAGCGCCAGCCGCTGCAACAGGCGACCGGCGCGACGCACGCGGCCGGATGGGTCGGCGCGAGCGGCCGGCTGACGCTCGTGCGCGAGGATGTCGGCCGCCACAACGCGCTCGACAAGCTGCTCGGCGCGCTGGCGCGCGGCGGCTGCGGTGGCGGTGGCGGTGGCGGGGACATGGCCCGCGGCGCGGCGATCGTCACCAGCCGGGCCAGCGTCGAGATGGTGCAGAAGGCAGCGATGCTCGGGGTGCCGATCCTGGCGACGATCTCGGGCCCGACGGCGCTGGCGATCCGCACCGCGCAGGCATGCGGGCTGACGCTGGCCGCGTACTTTCGCGACCGCGGCCATGTGCGCTACGCGCACGGCGCGCGGCTGGACTAGCTTTTCTTCGCCAGGATGACTGCGATCAGGCAACGCGCCGGAGTTCGTCAGTCACGGCACGGATTCGGCGTTTCAGGGATCTCATTCGAGTTCCGCCGTCCGAGTCGCTAGGTTGCCAGCAGTCCCGCTCCGGCTGGACGAACTTCGACTGCGCTCAGGTCGAGGCTCTTGTTCCGGCTCCCAAGGTTGTTGACCGTCGCCTTCAACGTGACCGTTTTCCCCGCGGGAACCTTGATCTGAATATCGTCTCTGGCGATGTGGTTCAGATCCTGGTTCTCCACGCGCGTCCATTTACGTTCACGGAATTTTTCCACTTCGTCGACCGTGAACACGATTTCGAACCATGGATCACCGGGCGTCTCGTAGAAAACTTCGTAGCGCACCGATGCCGTTACCTCGAATGGCACGCTTCGTGGACCCAGGGTCAATATCGACTTGTTGCCGGTCGTGGTCGGGTTTGCCCATTTTTCTGCCGGGGGCGGCGCGTGCTCGATCTTGCCGGGGATGAAGAACTCGTCCGTAGCGACCGCGCTTCCGAAATAAACCGCAACGGCGCCGCGAATGGGGTCGGTGGGGGTCGTGCGAGTGACGTAGATGCTTTCCTCACCTTCAAAGCCCGGTTTTCCGGAAAAGTTATCCGCACCTTCAGCCAGATTGCCCTGGTTCAATCGAAAATCCGTCGCGGTGATGGCTGTGCCGCCAATGGGTTTTTGAAAGCTGATCTTGATATCCGCGCCCACGTCGGTGACGTTCTTGACGTAACAGACCAGTCCTCTGTTGCGGGCGCGAACGCATTGCACCCAGACCTCGAGTGCGGCGTCCGGAACCGTGCTGGTGACCAGCGAGCGTGAAGCGAGGGTATCTCGACTGTAGGACGTTCGATTGTAGAGTTCACGGCGCGCTTGCTTGAAATTGTCGTAGTCGCCGGAAAGGTAGCCGGGAATGATTGCGCCGGCACTTTCCTTGACACTGGAATAGTTCGCTTCGGTCACCAGGTTCAGCCAGTCGAGGCTTTCCTCGAAACGTTCGCTAAGGATCGTGGTGGATCTCGACAGCAGCACCGCATCACATTCAGACATGCTCGCCTCCATCAGTTTGATTTGGGTGACTCACGAAGGGCTGACACCCCAGACAGGCGTCCCGGTTTCGCCCGCTCATTAATAGCATTTGCTATCTACTGAAACTAGCTATTGCTAGTCAAAATTTGGGAGAGAATGTTGACTGCGTGCGGCATCTTGCGTCTGATCATGCGCACGGCGGCGGGGAAGCTCAGGCGAGCCGAGTCCGGTTCGTTCTGCGATGCCGGATGAGCCATGAGTTGCGACGTACGGCGAAGCTCGCCGGCTATTGGCTCGTTCGTCGGCCGCGTCCGTGCAACAGCCGTCGAACGCCATCAACCGCAGCCCTCGATGCCAGCGGCCCCGGCGCCTTCGGCGTCCCTCGGCTCAGCCCGCGTCGACCGGCCAGCGATCGGTCGCGAGCCGGCGGCCGAGCCCGCGCAGGAAATCCACGCACAGGTCCAGTTGCTCGACCTCGACGAACTCGTCGGCCTGATGCGCGACCGCGATCTGGCCGGGGCCGCAGATCACGGTCTGCACGCCGATCTGCTGCAGCATGCCGGCCTCGGTCCCGAAGCTGACGCGGCCGAACTGGCGATGCGCGCACAGCGGCCGCAGCGTGTCGGCCAGGTGGCGATTGCCGCGTTCGTCGAGCCCCGGCGCGTCCAGCACCTCGTCGATGCGGATGTCGACGTCCGGAAAGCGCGCGCGCAGCGGCGCCAGCAGCGTCCGTTGGCAATGCTCGCGGACCGACGCGACGACGTCGGCCGCGCGCACGCCGGGCAGCGCGCGCACCTCGAACACGAAGTCGCATTCGCGGGCCGTGATGTTGTGCGCGGTGCCGCCGCGGATCTGGCCGACGTGGACGCTGGTGTGCGCGAACTCGAAACCGTCGTGGCGCTCGGCCTCGTTGAGCCGGCGCTGCAGGCCGTTCAGGAACACGATGACCTCGGCGGCCAGCTCGACGGCCGACACGCCCTGGTCGCGCAGCGACGAGTGCACGCCGTGGCCGGTCACGTGGCAGCGATAGATCGCCGCGCCCTTGTTGGCGACGACGATCTGCATCGACGTCGGCTCGCCGATCACGCAGGCGGCCGGCCTGACCGGCGTCTGCGCCAGGTGCGCGGCCAGCAGCCGCATCCCGTGCATGTCGGTCTCTTCGTTGTACGACAGCGCCAGATGCACGGGGCTCTTCAGCGGCAGCGCCGCGAATTCGGGCGCCAGCGCCGTGAAGCAGGCGATGAACGCCTTCATGTCGGCCGAGCCGCGGCCGTACAGATTGTCGTCGCGCGCGGTCAGCGTGAACGGATCGCTGCGCCAGGTCTCGCCCGCGACCGGCACGACGTCCGAGTGCCCGGACAGCATCACGCCCGGCACGTCGGCCGGCCCGATCGTCGCGAACAGGTTGGCCTTGCCCGGTTCGTCGCCGCGCTGGACGAACGCCTTGACGCCGAGATCGTCGAGCCGGTTGGCGACCCAGTCGATCAGCTCGACGTTGCTACGGCTGCTGGTGGTGTCGAAGGCCACCAGCGTTCGCAGCGTGTCGACGACGTCCGATCGGGTAATCACGGGGTTCTCCTGCTCGCGGTGGGCCGGCGGCAGCCGGACCTCAGCCTCGTCGCAGCGCGGTCGCCGCCCGCGCCAGCTCGGTGATCCGGTCCCAATGTCCGCCGGTGACCGCGTCGGACGGCGTGATCCACGATCCACCGACCGCGACGACGTTGGGCAGCGCCAGATAGGCGGGCGCGGACGCCGCGTCGACGCCGCCGGTCGGACAGAAGCGCGCGTCGGGAAACGGGCCGGCCAGCGCCTTGAGCATCGCGATGCCGCCGGCCACCGAGGCCGGGAACAGCTTCATCACGCTGCAGCCGACGTTCTGCGCGCGCATCACCTCGGACGGCGTCATCACGCCCGGCACGAAGGCGAGGTCATGGTCGGCGGCCGCCATCACCAGCGATTCGTCGAAGCCGGGCGAGAACGCGAAGCGCGCGCCGGCCGCCTTGACCGCGGCCATGTCCTTCGGACTGGTGACCGTGCCCGCGCCGACCAGCACGTCGGGCACCTCGGCCGCGGCGCGGCGGATCGACTCGAGCCCGGCCGCCGTGCGCAGCGTGATCTCGAGGATGCGCACGCCGCCGGCCGCGCAGGCCCGGGCTAGCGGGACCGCGTGCTCGGGATCGTCGAGCACGATGACCGGAATCGTCGGCGCGCAGTCGGGCGTGCGTTCGAGGTATTCGAGCAGCAGGGAAGGCGAGGCCGGGGAGGTCGTGTCGATGCTGGTCACGTCGTGATCCGCAGGCGGCTGGGGAGTGTCCGAGCTTAGCATCGTCCGCGGCCGGTGTCGCCCGCCGCGAGGCGTCGTCGGCGAGCGGCCGCGGTCCGGCGATAATGCGCGCAACGAATCGCGCCTCGCGCATGGAAGGAGACGGCCAGCATGGACATCGTCGCTATCGGCGAACCGATGATCGAGTTCAACCAGCGGCCCGGCACGTCGCTGTATCTGCGGGGGTTCGGCGGCGATACCTCCAACTTTTCGTGCGCGGCGGCCCGCGTCGGCGCGCGCGTCGGCATCCTGACCCGGATCGGCGCCGACGAGTTCGGCGACGAGCTGTTGGCCTTGTGGCGGCGCGAGCACGTCGACGCTTCGGCGGTCGAGCGCGATCCCGACGCGCCGACCGGCCTGTACTTCGTCAGCCACGGTCCCGACGGCCATCGCTTCACGTATCGCCGCGCCGGCTCGGCCGCGAGCCGGATGAAGCCGTCGCCGGCGTTCGACGAGCGGGTGGCGGCGGCACGGTGGCTGCACGTGTCGGGCGTCTCGCAGGCGATCAGCGACAGCGCCTGCGATACGGTGTTCGCCGCGCTGGCCTGCGCGCGCGCGCATCGCGTGCCGGTCAGCTACGACCTGAACTTCCGGCCGCGACTGTGGCCGGCGGCGCGGGCGCGGGCGATCGCCGAGGCCACGCTGGCCGACGTCGATCTGTTCCTGCCGAGCCTGGACGAGGCCGAGGCCTTGTTCGGCCTGGTCGACGCGGACGCGCTGATCGACCACGCGCACCGGCTGGGCGCGCGGCGCGTCGCGGTCAAGCGCGGGCCGGCCGGCGCGCGGATCTCGGACGGCCGCCAACGGATAGACATCCCCGGTTTCGCGGTCGACAGCGTCGACGCGACCGGCGCCGGCGACTGCTTCGCCGGGGTGCTGGTCGCGCGGCTGGTGGCCGGCGACGATCTGGCGGCGGCCGCGCGCGCCGCCTGCGCGGCCGCCGCGCTCAGCACGACCGGCTACGGCGCCGTCGATCCGTTGCCGACCTGGCCCGCGGTACGGGCGCGGCTCGACGGCGACGCGCGTTCGCGCTCGTCGTAGAACGCGCGCAGCGCCTGGCCGGTATGGCTGCCGGCGCGTCCGGCCAGCTCGCGCGGCGGCCCGGCCGCCACCAGGCGGCCTCCGCCGGCGCCGCCTTCCGGTCCCAGGTCGACGATCCAGTCGGCCTCGGCCCAGATGTCGAGGTTGTGCTCGACGACGACCAGCGTGTTGCCGGCGTCGACCAGCCGCTGCAGCACCGCGATCAGCTTCTCGACGTCGGCCATGTGCAGCCCGACCGTCGGTTCGTCGAGCACGTACAGCGTGCGCGGTGTGCGCGCCCGCTGCCGCGCCGCCTTGTCGGCGTCGACGCCGGGCATCGCGTCGCCGCCCAGCTCGCGGACCTTGGCCAGCTCGGTCACCAGCTTGATCCGTTGCGCCTCGCCGCCGGACAGCGTCGGGCTCGGCTGGCCCAGCGTCAGGTAGCCGAGGCCGACGTCCTGCAGCAGCTTCAGCGGGTGCGCGATCGACGGCGAGGCCGCGAAGAAATCGACCGCCTCGTCGACGCTCATCGCCAGCACGTCGCCGATGCTCTGTCCGCGCAGTCGCACGGCCAGCGTCTCGCGGTTGAAGCGCGCGCCGCCGCAGACCTCGCAGCCGACCTTGACGTCGGGCAGGAAGCTCATCTCGATGCGTTGCTGCCCCTGTCCCTCGCAGGCCGGGCAGCGGCCGCTGCCGGTGTTGAACGAGAAGCGCGCCGGCGTGTAGCCGCGCACGCGCGCCTCGGTCGTGTCGGCGAACAGGCGGCGGATCGCATCCCAGAAGCCGACATAAGTGGCCGGGCACGAACGCGGCGTCTTGCCGATCGGCGTCTGGTCGACCTCTAGCACGCGGCCGATCGCTTCCCAGCCGTCGATCGCCGCGCAGCCCTGGATCGCCGGCAACGCCTTGCGCTGGTTGCGCGCGGCGGTCAGCCGCTGCACGTTGGCCAGCAGCAGGTCGCGGGCCAGCGTCGACTTGCCGCTGCCCGACACGCCGGTGATCACCGTCATCCGGTTCAGCGGGATCGCCAGGTCGATGTCGCGCAGGTTGTGCAGCGTGGCGCCGCGCACGTGCAGCGCCGGCAAGCCGGGATCGACGGCGCGCGGCGGATGCAGCGGGTGCCGCAGCGGATGCGCGAGCAGGCGCCCGGTCAGGCTGTCCGGGTGGCGCGTCAACGCGTCGTAGGTGCCGTGCGCGATGATCCGGCCGCCGAGCTTGCCGGCGCCCGGGCCGATGTCGATCACGTGGTCGGCGCGGCGGATCGTGTCCTCGTCGTGCTCGACGACCAGCAGCGTGTTGCCCTTGCTCTTCAGGCGGTCGAGCGTGTCGAGCAGGATCCGGTTGTCGCGCGGATGCAGGCCGATCGTCGGCTCGTCGAGCACGTAGCAGACGCCCTGCAGGTTCGAGCCGAGCTGCGCGGCCAGCCGGATCCGCTGCGCCTCGCCGCCGGACAGCGTCGGCGCGCTGCGATCGAGCGACAGGTAGCCGAGCCCGACGTCGGCCAGGAAAGTCAGCCGCGAGCCGATCTCGACCAGCAGGTCGCGGGCGATCTGCGCCTCGCGGCCGCTGAAGCCGATCGTCGCCAGCCAGGCCGCGCAGTCGGACACGGGCTGGGCCGTCAGCTCGGTGATCGACAGATCGTGGACGCGGACCGCCAGCGCGACCGGGTTCAGCCGCTGGCCCTTGCAGGCCGGGCACGGGCAGGGGCCGGCCGCGGCGTCGGCCG
>JASGFT010000055.1:0-27096 GCA_047605425.1 Burkholderiaceae bacterium | reverse complement strand
GCGCCGGACGAGCTCAGCGGAAGATGACGGTCCGGTCGCCATTGAGCAGCACACGTCGCTCGACGTGCCATTTGACGGCCCGCGCGAGCACTTGGCACTCGACGTCGTGCCCGGTCGCGGCCAGCGCCGCCGGGTCCATCGAGTGATCGACGCGCGCGACGTCCTGCTCGATGATCGGTCCCTCGTCCAGATCGGGCGTCACGTAGTGCGCGGTCGCGCCGATCAGCTTGACGCCGCGGTGATGCGCCTGGTGGTAAGGCTTGGCGCCCTTGAAGCTCGGCAGGAAGCTGTGGTGGATGTTGATCGCCTTGCCGCGCAGCTTCTCGCACAGCTCGTTGGACAGGATCTGCATGTAGCGGGCGAGCACGACCAGGTCGATCCGTTCGCGCTCGACCAGCTCGAGCAGCCGCGCTTCCTGCTGCGACTTCGTTTCGGGCGTGACCGGCAGATACAGGAACGGGATCCGGTAGCTGTGCGCCAGCGGCTGGAAATCGGTGTGGTTCGACGCGATGACCGGGATGTCGATCGGCAGCAGGCCCGAGCTCCAGCGAAACAGCAGGTCGTTCAGGCAGTGGCCGAACTTCGATACCAGCAGCAGCACGCGTGGGCGCTCGCCGGCGTCGTGCGCCTGCCAGCTCATCCCGAAGCGCTCGGCGATCGGTGCGAAGCCTTCGTCCAGCGGCCGGGCGGACGAGTCATCGGCCGGCCCGGTGAACACGACGCGCATGAAGAACAGTCCGCTGTCTTCGTCGCCGAACTGCGCCGACTGGACGATGTTGCAGTCCCGCTCGGCGAGAAAACCGCAGACGGTCGCGACGATGCCGTGCGCGTCGGGGCAGGAGAGGGTGAGGATCGTTTGTTTCATCGGCCTGTGCGGCATGGCGCCGAGAATCGGCGCCCGACGCGGGCAAAAACCGGCATTCTCGCCGAAAACGGCGCGTCGATCAGCGCGGCGGGCGAGAGGTCTCGAATCGCATCGCCTTGCGCAGCGCGTCGAACACGTCGCTGGGGGCGATGTCGTTCAGGCAGTTGGTGTGCTTGAGCGGGCATTGGCGCTGGAAGCACGGGCTGCATTCGAGGTGCAGCCATTCGATGCGCGCGTGCGGCGAGCGCGGCGGCGTGTGGCGCGGATCGCTGGACCCGAACACCGCGACCTGCGGGCGTTCGTAGGCGGCGGCCACGTGCATCATGCCGGAGTCGTTCGAGACGACGCCGCTGGCCCGCGCGATCAGGTGCAGCGCTTCGTCGAGCGTGGTCTCGCCGCACAGGTTCTTCAGCGTCTGGCCGGACAGGGCCGCGATCTCGGTGGCGAGCGGGCGCTCCTTCGACGAACCGAGCAGCACGATGCTGGCTTCGGGCCAGTCGGCGTTGACCATCGCGGCCAGCGCCGCGAAATGGCGGGTCGGCCAGCGCTTGGCCGGTCCGAACTCGGCGCCCGGGCACAGCACGATCAGCGGCTCGTGGACGCCGATCCCGAAGCGTGCCAGCGTCACGGCCTCGCGCGTGCGCTGGCGCATCAGCACGGGGTTGGCGACGTTGGTCGGCATCGGCTCGGCCGGATCGAGCGCGAGCTTCGCGTAGAACTCGACCATCGGCGGCCGTTCGGCACCGGCGGGTTCGTCGTGCATCCGGTTCAGCAGGATCCTGCGGCCCTCGCCCCGGTAACCGATCCGCTGGCCGATGCCGGCCAGCCAGGGCACCAGCGCCGACTTCATCGAGTTGGGCAGCACGTAGCAGCGGTCGTAGCGTGCGCGGCGCAGCTCGCGGGCGAGCTTCCAGCGCCGGCCCAGCTCGAGCTTGCCGTGAACGTTGCGGGCGATGATGACCTGGCAGACCTCGGCCATCGCCGAGAACGCCGGTGCGACGTGCGGCGGCGCCATCACGTCGATGGTGCCTTGCGGATCGCGCTGCCGTATCCAGGCCAGCAGGGGCTGGGCCATCACGGCATCGCCGATCCAGTTCGGGGCAACGATCAAGGTACGCAAGGCGGGCACGCTGACTGGATGAAGCACTAAGAACGCGGGGTCTCGTCGATCAGCGGCGATTCGGGCGGGTGGCGCCGGGAATGCCTCGCGCGCTGACGTTGTCCGCGGTCGCGTGGCCGGCGGCCGGTCTCCGACGGAGGGACGCGCCCCCGCGATCGCGAGGCCTTCGATCGTGCTTCGACCCTGTATTTCTACGCCTAATGATGTCCTTTGACAACCGTTCCAGGTTTCAATCGATAGACCGTGCCGCAATAAGGGCAGGCCTGGCCGCCGTCGTGCAAGGCGTCGAGGAAGACGCGCGGATGCGAGCTCCAGATCGGCATCTGCGGGTTCGGGCAGTAGGCGGGCAGGTCGCCGGCGCCCAGCTCGACGACGGCCGCCGGTTGCGGGCCGCCTGCGGGTTCGCCGGCATGGGGATGGGTCGGGGATGCGGACATGATGGCGTTTCCTTGCGGGGGACGGATCAGACCGGCGCCAGCCAGCGCTGGTACTTGTCGTTCTTGCCGGCGATGACGTCGAAGAATAGCGTCTGCAGCTTCTCGGTGACCGGACCGCGGCGGCCTTCGCCGATCTGGCGGTCGTCGAGCTCGCGGATCGGCGTGATCTCGGCCGCGGTGCCGGTGAAGAACGCTTCGTCGGCGCAGTACATCTCGTCGCGGGTGATGCGCTTCTCGATGACCTGCAGGCCTTCGTCGCGCGCCATCGTGATCACCGCGTCGCGCGTGATGCCGTCCAGGCACGAGGCCAGGTCGGGCGTGTAAAGGCGGCCGTCGCGGACGATGAAGACGTTCTCGCCCGAACCTTCGGACACGTAGCCCTCGGTGTCGAGCAGCAGCGCCTCGTCATAGCCGTGCGCGGTCACTTCCTGGTTGGCCAGGATCGAGTTGATGTAGTAGCCGCTGGCCTTGGCGCGCACCAGCGAGACGTTGACGTGGTGGCGCGTGAACGACGAGGTCTTGACGCGGATGCCGCGCGAGATGCCGTCCTCGCCCAGATAGGCGCCCCAGGGCCAGGCCGCGACGGCGACGTGGATCGTATTGCCCCTGGCCGAGACCCCCATCTTCTCGGACCCGATCCAGATGATCGGCCGCAGGTAGCACGAGTCGAGCTTGTTGGCGCGAACGACTTCCTTCTGCGCGTCGACGAGCTGGTCGAACGTGTACGGCACCGGCATCTGGAAGATCTTGGCCGAGTTGAACAGCCGCTTCGTGTGCTCGGCCAGCCGGAAGATCGCCGTGCCGCGGGTCGTCTGGTAGGCGCGCACCCCCTCGAAGACCGACATGCCGTAGTGCAGGCTGTGCGTCAGCACGTGCAGCTTGGCTTCGCGCCATTCGACGAGCTTGCCGTCGTACCAGATGAAACCGTCTTGATCGGCCATCGACATGTGAAGGACTCCTGCGCAAGGGGGCGGATGAACGGGGGACCGGCAGTCAATCCGGCATTTTATGCCATCGCGAAAAGGTGGTTCCACAGGTCCAGCACGGCCTGGCGCTCGGCCGCCACGGCCTGTCCGTCGAGCCGCGCGTATTCGTGGTCGTTCAGCCGCATCAGGTGCTGCAACTGGCGGTACTTGCGATAGGCGTTGGCCGCGCCGGCCGCCTGCCCGACGGTGATCAGCCCGGCGTCGGCCGAACGCTGCAGCAGCGCGATGTTGCCCTTGTTGTCCAGCAGTTGCGGCAGCCGGTGCGCGTAGGCCAGCACGAGGAACTGGACGATGAACTCGATGTCGACCATGCCGCCGCGGTCGTGCTTCAGGTCGAATCGCGACGACCGGTTCGGGTGCCCGTCGAGCATCTTCTTGCGCATCTTGACGACCTCGGCCGCCAGCGCCGGAATGTCGCGCGGGCGGGCCAGCAGCCGGCGCCGCACGGCCTCGAAGCGTTCGCCCAGCCCGGGGTCGCCGGCCGCGTAGCGGGCGCGGGTCAGCGCCTGGTGCTCCCACACCCACGCGGAATCCTCCTGGTACGAAGTGAAGGACTTCAGGCTCGAGACCAGCAGGCCGGCATCGCCGTTCGGCCGCAGCCGCAGGTCGATGTCGAACAACTGACCGGCCGCCGTGCGGGTGGCCATCCAGCCGGCCACCCGCTGGCCGAGCATCGCGTAGGCCTCGGGCGCGCGTTCGTCGTCGTCCTCGTACAGGAACACCAGGTCCAGGTCCGACGCGTAGCCGAGCTCCTTGCCGCCGAGCTTGCCGTAGGCGATCGCGGCGAAGCGCGGCGCGTCGCGGAACTTCAGCCGCAACTGCGACCAGACCAGCGGGATGACGATCTCGATGACCCGGTCGGCCAGCTCGCTGAGCAGGTCCGACAGGCGCTCGAGCTGCAGCCGGCCTTCGAGGTCCTGCGCGAGCAGCCGGAACACCTGCGCGTGGTGCGCCTCGCGGACGATGTCCATCTGCCGCTCCTGGTCGGGCGTGCCCTGGAACACCGCCGCGTCCAGGCTCTGGCGGACCTGCCGGCTCCACTGCTCGTAATCGACCGGCTGCAGCAACTGGCCGTCCAGCAGCTCGTCGAGCAGGATCGGGTGGCGCGTCAGGTAGTCGGCCGCCCATTTGGCGCGGCCGAGCATCCGCAGCACCCGCTCGCGCGCCTGCGGATACTGGCGCAGCAGCGCGACGTAGCCGCCGCGGCCGCTGACCGCCTCGAGCAGGTCGATCAGCCGCAGCACGCCCAGCTCGCCGGCCTGCAGCACTTCGGGCGTCTCGAGCAACTGGTCGATGCCGTCGCGCGTCTCCGGGCGGGCCGCCCGGTATCGCGGACCGGCGCGCAGCGCGTCGATGCGCTCGCGCACGGCGTCCGGATGGCCGGTCAGCGGCGCGTTGCTGGCGTCCAGCGCGGCCTGGGCGACGTCGGCGGCGTTGTCGGCGCCAGCGGCGGCTCCGGGAGCGGGCGCCGACGCCGGAAGCCGCCGGAGCGTCGGCCGCCGCCGCGCCGTCCGCCGCACCGCCGTTCCGGCTTCCGTTGTCGTTACCATTCCCGTTGCCGTTGCCGTTGCCGTTGCCGTTCGCCGCGCCGTCGGGGCCGTGCAGCAGCGCGTCGAACACGCGCTGGACGGTCGCCGTCAGCCGGCCCAGCCGTTCTTCGAAGACGGCCGGCTCGAGGTCCAGCATCGCGGCGATCGCCGCCCGCTTGTCGGCTTCGGCGGGCAGCCGGTGGGTCTGCGCATCCTCCTGGTATTGCAGCGCGTGCTCGGTCCGCCGCAGCAGCGCGTACGCTTCGCCGAGCGTCGCGACCTCGTCGTCGGACAACAGGTTGCGCTCGCCCAGCGTCTGCAGCGTCGCCAGCGTGCGCTTGTCGCGCAGCGCGTAGTCGCGGCCGCCGCGCACGATCTGGAACAACTGGGCCGTGAACTCGATCTCGCGGATGCCGCCGCGCCCCAGCTTGACGTCGTAGCTGCCTTCGTGGCGCGCGTCGCGCTTGTTCACCTGCGTGGTGATCATGTCGTGCAGCTCGCGCAGCGCGGCGAAGGCCTTGAAATCCAGGTAGCGCCGGAACACGAACGGCGTGACGATCGCTTCCAGGTCCGCCTCGTCTCGCTGCGCCGCGTCGCTCAGGCCCGAGTCGGCGATGACCCGGCCCTTGAGCCAGGCCAGTCGCTCCCATTCGCGGCCCTGCGAATAGAAGTAGTTCTCGAGCATCGACAGCGAGACCACCAGCGGACCGGAATCGCCGTTCGGCCGCAGCCGCGTGTCGACGCGGAACACGAAGCCGTCCTCGGTGTTCTCGGCCAGCAGGTAGACGGCGCGCCGCGCCAGCTTGTGCATGAACTCGCTGGCGGCGATCCGGCTGCTGGCGAGCGGCCGGCCCTGGTCGTCCAGCCGTCCGCGCGTCTCGCCCTCTTCGCGGAACACGAACACCAGATCCAGGTCGGACGAGACGTTCAGCTCGAAGCCGCCGGCCTTGCCCATGCCGACCGCCAGCAGATCCTGGGGCTGTCCGTCTCCGTCCTGCGGCACGCCGTGCCGCTGCGCCAGCTCGTGGCCGGCGCAGCGCAGCGCGTAGCGGGTCGCGCCCTGCGCAAGGATCGTCATCGCCGTGCAGACCTCATCGAGCGAAGCCCGTCCGCCGACGTCGCGCTCGATCAGCGTCATCAGCACCAGCAGCCGCGCGCGCCGCAGGCCGCGCATGACGGCGCTCGCATCGCCGATCGCGCTCGACCCGGCACCGGCCTCGCCGGCGCCGGTCAGCTCGACCAGCCAGCCTTCGATCGTCGAGGCGTCCAGCGGCCGGCGCACGCTGTCGCGCACGCGAGCGGCCAGGTCGAAGCCCGCCGGCTGGCGGCGTTGCCAGGCCTCGAGGGTCCGCTTGAAAAACGGCGAATGCCGTTCAGCCAGAAAGCTCATGAGCGTGTTCCAAAGGATTTATGCTAGCGGGATCTCGGCTCCGACGGATCCTATCGGCCTGTTTGGCGGGCGTGCAGTCCCAGGCGGATTTCAACAGGCATGTCAACACGCACGTCATCCGTCAAGCTGATTGGCCGCTGCCTGGCCGCGTTGCTGGTGCTGGCCGGCTTCTCGGCCGCGATCGCGTACCTCGGACTGCGATATTACGTCTGGCCGCGGCTCGATCAATGGCGCCCGTCGATCGTCGCCTACCTGTCGCGCGAGCTGGGCCGTCCGGTCGCGATCGATCGGTTCGACACCGCGGTGCGCGGCTGGCGCCCCGAATTGACGATCGAGGGCTTCACGCTGCAGGACGCCGGCGGGCGGGCGGTGCTGCACGCCGAATCGGCGTCCGTCGGTGTCGCCTTGCCCAGGCTGCTGGCGGGCCGGCCGGCGATCGACTCGCTGCTGCTGGTCGCGCCGAGCCTGAGTGCCGAGTATTTCGGCGCTGGCCAGTGGCGGATCGCCGGCTTCGACCACGCCGCGGGCGACCCGGTGCGGGCCGGTGACGCGCCGGCGCTGCGGACCGTGCTGGGCATTCCGCGGATCGAGATCCGCGGCGGCCGGCTCGAGCTGATCGATCGCGTCGACGACGGCCGGCTGACGGTCGACGGCGTGCGCGTGGTCGCCCGGCGCGACGGCACCGCGCACGAGGCGGCGCTGACCTTGCCCGGGACCGATGGCGTCGACAGCCTGAAGATCGCGCTGCGCGCCGAGGCGCCGCCCGTGCCGGACGCCGACGGCGGCGCGTGGCGCGTCGACGGCTTCATCGGCGTCAGCGGGCTGCCCGGCGCGACGCTGGCGATGCTCGCCCGGCTGGTCCTCGGCCACCGGCTGGCCGCCGAGGCCGCCGACGCCTCGGCCGGCGGTGACGCCGACGGCAGCCGGGTACCGGTGGCGATGGGCGACGCCGACCTGATGGCCTGGGGGCGCTGGCACGACGGTGCGCTCGATGACGTGCTGGTCAAGCTCGACGCGCGCCGGCCGCGCTGGCGCTTCGACGAGACCGGCGCGGGAGCCGAGATTCCGCGTCTGCGCGCCGAATGGCGCGCGGCGCGTGTCGATGACGGGCGCTATCGCGTCGACGTGACCGACGCGCGGGCCAGCCTGCCCGGCGGCGCCGTGCTGGCCAGCGCCGAGGGAACGCGGCTGTCGCTGTCGATGACGGGCGCGCCGCGCTCGGCCCGCATCGCCGTGCAGCCGTTCGGGCTGGCCGGCGTGGCGGCGTGGGCAGCCGCGCAGCGCTGGCCGGCCGGCTGGGCCGACAAGCTGGGCGCCTGGACCGTCGACGGGCGGATCGGCCGCTTGCACGTCGACTGGCGGGCGGCCGGAGAAGCCGCCGCAGACGCCGCAGACGCCGGGACCAGGGTCGCCGGACTCGTCGGCCGCCCGGCCCACATGGCGCGTCGAGGCGGACTTCGATCGGCTGGCGGCCCGGCTTCGGCGCATCGTCGAGCGCCGGTCCGCCGACGGCCATCCGCTGCCGTCGATGCCGTCTGTCGAAGGCGCCGCCGGCCGGCTGGTCGTCGACGAGGCCGGCGGCCGTTTGCAGATCGGCGGCGACAAGGGCTCGGCCTGGTCGTTTCCCGGCCTGTTCGAGGCGCCGCGCGTCGTGCTCGATCGCTGGTCGGCCCGACTGGACTGGCTGCGGGAACCGGCCGGCGAGCTGCGGGTCCGCCTGCGCGAAGTCCGCTTCGCGAATGCCGATGCCGACGGGTCGGTGACCGGCTCGATCCGCCTGGTCGACGGCCGGCCGGTCGTCGATCTCGCCGGCCGCCTGCAGCGCGCGCGGGCGACCAGCGTCGCCCGCTATCTGCCGCTGTCGGTGCCGCCGCCGGTGCGCCAGTGGGTCGCGCAGGCGGTCCGGGCCGGCGACTCCGATGACGTGAAGCTGGCGCTCGCCGGTGATCTGCACGAGTTCCCGTTCGAGCGGCCCGGCGCGCAGGGCCGGTTCCGCGTCGACGTGCGGCTGCGCGGCGGCCGGCTGCAGTTCGCGCCCGGCTGGCCGGCGCTCGAGCGGATCGCCGGTCGCCTGACGTTCGAGCGGGCGAGCATGCAGGCGAAGATCGACGATGCGACGCTGCATGGCGCGCCGGTGGCCGGCACGCAGTTGCGGATCGCCGATTTCCATCAGGGCGTGCTCGACATCCAGGGCCGGACCACGGCGCCGGCCAACCGCCTGATCGGCCTGGTCAACGCCAGTCCGCTCGAGCGCTTCGTCAACGGCGCGCTGCGCGAGGCGAGCGCGACCGGCAACGTCGACCTGGCGTTGAACGCGCGCATCCCGCTGCATCCGAACGAACCGAACGAATTCGACGCGGCGCTGACGCTGCACGACAACGATTTCCTGCTCGGCCCCGGCAAGCCGGTGCTCGGCGCGATGCGCGGCGCGCTGATGATCGGGCACGGCGGCGTCGCGGCGCGCGGCGTCAGCGCGCGGCTGCTTGGCGGGCCGGTCCACGTCGACGCGTCGACGTCCACGCCCGGACACGTCGCGCTGCACGCCCGCGGCGGACTGTCGCTCGAAGGCCTGCGCGCGCTGTCGGACAATCCGCTGACCCGCAAGCTCGACGGGCATGCCGACTACGAGGCCGACGTCGACATCGACGCGCGGGGCGTCAAGCTGACGCTGTCGTCCGACCTGGTCGGCGTGACCAGCGAGCTGCCGCCGCCGTTCGCCAAGCGGGCCGGCGTGGCGATGCCGCTGCGCGTCGTCAGCAGTCCGGCTCCGGCGGCCGCCGACGGCTTCACGACCTCGATCACGCTCGGCGACGCGGTGCGCATGCGGATCGCCCGGCGGTTCGACGCGAAGGCGGGGCGCGCGCTGATCGACCGCGCGGCGTTCGCGATGAACACCGAGCCGGTGCTGCCCGAATCCGGCCTGTCGGTCGCGCTGAACCTGCCCCGCGTCGATTTCGACGCCTGGGGCGCGGCGATGGCGTCGGCGTCGATCGGGCAGCCCGACGAGAACCTGGGCGGCGAGTTCGCGCCGGGGTTCTCGCTGCTGCCCAAGCACGTATCGGTGCTGACCGACGAGCTGCTGGTCGGCGGCAAGTCGCTGCGCGACGTGGTGTTCGGCGCGACGCGCCAGCAGGGCATCTGGCAGGCCAACGTCAGCGCGCGCGAGGTCGACGGCTATTTCTCGTGGCGCGATGCGCCGCCGGGGCAGCCGCTGGGCAAGCTGACCGCGCGCTTCACGCGGCTGGAGATTCCGCCGTCGCGCCGCCAGGAGATCGAGTCGATCATGGAGACCGATCGCACCGATCTGCCCGAACTGGACGTCACGGCCGAAGAGCTGGTGCTGAACAACCACCGGCTGGGCCGGCTCGAGCTGATCGCCGGCAACGGCAGCGAGGCCGGCCGTCCGGCGTGGAAGCTGCAGCATCTGCGGATCGCGCACCCGGCCGCCACGCTCGAGGCGGCCGGTGTGTGGGCGCAGCGTTCGCGCCGCGACGCGGATCCGGCGACGCGCACGACCGCGCTGGATTTCAAGCTGGAACTGCGCGATTCGGGCACGCTGCTGAACGACCTCGGCGTGCGCGACGCGATCCGCGCCGGCGCCGGCGAGATCCACGGGCACCTGGACTGGGCCGGCTCGCCGCTGGCGATCGACTATCCGAGCCTGCGTGGCCGGATCGGCATCGCGCTCGGCAAGGGCCAGTTCCTGAAAACCGAGCCGGGGCTCGCCAAGCTGATCGGCGTGCTGAACCTGCAATCGCTGCCGCGGCGCCTGTCGCTCGATTTTCGCGACATCTTCGCCGAGGGCTTCGCGTTCGATGAAATCAACGGCGACGTGCGCGTCGACCGGGGCGTCGCGCATACCGACGACCTGAAGATGAACGGCGTGCAGGCGCGCGTGCACCTGCGCGGCGACGCCGACCTCGCGCACGAGACCCAGTCGCTGGACGTCGAGGTGCGGCCGCACCTGAACGCGGGCCTGGCCTCGCTGGCGTATGCTGCGGTCAATCCGGTGATCGGCCTGGGTTCGTTCGTCGCGCAATTCATGCTGCGCGCGCCGCTCGAGCAGGCGTTCACCTATGAGTACCGCGTGACGGGGCCGTGGGCCGATCCGGTCGTCGTCGAGAAATCACGGCCGCACCCGCCGGCTCCGCGAGCGGAACCCTGATCGCCGCCGACCCACGTTTCGCGCCGCGGCTATCCGATTCGCCGTTCGCCCTGCCCGCCGTTCTTCCTGCCAGCTCCGAGGATGCCCATGACCGACACCCCCGCCTCCACGACGACGCCCTCGGCCGGCCGCCGGCCGCTGCCGGTCGCCGCCGTCCAGATGGTGTCGACACCCGACGTCGCGGCGAACCTGGACGCGGCCGCGCGCCTGATCGCGCGCGCCGCCGACGACGGCGCGCGGCTGGTCGCGCTGCCCGAGTATTTCTGCCTGCTGGGCCGGCGCGACAGCGACAAGCTGGCGATCCGCGAACGCGACGGCGACGGGCCGATCCAGGCGTTCCTGGCCGAGTGCGCGCGGCGGCACCGCGTGTGGGTGCTCGGCGGCACGGTGCCGCTGGACAGCGGCTCGCCGACGCGGGTGCGCAACGCCAGCCTGCTTTACGGCCCGGACGGCACGCGCAGCGCGCGCTACGACAAGATCCACCTGTTCGGTTTCGAGCGCGGCGCCGAGCGCTTCGACGAATCGGCGACGATCGCCGCCGGGCGCACGCCGGTCGTCGCCGACGTCGAGGGTTGGCGGCTCGGGCTGTCTATCTGCTACGACCTGCGCTTTCCGGAGCTGTATCGGAACCTGGCGCCTGTGGACTTGATCCTCGTGCCCTCGGCATTTACCTATACTACCGGGCAGGCCCATTGGGATCTGCTGCTGCGCGCGCGGGCGATCGAGAACCAGTGCTACGTGCTGGCGCCGGCGCAGGGCGGCGAGCATCCGAACGGTCGCCGTACCTGGGGCCGCTCGATGCTGGTCGATCCCTGGGGCGAGGTCGTCTCGCGCATCGACGAGGGCGAGGGGCTGGCCGCCGGCGTCGTCGATCCGGGGCGGATCGACGATGTCAGGCGGAGTTTGCCGGCGCTGACGCATCGCGTGATGTGAGGCCCGGCGGTTGGATCATTGAATCACAACGGAGTTGAACACCCGATGAATGTCGTCGAAAGCCAGGCCTTCAGCCATCTGGCCATCGCGCGCTCCACGCTGCTCGAACCGTTCGGGCTGGACGAGTCGTCGCTGCAGCGCGTGCTGGCCGAGGTCTTCGAGCACCGCGTCGACTACGCCGACGTCTACTTCCAGTTGACGCGCAGCGAGGGCTGGAGCCTCGAAGAGGGCATCGTCAAGTCCGGCAGCTTCTCGATCGACAAGGGGGTCGGCGTGCGCGCGATCTCCGGCGAGAAGACCGCGTTCGCGTATTCCGACGAGATCGACGCCGACGCCTTGTCGTCGGCCGCCCGCGCCACGCGCACGATCGCGCGCGCCGGCGCCGGCCGCGTCAAGGTCGCCGGCCGCTTCGCCGGCAACCAGGGCCACGCGCTGTATCCGGCGCACGATCCGATCGGCGACCTGTCGTCGGCCGACAAGGTCGCGCTGCTCGAGCGCATCGAAAAGCTCGCGCGGGCCCGTGATCCGCGCGTCAGCCAGGTGATGGCCGGGCTCGCCGCCGAGTACGACGTCGTCATGGTCGCCCGGTCCGACGGCGTGATGGCCGCCGACGTGCGTCCGCTGGTGCGGCTGTCGATCACCGTGATCGCCGAGCAGAACGGCCGGCGCGAGCAGGGCACCAGCGGTGGCGGCGGCCGCTACGGGCTCGACTACTTCGACGACGCGCTGCTCGAGCGGTACGCGCGCGAGGCCGTCGACACCGCGCTGGTCAACCTCGAATCGCGGCCGGCGCCGGCCGGCGTGATGACGGTCGTGCTCGGCCCGGGCTGGCCCGGCGTGCTGCTGCACGAGGCGGTCGGCCACGGCCTGGAGGGCGACTTCAACCGCAAGGGCTCGTCGATCTTCTCGGGCCGCATCGGTGAACGCGTCGCCGCGCGCGGCGTCACCGTCGTCGACGACGGCACGATCAAGGACCGCCGCGGTTCGCTGAACATCGACGACGAAGGCCAGCCGACGCAGCGCAACGTGCTGATCGAGGACGGCGTGCTCAAGGCTTACCTGCAGGACAGCCTGAACGCGCGCCTGATGAAGCGCGCGCCGACCGGCAACGGCCGGCGCGAATCGTTCGCGCACCTGCCGATGCCGCGGATGACCAACACGTTCATGCTCGGCGGCGATCGCGATCCGCAGGAGATCATCGCCTCGATCGACAAGGGGCTGTACGCGGTCAACTTCGGCGGCGGCCAGGTCGACATCACCAACGGCAAGTTCGTGTTCTCGGCGTCCGAGGCGTACTGGGTCGAGAATGGCAGGATCCAGTACCCGGTCAAGGGCGCGACGATCATCGGCAACGGTCCGGACGCGCTGACGCGCGTGACCGCGATCGGCAACGACCTGCGGCTCGATTCGGGCATCGGCGTGTGCGGCAAGGACGGCCAGAGCGTGCCGGTGGGCGTCGGCATGCCGACCGTGCGCCTCGAAGGCCTGACGGTCGGCGGCACGGCCTGACGCGATGACGGCCGCAGTCGAATGGCTGATCGACCCGCACGGCGGCAGCCAGAATGGCAACGCGGGCCGCCGCCGCCCCCGGCGCTGGCCGCGCCGCGTCCTGATCGGCTTGCTGATCGCGCTGGTGCTGTACACGCTGCTCGGCTTCGTGCTGCTGCCGCGGATCGCCCGCGGGCAGGTCGAGAAGATCCTGGCCGAGCAGTTCGACCGGCCGGTGCAGGTCGAGTCGATCCGCTTCAATCCGTTCAAGCTGCTGCTGAAGGTGCGGCACGTCACCGTCGGGCCCAAGCCCGGCGACGGCAATCACGACCAGCCGTTGTTCCGGCTCGGCGCGCTCGACGTCGATGCCGCGTGGCGCTCGCTGTTCCAGTTGGCCCCGGTCGTCTCGTCGGTGCGCATCGACGCGCCGCAGGTCTCGCTGGCCCGGCTGCCGGACGGCCGCTACAGCATCCAGGACCTGATCGACAAGTGGAGCCAGCCGTCGCCGACGCCGTCCGACGGCAAGGTGCCCGGCTTCGCGGTCAGCAACATCCGCCTGACCAACGGCCGCGTCGACTTCGACGACCAGATCAAGTCGCTCAAGCATGAGTTGGCAGGCCTCGTGATCCGCGTGCCGTTCATCTCCAGCCTGGAGGTCTACGAGGACGTCGAGGTCGAGCCGCACATCGAGGCGACGTTCAATGGATCGCGTTTCGCGGCGTCGGGCACGACCGAGCCGTTCAGCGAATCGCGCCGCTCGTCGATCGACATCGACCTGGACGACGTCGAGCTGGACGAACTGGCCGCGTACTCGCCGGTGCCGCTGCCGCTGAAGGTCGTGGCCGGACGCCTGAACGTCGACGCCAAGGTGCTGTTCGAGCAGCCGCCGAAGTCCCGGCCGATGGTCAACGTCAGCGGCAGCGCGGGGCTGGCGGGCATCGAGCTGCGCGAGCTCGGCGGCGAGCCGCTGCTCAAGCTCGGCGCGCTGACGGCGGCCGATCTGGACCTGAAGCTGCAGGACAATGATTTTCGCGTCGGCAGCGTGACGATCGACGGGTTCGACGCCGTCGTCCACCGGCGCCAGGGGCAGCAGCAGTTCTTCCAGGGCGTGCTCGACGCGATGGCGCGCGGGGACAAGACGCGCGGGGACGACAAGGAGGCGCCGACGCCGCCCGCTTCGGAACCCCCCGCGTCGGAACCGGCCGCCGGCACGCCGCTGCATTGGCAGGTCGACCGCGTCGCGTTGAACGGCGCCCGGCTCGATTTCGCCGACCAGCAGTTCTCGCCGCGCCCGCTGGCGGTCACGCTCGATCCGATAGACGTGACCGTCTCGGCGCTGAGCAGCGAGGCGGGCCGCCCGCTGACCTACCAGCTCGACACGAAGACCGCGCAGGGCGAGGCCGTGTCCGCGCAAGGCCAGGCCGTGCTCGCGCCGCTGTCGGTCGACGGCCGCTTCGACGTCGGCCAGGTCGCGCTGAAGAACTGGTGGTGGCTGGCCGACGGCCGGGTCGCCGCCGAGCCGACCGACGGCGTCGTCGGCGTCAACGGGCACTACCAGGTGGCGATGCCCGCCGAAGGCCTGCAGCTTCGGCTCGACGAGTTGGGCCTGGACGTCAGCAAGCTCGTGGTCGTCGCCCGCGCCCAGGGCGCCGCGCCGGCCACGGCCACGGCCACGGCCGCGGCGGCGGACGAGCCGGCCGGCAGCGCCGCGGCCAAGGGCGCCGCGGCCGGGCACGCCGCCGGCAAGGCGGCCGCCGGCAAACCGGCCGCTGGCAGGGCCGCCGGCGCGAGCAAGGGCGGCGCGACGCGCCCGGGCGCCGCCGCGACGCGGGGGACGGTTGCCGCGCGCGCGCCGGCGCCGGTCGTTCCGCTGCTGTCGATCCCCGACCTGAAGGTGCGCGAGACCGCCGTCGATCTGGGCGCCCAGCGCGTCGTCGTCGGCTCGGTCGCGTCGAGCGGCGGCCGGATCGCGCTGCGACGCGAGGCCGACGGCCGCTTCGACGTGCAGAAGCTGCTGGTCGACTCGCCGTCGGCCGCTTCGCCGTCGCCGCCAGCCGGCAAGGAAGCCGCGCCGCCGGCCGACGCCGCCGGCAAGGCCGCCAAGCCGGACTGGACGGTTCGGCTGGACAAGCTGCAGATCGACCAGTACGCGGTCGACGTCACCGACGCGAAGGCCGGCAAGACCGGTGACCTGAAGGTCGACCAGTTCGCGATCGCGCTCGGCGACCTGGTGGTGCTCGGCGAACAGCCGAAGGGCAGCAACGGCAAGCTCGACCTGAAGGCGCGGATCAACCAGCGCGGCTCGCTGCACGTCGCCGGCCCGTTGTCGCTGAGTCCGATGCAGACGCGGCTGGCGATCGACGCGCGCGCGATCAGCGTGCTGCCGGCGCAGCCCTACGTGTCCGAGCACCTGAACGCGGTCATCGCCAACGGTCGCGTCAATGCCAAGGGCAACCTGTCGCTCGATCTGCCGGCCGGCCAGCCGGCCCGGATCCGCTGGCAGGGCGACGCGTCGGTCGACGAGTTCGGCGCGCTGGCGCGCCAGAGCAATCGCGAGCTGCTGCGCTGGAAGGCGCTGGCCGTCAAGGGGATCGAGCTGGACGTCGAGCCGCTGAAGGTTCGCATCGACGACGTCGCGCTGTCGCAGCTCTATGCGCGGGTGATCCTCAGCGCCGAAGGGCGGCTGAACCTGCAGGACCTGATCGTCAAGAATGAACCCGGCGCCGCGCCCGGCGCCCGCCAGACCGACCTGACGCAGGAACCCGGCAAGGGGCCGGCGCAGGGCGCCGGACCGGTCGCTTCGCCGGCGCCCGGGCAGGCGCCCGGACAGGCCGAGCGCAAGGCCGAGAAGACCTTGCCGCCGAAGCCGGCGGCGCCGCCGCCGGACGTTCGCATCGGCAAGATCACGCTGGTCGACGCCAATGTCGACTTCAGCGACTTCTTCGTCCGGCCCAACTACTCGGCCAACCTGACCGGGCTCAATGGCGGCGTCTCGCAGCTCAGTCCCGAACAGCCGGGCGACGTCGAGCTCAAGGGGCGGATCGACAACGCCGGCGCCGTCGACGTCAGCGGCCGCCTGAATCCGTTCTCGTCGGCGCTGACGATGGACATCGTCGCCGATGCGAGAGACATCGATCTGCCGCGGCTGTCGCCGTACTCGGTCAAATACATCGGCCACGGTATCGAGCGAGGCAAGCTGTCGGCCAAGCTCAACTACAAGATCCTCGACCGCAAGCTGACGGCCGACAACAAGGTGATCCTCGACCAGTTGACGCTCGGCGATCGCGTGGCCGACTCGCAGGCGCCGAACCTGCCGGTGCAGTTCGCGCTGGCGCTGCTGACCGACCGCAATGGCGTGATCGACGTCGACCTGCCGATCAGCGGATCGATCGACGATCCGCAGTTCAGCATCGGCGGCATCGTGCTGCGCCTGATCGGCAACCTGATCGTCAAGGCCGTCACCTCGCCGTTCTCGTTGATCGGCGGCCTGTTCAGCGGCGCCGGCGCCGACGGCGCCGAGTTGTCGAAGATGCCGTTCGCGCCGGGCGCCGCCCAGCTCGAACCGGCGGCGATCGAGCGGCTCGAGAAGCTCGCCAAGGTGTTGCAGGACCGGCCGGCCTTGAAGGTCGACATCGCCGGCCGGGCCTCGCCGTCGCGCGACCTCGACGCGCTGATGCGCGTGCGGCTGCAGCGCCGCGTCAAGGCGCTGAAGGTCAAGGAGAACGTGTCCGAGGGAGAGGATTCGGCGCGCCTGGACGAGATCTCGCTGGCGCCCGACGAGTACGCGCGCCTGCTCAAGCAACTCTATCGCGACGCGCCGTTCGACAAGCCGCGCAACGTGATCGGCCTGACCAAGGACATGCCGGTCGCCGAGATGGAGCAGCGGCTGATCGAGCACATGCAGATCGGCGACCGGCAGTTCCAGGACCTGGCCAATCGCCGCGCGCAAGCGGTCAAGGACTGGCTGGCGGGCAAGGGGCAGATCGCCAGCGAGCGGCTGTACATCGTATCGACGAAGATCGACGCGGCGGAACCGGCCGCGCCGGCACCGGCCGGCGGACAGCCGGATGGCCAGCGGGCCGATGGCGCGCCGTCGGTCGACGACAAGGCGGGCGGCGGCTCGCCGGCGAGCGATCGAGCGGCGAACGGCCAGCCGGCAAGCGCCCAGGCGGCGAACGGTCAGCCGGCCGATGGGCAGCCGGCGAATGGCCAAGCGGCGAACGGCCAAGCGGCGAACGGCCAACCAGCCGACGGCAAGCCGACCGGCGGCAAGGGCAAGGCCACCGAAGGCATCGGCGTCGAGCTGAACCTGCGCGGCTGAGCGATGCGGCGCGCGCCGCCGCTTGCGCCCGCCGCGGCAAGGCCGTACACTCTGCGCACCATGCAACGCGCGTCGTTTTACTTCGGCTACTTCTTTTGGCTTTCCACTGCCGGTGGAATGAGTCGGGAAGACGCGCGCAGTTAGCAAGCAAGATTCCGATCCAGGACCGCCGGCCGAGCCCGGCGGTTTTTTTTTGCCCAGGAAACCCGAGAATGTCCATCACCGACGATGTCCGTATCCGCGAGATCAAGGAACTCGCGCCGCCTTCGCATGTGCTGCGCGAATCGCTGATCAGCGACAAGGCGATCGAAACGACGGTGGCCGCCCGCCAGGCGATCCACCGGATCCTGCACGACATGGACGACCGCCTGCTGGTCATCATCGGCCCGTGCTCGATCCACGACCCGGAGGCCGCGATCGAGTATGCGCAGCGGCTGCTCGAGCAGCGCCGGCGTTTCGGCGCCGACCTCGAGATCGTCATGCGCGTGTACTTCGAGAAGCCGCGCACCACGGTCGGCTGGAAGGGGCTCATCAACGACCCCGACATGGACAACAGCTTCGACATCAACAAGGGCCTGCGCCTGGCGCGCAGCCTGCTGCTCGAGATCACCGAGATGGGCCTGCCGGCGGCCAGCGAGTTCCTCGACGTGATCAGCCCGCAGTACCTGGCCGATCTGATCTCCTGGGGCGCGATCGGCGCGCGGACCACCGAGTCGCAGGTGCATCGCGAGCTGGCGTCGGGCCTGTCGTGTCCGGTCGGCTTCAAGAACGGCACCGACGGCAACCTGCGGATCGCGCTCGACGCGGTCAAGGCGGCCTCGCATCCGCATCACTTCCTGTCGGTGACCAAGGGCGGCCACTCGGCGATCGTCTCGACCAACGGCAACGAGGACTGCCACGTGATCCTGCGCGGCGGCAAAACGCCGAACTTCGACGCGGCCAGCGTCGACGCCGCGTGCCGCGAAGCGGCCGCCGCGGCGATGGCGTGCCGGCTGATGATCGACGCCAGCCACGGCAACAGCCAGAAAAAGCCGGAGAACCAGGTGCCGGTCATCGCCGACATCGCCGGCCAGGTCGCCGGCGGCGACAACCGCATCTTCGGCGTGATGGTCGAGAGCCACCTGGTCGCCGGTCGCCAGGACCTGGTGCCCGGCAAGCCGCTCGCGTACGGGCAGAGCATCACCGACGGCTGCATCGGCTGGGAGGCCAGCGTCGACGTGCTGGAGACCCTCGCCGACGCGGTCCGCCAACGGCGGCTGAAGGCCGAGTGAAGGCCGGATGAGAGTCGAATGACGGCGCGCCCGGACCGGCGGACGGCCGGCCGACGCCCCATCCGTCGGCTCGCCGCGGCGCCGATCCCTTGGCCCGACGGGCAGCGGATACCCGCGTGCTATAAGGTCGGCAGTCAGGAGAGAACGAATGGATGCCGTCAAGCAAGCGTCGTTGCCGCGCCTGGACACGGGCGAGCCGGCGGGGGCCGCCGTCCGCGCGCCCCATCAGAAACCCACGCCGCATGAGCGCCTGCTCGCGCTGGGCGTCAAGCCGCTCGGCCGCGCCAGCGAATTCAGCGCCGAGATCCATGGCCTGATGGCGCGCACGCCGCTGTTTTCCAGCCTGGACATCGACGAGACCCGCAAGCTGGGCTCGTTCATGTACGTCTACGAGGTGCCGGCCGGCGCCACGCTGATCAACGAGGGCGAGAGCGGCGACTTCATGCTGCTGCTGATGAGCGGCATGGTCGACGTGCTCCGGCGCAACCGCTACAACTACCCGTCGCGGATCGCCGTCGCGCACGCCGGCCACGCGCTCGGCGAGATGTCGATGTTCGACGGCGAGCCGCGCTTCGCGTCCTGCGTCACGCTCGAGAGCTGCCGGATCGCCGTGCTGACGCGCGATGCGCTGATGCTGGTGCTGACCGACGAGGCCAGGCTCGGCAACAAGATCCTGCTCAAGCTCGTGCAGTTGCTGTCCGAGCGGCTGCGCCAGACCAGCGCCAAGCTGGTGTCCTACCTCGAGGCGTCGCGCGACGCCTGAAGCGCGAAGGCGCGCCGCCGATCAGTCGACGGCGCTCGCGATCCGCGGCGCCTCGTCCTGCTCGTTCCGCTCGTCCCGCCGCGTCGACTGCTGCCGGGCAGGCGTCATCGTCAAGGTGTCGGGCACCGCGCCCTTGACGAAGGCCATCAGCGTGTTGCCCGACGGATCCTGTGCTTCGCGCAGCCGCAGGCCGGTGTCGCGCAGCCCGTGGCGGGCCATCAGCGCGACCCAGTGCGGCAGCCCGGCGAAGAAACGGCGCTCGCGCAGCTCGAGTTCCCACGGCACGCCGGCGCCGGCGTTGTAGATCATGTGCGTCAGGCTGACGAAGCCGCGGTGCGCGGCGTCGTGCGCATCGTACTCGCGCAGGATCAGCAGGCCGTCGTAGCGCAGCGCGTCGGCCAGCGATGCGACGAACGCGTCGAGTCGCTCGGGCGGCGCATGATGCAGGCCGATCGGGCAGGCGATCAGGTCCAGGCTGCCCGCCGGCACCGCCGTGGCCGGTACCGGCTGGTAGTCGTTCAGGTCCACGTGGCGCGCGTTGCGCCACGGGCTGCCGCGTTCGAGCAGGTCGACGATGCCGTGGCCGGGCGCTTCGTCGTTGAGCACGTAGCGCTGGCCGCGCAGGCCGATCTGCCGGTCGATGCCGCGCAGGTAACGGCCCAGCGTGCCGAATTCCAGATAGCCGTCGACCTGCCGGTCGCGACCCAGCGAGTTCATGACCTGGCCGACCTGCGCGGCGATCTCGCGCTTGTGCCGGCGCAGCGCGGGCAGCGCCAGGCGCGCCTCGGCCAGCGCCGGCCGGATGCGCGGCATCTCGATCAGCAGGTGGCGGTAGATCGATTCGTCGTCGGGATGGCGTTCGGCCAGCGTCCGGACCAGCGCGTGCAGGCGCGCTTCCGGATAGAGCCGGTAGACGTGCTGGAAATGCCGGTACAGCGCGTCGTGCCAGACCGGGTCGCCGAGCACCCGGCGGAACGTCGACAGCCGGTACGGCTGCTCGCGGCCGTCGCGGGTCTCGTCCTCGCCCTCGGTCCTGGCCAGCCCCAGCTCCATCTGCCCGGCCGCGCCGCCGGCCTCGGGCCGGTAATAGGCGTCCCACAGCGCGTTGCGAAAGCGATAGTCCGGGTCGAGCCGCGCCTTGAGCGCGAAGAACTCGCGCGCGCGCGGATAGGCGGCCAGGAACTGCGCGCGGGTCGCATGCAGGTCGTACGGCAGGAAGAAGCTGCCGCCGGCGGCGATCGCCGCGTCGATCAGCTCGCGAGCCCAGATCGCGACCGGACTGCCCGAGGCCTCGCGCGTGCGCTGCTTGTGATAGACCTGCACGGCGAAGGTCTCGCCGCGCGCCCACGCGAGCAGCGTGCCGGGGTCGTCGATCGCGTGGCGGATCGTCACGTTGGCGCCGCGCACGCGGTAGCGCCGCAGGATCGCCACCATCGACGACAGGAAATCGTCGACGCGCGCGGCCGGCACGAAGTACTCCTGCAGCGAGTACCCGCTGTGCTGCGAAGCGGGTTCGAGCAGGACGACGTCGTGGCTGGTCTCGAAGTTGCGCCAGTGCACGGGCCGCCGCACGAACAGCAGCGGGTCGAGCAGGTATTCGCGGCAGGCGCGCGCCCAGCGGCCGTCGGCGGTCGCCCAGACCATGTAGCGGTGCCACGGATGCGTGCGCGCCGAGGTCTGCAGCCGGGCGTCGTGCGTCGTCCACTTGCCGGTCTCGAACCAGCTCACCGAGCGCACCTTGTCGAAGCGCGGCGGATACAGCTCGGCGCTGTGCAGCGACGGTCCCTCGGCCTTGAGCACCGTCGTGCGGAAGTGCTCGACGTAGTGCGCGCGATGCAGCTTGGCGGTCTGGCGGCGCAGCCGGTGGTTGGGCATCAGCTCGATCTCGGCCTCGGCGATCACGCCGAGCGCGCCATAGCCGCCGATCGCGCCGTAGAACAGCGCCTCGTTCGAGGTCGGCGTCGCCTCCTGGATGCTGCCGTCGGCCAGCACGACGCGGATCCAGCGCGTGGCGCGCACGATCGGCCCGAGGCCGACCTGGCTGCCGTGCGCGTTGACGCTCAGCGAGCCGCCGACCGTGAAGTTCGCGTACGGCTGCATGATGCGGACCGACGCGTCGTGCGGATCGATGAAGCGCAGCACCTCGCGCCAGCGGATGCCGGCCTGCACGCGCAGCGTCATCTGCTGCGGCGAGAAGCTGATCACCTTGTTGAACGCGCGCATGTCCAGGTGCAGCGAGCCGAAGCTGGCCGTCTGGCCGCCCATGCTGTAGCGGCCGGCGCCGATCGACACCGGACCGTCGGTGCGCGCCAGCGCGTCGGCGATCTCTTCGATCGTCTTGGGCGCGACGACCGCCCAGACCGGGACCGGATGCTGGCCGGTGACGTCGTTGACCAGGGGAAGCGGGGGCGCTTGCATGCGGAGGCGTCGCTCAGAGCGGGACGGGGGGGCGCCACGCCAGTGCCGAACGGCTGGCCAGACGGCGGTGGCGGCCGGTGCCGAGGAAGGCCAGTTGCATCAGCAGCCACAGGCCGCCGATGATCGGAATCAGGATCGCCAGCAGGCACATCGCCGACAACGCGCGATCATGCAGTCGCCGCACCGACAGCGACAGCCCCGCCCAGGCGGCCAGCGCGCCGAGCAGCACCTGGCCGGCCGGCAGCCATCCGGCCGGCAGCCACATCGCCAGCGCGAGGTGCAGCGAGTCGAAGGCCAGCCATCCCAGCAGCAGCGCGGCCCAGTACTCTCCCCGGCCCAGCGTGCCGCGAAACGAAAACAATCCGATGATCCATTGCATGATTCGACCCTGGCCCGCGTGCCTGTCGCCGCCCACCGACGGCGGCGCGCTGGTTCGGGCAACGCAGGGTCATGCTACTGAAAGGCCATCGTCGCCCGTCGCGCGCGAGCGTCGACGGCGGAGCCCGTCCGACGATCGGACCGAGGTTGTCGCGCGGATCCGTCGCGGCCGCGCTTGCGTGCCGCCGCGCGGAGTGGGAGCATGCTCTGCACCGCGTCCCCGTGGCCCCGAGGCTCCGCATGAATCATCCATCCCCGTTCGCCGGCGCGTTGCGCCGGCCGCTGCCGCCCGTGCTGGCCGACCGGCTCCGATCCCGGTTCGGCGACCGCTTTTCGGTCGCGCAGGCGGTCCGCGACCACCACGGCCGCGACGAATCGCCGTTCCCGGTCACGCCGCCGGACGCGGTCGTGTTCGCGCACTCGACCGACGAGGTCGCCGAGATCGTGCGCGCCTGCCGCGAGCGCAAGGTGCCGGTCATCCCGTTCGGCGTCGGTTCGTCGCTCGAAGGGCACCTGCTGGCGCTGCACGGCGGCGTCACGATCGACCTGTCGCAGATGAATCGCGTGCTGGCGATCCACGCCGAGGACCTGAGCGTCACCGTGCAGGCCGGCGTCACCCGCAAGCAGCTCAACGACGAGCTGAAGTCCACCGGGCTGTTCTTCCCGATCGATCCGGGCGCCGACGCGAGCCTGGGCGGCATGACGGCCACCCGCGCCTCGGGCACCAACGCGGTGCGCTACGGCACGATGAAGGAGAACGTGCTGGGCCTGACCGTCGTCACGCCCGACGGCAAGGTCGTGCGCACGGCCAGCCGCGCGCGCAAGTCCTCGGCCGGCTACGACCTGACGCGGCTGTTCGTCGGCTCCGAGGGGACGCTGGGCGTCGTCACCGAGGTGTCGGTGCGCGTCTATCCGGTGCCCGAGGCGATGTCGGCGGCCGTCGTCAACTTCGCGACGCTGGACGACGCGGTGCGCGCGGTGATCGAGACGATCCAGCTCGGCGTGCCGGTGGCGCGCTGCGAGTTCCTGTGCGAGCGCACGATCCGCGCGATCAACGCGCACAGCCACACGACGCTGCGCGAATCGCCGACGCTGTTCTTCGAGTTCCACGGCACCGAGGCCGGCGTGCGCGAGCAGGCCGAGCTGGCGCAGAGCATCACGCGCGAGCACGGCGGCCAGGATTTCGAATGGGCGACCCGCCCCGAGGACCGCACGCGGCTGTGGAACGCGCGGCACAACGCGTATTTCGCGTGCCTGCAGACGCGGGCCGGCGGGCGCGCGATCTCGACCGACACCTGCGTGCCGATCTCGCGGCTGGCCGATTCGATCAGCGGCGCGCGCGCGATCCTGGACAAGGCCAGCTTTCCGTCGATGCTGCTCGGCCACGTCGGCGACGGCAACTTCCACGCGCTGCTGCTGATCGACCCGAACGATCCGGCCGAGGTCGAGCAAGCCGAGCGGATGAACGATCAGATCGTTCGGCTCGCGCTGTCGATGGACGGCACCTGTACCGGCGAGCACGGCGTGGGCCTGCACAAGATGGGTTTCCTCGTCGAGGAAGCCGGCGACGACGCCATCGACCTGATGCGGCGGATCAAGCACGCGATCGATCCGGACAACATCATGAACCCCGGCAAGATCTTCGCGTTCTGAGCCGCCAACGCGTGGCGCCCGTCGGCCGCGCGCTCCAACGCCTTCCATCCGTGAATCCCTCCGACTCCCACAAAAAGCCGCTGGCCGGGCTGACGCTGGTCGCGCTCGGCGTCGTGTTCGGCGACATCGGCACGAGCCCGCTGTACTCGATCCGCGAGGTGTTCGATCCGCATCACGGTGTCGGCCTGACGCAGGAGAACATCATCGGCTCGCTGTCGCTGATGTTCTGGTCGCTGATGATGGTCGTCTCGCTGAAGTACGTCGCGCTGGTGCTGCGCGCGGACAACCGCGGCGAGGGCGGCATCATGGCGCTGCTCGCGCTGGCCGCCAGTTCGGTGCGCGACCAGCCCCGGCTGCGCCGGATACTGTTGATGATCGGCGTGTTCGGCGCGGCTTTGTTCTTCGGCGACGGCGTGCTGACGCCGGCGATCTCGATCCTGAGCGCGATCGAAGGCCTCGAGGTCGCGACGCCGGCGTTCCGCTCGTACGTGGTGCCGGCGGCGCTGGCGATCCTTATCGTGCTGTACTGCGTGCAGCGGCGCGGCACGGCCACGATGGGCAAGCTGTTCGCGCCGGTCATGGTGCTGTGGTTCGGCACGCTGGGCGTCGTCGGCGCCGCGCACGTGCTCGAGCGTCCGCAGATCCTCGAAGCGCTCAACCCTTATCACGGGCTGGACTTCTTCTTCACGCACGGCTGGGTCGGTTACGCCAGTCTCGGTTCGATCGTGCTGGTGCTTACCGGCGCCGAGGCGCTGTACGCCGACATGGGGCACTTCGGCCGCACGCCGATCCGCATCTGCTGGTTCGCGATCGTGCTGCCCTCGCTGGTGCTGAACTACTTCGGCCAGGGCGCGCTGCTGCTGGGCGCGCCGTCCGCGCTCGAGAATCCGTTCTTCCGGATGTTTCCGTCGTGGGCGCTGTATCCGGCCGTGGGCCTGGCCACCGCCGCCACCGTCGTCGCGTCGCAGGCGACGATCTCGGGCACTTATTCGATGACCAAGCAGGCGATCCAGCTCGGCTTCCTGCCGCGGCTGTCGATCCTGCACACGTCCGACCAGGAGGCCGGGCAGATCTACGTGCCCTTCGTCAACTGGGCGCAACTGGCGACGATCGTGCTGCTGGTCGTCACCTTCGGCTCGTCGTCGCGGCTGGCCGGCGCTTATGGCGTGGCGGTTACCGGCACGATGCTGATGACGACGATCCTGACGTTCTTCGTGATCCGCTACGGCTGGGGGCTCAACTGGGTGCTGTGCGTGTTCGCGACCGGCGTGTTCCTGCTGATCGACGTCGCTTATTTCACCGCCAACCTGCTCAAGCTGCTCGATGGCGGCTGGCTGCCGCTGGTGCTCGGCGGGATCGTGCTGTCGGTGATGCTGACCTGGAAGCGCGGCCGCGAGATCGTCATCGAGAAGCAGCGCCAGCAGGGGCTGGACCTGGGCACGTTCCTGCAGTCGCTGATGCTCGATCCGCCCGACCGGGTGGCGGGCACCGCGGTGTTCCTGGTCAACGACATCCGCTCGGTGCCCGGCCCGCTGCTGCACAACCTGCTGCACAATAAGATCCTGCACGAGCGCGTCGTGTTCCTGACCGTCGAGACGCTGGAGATCCCGTGGGTGCCCGAATCCGAGCGCGTCGAGCTGATCGACCTCGGCCAGAACTTCTGGAAGGTCAAGGGGACCTACGGCTTCAAGAACGAGATCGACGTGCCGCGGATGCTCGAGCTGTGCGCGGACAGGGGCCTGATGGTGCCGCCGATGGAGACCTCGTACTTCATCGGCCGCGAAACGATCGTGCCGACGCCCGGCGAAGGCATGGCGCTGTGGCGCGAGCGCCTGTTCGCGACGATCTCGCGCAACGCCGGCAACGCCGCCGAGTACTTCAGGCTGCCGGCCAACCGGGTCATCGAGCTGGGGACTCAGATCGAGATCTGAGAACGAGGAGACCGCCATGCAAGCGCCGCGCATCCTGGCCGTGATGGCCGCCGCGCTCGCCGTCGCGCTGACGAGCGCCTGTACCACGGCGCCGTCCCGGCCCGAGCGCTGGGCGGCGCCCGAGGTGTTCGTTCCTCCGTCGTCGTTCGTCGGCGTCCACGGCCTGGCCGTCGACAAGCGCGGCCGCCTGCTCGCCGGTTCGGTCGGCGGCAACTCGGTGCAGGCCGATGACCCGGCCACCGACGAGCCGGCGACGCTGACGTCGGGCAAGCTGGCCGTGCCCGCCGGCATGAAGATCGCCGACGGCGCGCTGTGGGTCGCCGACGTGTTCGCGCTCCGCCGTGTCGACCTGGCGTCGGGCGAGGTCGGTGACGTGTTCCGGATGCAGGCGTCGGATATCGAGTATCCGGCGGCCGTCGGCGTCTCGTCGACGCGGTTCGCGTTGTCATCGTGGTCGACCGGCACCGTGCAGATCATCGATCGGCGCAGCCGGGCGACGGTCGCGATGCTGCATGAATTGAAGGCGCCGACCGACGCGATGCCGATGGAAGACGGCAGCGTGCTGATCATCGAGGCCGGCAGCGGCGAGCTGTCGCGGCTCGGCGGTGACGGTTTCGAGCGGCGGGCGACGATCGCCACCGGCCTGAACGGGCCGGTGCAGATGGTGCCGGGCGGCGATGGCGGCGTGTTCATCACCGAGGCCGCCGGCAGGCTCGTTCGCATCGATCTGAACGATGGCGCGCGCACGACGGTCGCCGCGGGCCTGGCGCTGCCCGAGGGCCTGGCCCGCACGCCGTGGGGCACGCTGGCCGTCGCCGAATCGATGTCGCAGCGCGTGGTCGAGATCGATCCGGCCACCGGCAGCCGGCGCACGATCGCCGACCAACTGCCGATCGGCCTGCCGCCGGGACCGGGAATGCCGTCGTTCTACATACCGACCGGCGTGGCCGTCGACGATCGCGGCAACGTCTACGTCAGCGCCGACCGCAACAACGCCGTGTACCGGATCCGGCCGGCGGCGACGGTCGCGCGGTAAAGCCGGTCCGATCCCGGAACCGATCACGGTTCCGGGCCGGAGGGAAGGGGTGGCGAGGGCGCGCGCCGGCGTCATCTACGCGTCATCTGCGTGTCATGTTGCAGCGCGACACTGCGCCGACTTCAGCCAACCCCCTCCCGTCCCATGTCCTCTGTCCCGACCCATGCCGGCGGCGTATCGATCGCCGCTTCCTCCTCGCGTCCCAAGCTCGATTCCAGGCCGAATCCCGGCAGCATCGTGCTGTTCCTGCTGCTGCTCGCCGGCGGGCTCGGCTACGCCGGCTACAGCCTGTTCAGCGACGTGATCGGCGCCGGCGCGTCGACGACCACCTGGCTGCCGTTCGGGCTGCTGGTCGTCGCGCTGCTGATCGCGCTCGGCTTCGAGTTCGTCAACGGCTTCCACGACACCGCCA
>JASGFT010000054.1:0-27197 GCA_047605425.1 Burkholderiaceae bacterium | reverse complement strand
CGAGTCGCTCGCCGGCAAGCCCGGCGACACCGAGCGGCAGCGCCGGGTCGCCGACGGCGCCAAGGCGCCGATCCTGCCCGATTGCTGCAACCTGGGCATCGCGCTGCGCATCGTCGTGCCGATCAACCTGGTCGCCGCGATCCTTGCCTGCGGCCTGTCCAGCAACCCGCTCGACGCGTTGAACCGCTTCGTCGACCTGTCGGTGATCGTCGAGCCGGTCCTGCTCGGCTCGCTGGTGGCCTTGTGCGCGGTGCGCAAGGTCGTCAACGGCTGGCGCCCGGCGATGCAATGGGGGGTCGGCATCGGCGTGCCGACCGTGTTGGCGCTGCTGACCGCGGGCGCCGTGCAGTCGGTCGTCATCGGCGATGCGTACGGCGGCTCGATCGCATACTGGGTCGTCATGCGCGGCGTCGTCGCGGCGACGGTCGCGTACATCGTCATCGAGGCGCTGCGGTGGCGCGCGCGCGCGTACTCGCCGTCGCTGGCCGAGGCGCGGCTGCAGGCGCTGCAGGCCCGGATCCGTCCGCACTTCCTGTTCAACAGCCTGAACACCGTGCTCGGCCTGATGCGCAGCGACCCGCGCGGCGCCGAACGCACGCTCGAGAACCTGGCCGACCTGTTCCGCGTGTTCATGCGCGATACCCGCGAGTTGGTGCCGCTCGAGGAGGAGGTGGTCACCTGCCAGCAATACCTGGCGATCGAGCAGCTCAGGTTGGCGGGCCGGCTGAAAGTCAAGTGGTTTTTGAGCGACATGCCCGGCGATGCTCTTCTTCCATCCCTGCTTTTACAGCCGCTTATCGAGAATTCGGTTCATCACGGAATAGAGCCTAATAGCACTGAAGGCGAAATCGTGATCCGGATCTCGAAACCCGGTGAACGGGTGCGCGTCGAAATCGTCAACCCGGTGGGGTCGGTTGCATTGGCCCGGCCGGGGAACCAGATGGCGCTTTCCAATGTCAGGGAGCGCTTGATGCTGCTGTACGATATGGAAGCCGAATTGCGGACGTCGTCAGACGGACAGTTGTTCAGCTTGTTTCTTGAATTCCCTTACCGCAAAGAAAGGCGGCGCAGAGATGTCAGACGCCATTTCAATCCTGATCGTTGACGATGAACCCGTCGCGCGTTCGCGACTGCGCGAATTGCTGGCGGATCTGGCTCCCGAGTTTCCGCACCGGATAGTCGGCGAGGCGGCCAACGCGCCCGAAGCGTTGTCGCAGATCGAGGTCGCCCACCCGCAGATCGTCCTGCTCGACGTCCAGATGCCGGGCATGAGCGGCATCGAGCTGGCGCGCCACATTTCGGCGCGGGCGGCCTCGGGCGAGACGCCGCGGCCGATGCCGCTGGTGATCTTCGCGACCGCGTTCGACGAGTTCGCCGTCGAGGCCTTCGAGGTCCGGGCGATCGACTACCTGCTCAAGCCGGTGCGCGCGCAGCGGCTGCACGATGCGCTCAAGCGGGCGCTGACCCGGCTGCCCGCCGACCATATCCAGGCGATCGACCAGCTCGCCAAGGCGACCAACACGCGCCGCCGCCATCTGTCGGTGCACGAGCGCGGGCGCGTGATCCTGGTGCCGCTCGAGCAGGTCGTCTACCTGAAGGCCGAACTGAAGTACATTACGGTCCGGACCCGCGAACGCGAGTTCCTGATCGAGGAGTCGCTGACCTCGCTCGAAGAGGAGTTCGTCGATCGCTTCGTGCGCATCCATCGCAACGCGCTGGTCGCGCGGCCGTCGATCGCCGGGTTCGAGCGCGTGACGCCCACCGGCGACGCCGAGAGTGGCGACCCTTATTGGCAGGTCGTCTTGCGTGACATCGCCGAACGCTTGCCGGTCAGCCGCCGGCAGTGGTCGACCGTCAAGAACCTGGTGACCTGATATCCCCGTATCCCGTCCTGTCTCCCGTTCGGACGGCCGCGATCTTCCGTCGCGGCTCGTCATCGCTTCGCGCGAAAGCCGGCTGGCGATGTGGCAGGCCGAGCACGTGCAGGCGCGCCTGCGCGCGCTGTATCCGCGTTGCCGGGTCGACATCCTCGGGATGACGACCGAGGGTGATCGCAGGCTCGATCGCGCGCTGAACGAGATCGGCGGCAAGGGGCTGTTCACCAAGGAGCTCGAGCACGCGCTGCTCGATGGCCGCGCCGATCTGGCCGTCCACTCGCTGAAGGACGTGCCGATGCTGCTGCCCGACGGATTCGCGCTCGCGGCGATCCTGTCGCGCGAGGATCCGCGCGACGCGTTCGTGTCCGACCGCTACGACTCGCTGGCGGCGCTGCCGGCCGGCGCGCGGGTCGGCACGTCGAGCCTGCGCCGGGCGGCGCAGATCCGCGGCAACTTTCCGGCGCTGTCGGTGCTGCCGTTGCGCGGCAACGTCAACACGCGGCTGGCCAAGCTCGACGCCGGCGCTTATGACGCGATCGTGCTGGCCGCCGCCGGTCTCAAGCGCCTGGGCCTGGCGGCGCGCATCCGGCAGGTGCTGCCGCCGTCGGACAGCCTGCCGGCCGCCGGACAGGGGGCGCTGGCCATCGAGGTCCTCGACTCGCGCGACGATCTTCGCGCGTGGCTCGCGCCGCTGAACGACGCGGCGACGCAGGCCCAGGTCCGGGCCGAGCGCGCGGTGTCGCGCGCGCTGGGCGGCAGTTGCCGCATGCCGCTGGCCGCGTACTGCGAGCCGCGTCCGGGCGGGGGCTTGTCGCTGCGCGCCCGCGTCGCCACCCTTGACGGTTCGCGCGTGCTCGAGGCCAGCGGGCAGTCCGACGTCGATTCGGTCGACGGGGCCGAGGCGCTCGGCCAACGCGTATCGGCCGACCTGATCGGACAGGGCGCGCTGGCGCTGCTGGCCCAGGACGCCGGCGCCCGCTGAGTCGCGCCGGGCGATGAGGCTCGTCATCACGCAATCGACGGCCCGCATCGCGGCCTTGCGCGCGCGGCTGGCCGAGCGCGGCCACGACAGCCTGCTGCTGCCGTTCTCGACGATCACCGATTCGCCGTCGGCGCCCGATCCGCTCGCGCTGCGCGCGGCGATCGCCGCGCATGACCGGGTGGTGCCGGTGTCGCCGACGGCCGTCGAGCGGATGCTGGCGGCCTGCGTCGATGCCGGGTCGGGGCGCTGCGACTGGCCGCCGCGGGCGCGCCTGGCCGTCGTCGGCCCCGGCAGCCTGCGCGCGCTGGCGGCCGATCTGCCGCCGTCGGTGCTCGCCGAGGTCATCCATCCGGCTTCGGCGCCGTTCGACGCCGATCGCCTGATCGACGAGCCGGCGCTGCGCGACTGCGCCGGCCTGCGCGTATTGGTGCTGCGCGGCGAGACTGGCAGCGACGGATGGATCGATACGCTGCGTCGGCGCGGCGCGATCGTCACCGTGCTGAGCCTGTATCGGAACGCGCCGCTCGAGCCGGGCGCCGACGGGCTCGGGGCGCTGCGCGAGTGGCTCGCGCGGGCGCCGGCGGACGGGGCGCCGGCCGTCTGCTGGCTGTTCAATCAGACCGCGATCGCCGTTCGCTGTTGCGCATGGCTGCGCGTCACAGGACAATCGGCGCTGGCGGACCGGCATCGGGCGCTGGCCATTCATCCCCGGATCGTGCAAGCACTGTCCGGCCAGGGGTGGCGGCAAGTCAGTCTCATTGAACCTGGCGAGGCATCGTTGCTTGCCGCGATAGAATCTTCCGGATGAACGTGAACGATCCCGATGTGAAGGGCGCGTCGACCCCCGGCTCGACGACCGAGGGCGCGACGGCCGCCGACGCGGCGTCCCGTCCCGCCGCGAACGCCGATACCCGGTCGCAGCCCGCGTTCGGGGCGGCGCCGGCCGGCGTCGTGCCGGCGCCGCGCGCCGGCGGCTCGCGAGGCGGCCGCGCGCTCGGGTGGATCGCGCTGCTGCTGGCGATCGCCGCGCTGGCCGCGTCGATCTATGCGTGGCAGCGCAGCGAGCGCGTCGTGCGCGAGGCCGCGCGGCGCTGGCAGGACGCCGAGGCGCGCATCGCGCGGCTCGACCAGCAGTTCAAGCTGGTCCAGGATCAGTCGCGCGAGCTGATCGGCCGCTCGGCCGTGCAGGAGAACAAGCTCGGCGAGATGGGCGAGCAGCAGGCGCAGCTCGAGCGCCTGTACAAGAACTTCGCGGCCGACACGCTCGACTCGGTGCTGGCCGATACCGAGGTCGCGGTGTCCGTCGCGTCGCAGCAGTTGCAGGTCGCCGGCAACGTGCAGGCGGCGCTCGCCGCGCTGCAGGATGCCGAGAACAACCTGAAGCGGGCCGACCCGCAGGCGGTCGCGACCGTGCAGCGCCTGTTGGCCCGCGACATCGACCGGCTGCGCGCGGTGCCGCAGGTCGACATCTCGGCGCTGTCGCTGCGGCTGGACGGCATCATGTCGTCGCTCGCGCAGTTGCCGATGCTGGCCGACGCCACGCCGCCCGGACGCCCGGACGAATCGCAGCCGGTCGCGGCGGCGGCCGACGGCGGATCGACGCTCGACCGCCTGGCCGATTCCGGCCGCCGCGGCTGGAACGCGCTGAAGAACGAGCTGCTGCAATTGATCCGGGTCAATCGGGTCGACGATCCGCAGGCGGTGCTGCTCGCGCCCGAGCAACAGTATTTCGTGCGCGAGAATCTGCGCCTGTCGCTGCTGAGCGCGCGGCTCGCGCTGCTGGCGCGCAACGAGGCGGTGCTGCAGGGCGACCTGTCGCATGCGATCGACTGGCTGAACCGCTTCTACGACGGACAGAACAAGGCCGTGGCCAGCGCGCTCGAATCGCTGAAGCAGATCCAGCAAAGCCCGATCACGGCCGACCTGCCGTCGCTGGCCGATACCTTGACCGCCGTGCGGGCGCAGCGCGCCGCGCGCGAAGCCACGCGCTAAGGAGACCGGTCGATGCGCTGGATCGTCTGGGTCATCCTGATCCTGTCCGCCGCGGTCGGCATGGCGCTGCTGCTGCGGTTCAACCACGGCAACGTCGCGCTGTTCTGGCCGCCTTACCGGATCGACATCTCGGTCAACCTGCTGGTGCTGGTGCTGGCGATCGTGTTTTTCGTCCTGCATTTCGGCCTGATCGGCCTGTCCAAGGCGCTCGACCTGCCGACGCGGGTGCGCGAGTACCGGTCGCGCCGCCAGCGCGACGCGGCGATCCAGGCGCTGCGCGACGGCGTGCTGGCCTTCTTCGAAGGCCGTTTCGGCCGCGCCGAGCGGCTCGCGCAAAAGGCCCGCGAGGACGCGGCGCTGGCGGGACCGGCCGCGCTGATCGGCGCCCGGGCCGCGCACCGGCTGCGCGAGGCCGAGCGGCGCGACCGCTGGCTGGCCAGCGTCGAGGAAGACCAGGCCGCGCAGCAGGCGTTCCTGATGACCGCGGCCGAGGTCGCGGTCGACGACCAGGACGCGCCGCGCGCGCTGACCCACATCCATTCGCTGCACAACCGCGGCGCGCGGCACATCCAGTCGCTGCGGCTCGCGCTCAAGGCCTACGAACAGGCCGAGGACTGGCCGAAGGTGCTGCAGCTCGCGCGCCAGCTCGAAAAGCGCGAGGCCCTGCATCCGGCGGCGATCCGCGGCCTGAAGCTGCGCGCGCTGCGCGCGCTGATCGCCCAGCGCAGCGGCGATCCGGCCGGGCTCAGGGAGCTGTATGCCGGACTGCCGGCCAACGAGCGCGAGCAGCCCGAGCTGATCGAGGCCGCGGCGGCCGCGTTCAGCGATTCGGGTGACGAGCAGACGGCCTTGAAGCTGATCGACCAGGGCATGCAGCGGCAGTTGTCGCCCGGCCTGCTGCGCCGCTACCTGGCGCTGCGCTCGATCCCGGCGCGCGAGCGGCTGTCGCGCGCCGAGCGCTGGCGCGACCAGTACGGCGACGACCCGGCGCTGATGCTGACGCTGGGCCGGCTGTGCATGGACGAGGCGCTGTGGGGCAAGGCCGAGGAATTCCTGCGCATGGCGCTGCGCGCCGCCGATCCGGCGCCCGCGCACTACGCGCTGGCCGAGCTGTTCGAAGCGATCGACCGGCCCGCGGACGCGTCGACGCAATACCGGCTGGCCGCCGCGCACACTTACGGACAGGGACGCGCCCTGACCACCTGACGCGATCACGATCGACACGAAGAGGAGATCCTTTTGAAGACGCGCATCACAGAACTGTTCGGCATCCAGCACCCGATCATCCAGGGCGGCATGCATTTCGTGGGCTTCGCCCAACTGGCGGCGGCCGTGTCCAACGCGGGCGGGCTGGGCATCATCACCGGCCTGACGCAGAAGACGCCCGAGCTGCTGGCCAAGGAAATCGCCAAGTGCCGCGAGCTGACCGACAAGCCGTTCGGCGTCAACCTGACGTTCCTGCCGACGTTCGCCAAGCCGCCTTATCCCGAGTACATCCAGGCGATCATCGAGGGCGGCGTCAAGGCCGTCGAGACCGCCGGCCGCAATCCGCAGGAGTACATGCCGCTGCTCAAGGAGGCCGGCATCAAGGTCATCCACAAGTGCACGTCGGTGCGCCATTCGCTGAAGGCCGAGGCGATCGGCTGCGACGCGGTCAGCGTCGACGGCTTCGAGTGCGGCGGCCATCCGGGCGAGGACGACGTGCCCAACTTCATCCTGCTGCCGCGCGCGGCCGAGGAACTGAAGGTGCCGTTCGTCGCGTCCGGCGGCATGGCCGACGGCCGCAGCCTGGTCGCGGCGCTGGCGCTGGGCGCCGAGGGCATGAACATGGGCACGCGCTTCATCGCGACCAAGGAAGCGCCGGTGCACGAGAACGTCAAGCAGGCGATCGTCGCCGCGTCCGAGCTCGACACGCGCCTGATCATGCGCAGCCTGCGCAACACCGAGCGCGTGCTGGCCAACGCCGGCGTCGACGAGATCCTGAAGATCGAGCGCGAGAAGGGCGCCGCGCTGCAGATCTCCGACATCCACGACCAGGTCGCCGGCATCTACCCGAAGGTGATGATCGAGGGCGACATGGAAGCGGGTGCGTGGAGCTGCGGGATGGTCGCCGGCCTGGTCCGCGACGTGCCGAGCTGCAAGGAACTGATCGACCGCATCATGGCCGAGGCCGACGCGCTGATCAACAAGCGCCTGCGGGACTTCGCGGCGGGCTGATCGGCGCCCGGCCCGGCGGCCGGCGGCGTGTCGCCGCCGCCGCTGCCGGGATCGTGTTCAGAGGCCGAGAGTTTCCCGGACGCGCCTTTCGGGGCATGGACGAGAGGCTCCCGGCGTCTTCAGACGCAGCGGCCGCCGTCGACCTCGAGACAGGCGCCGGTGACGAAGGCCGCGTCATCCGAGGCCAGGAACAGCGCGGCGCCGGCGATGTCGGCCGGCGTCGAGAACCGGCCCAGCGGGATCGTCGACAGGAAGCGCGCGCGAACCTCGGGCGTGTCCTCGCCCATGAACGTCGCGAGCAGAGGCGTGTCGCCGGCCACCGGATTGATGACGTTGACGCGGATCTTGTGCGGCGCCAGCTCGACGGCCATCGAGCGCGACGCGGTGATCATCGCGCCCTTGCTGCTGTTGTACCAGGTCAGCCCGGGGCGCGGGCGCACGCCGGCCGTCGACGCGATGTTGACGAAGCAGCCGCCGCCGCGCTGCATGAAATGCGGGACCACGTATCGCGCGGACCAGTACAGGCTCTTGACGTTGATCGCGAAGACGCGGTCGAACTGGGCTTCGTCGACGTCGAGCAGCCACTGGTTGCGATGCGAGACGCCGGCGTTGTTGACGACGATGTCGAGCCGGCCATAAGCGTCGATACCGGCCTGGACCAGCGCCTCGTAGTCGCTGCCCGACGACACGTCGGCCTTGACGAAAAGCGCCTGGCCGCCGGCCTCGCCGATCGTCCGGGCGGCGGCCTGGCCGGCATCGACGTCGACGTCGTTGACGATCACGCGCGCGCCTTCGCGGGCGAAGCGTTCGGCGATGCCCGCGCCGAAGCCCGAACCCGCGCCGGTGATCAGCGCTACCTTGTTGTCGAGTCGCATCAGCAGTCTCCGTCGAAAGGACGCGGGCACCGATCGGGTGCCCGGCAGCCGGTGTCAGCCGTGGCGGATCGCGACGGTCTTGAGCGTCGTGAACGCGTACAGCGCCTCGAAGCCCTTCTCGCGCCCGTAGCCGCTGTGCTTGACGCCGCCGAACGGTAGCTCGACGCCGCCGCCCGCGCCATAGTTGTTGATGAACACCTGGCCCGACTGCAGGCGCCGCGCGATGCGCATCTGCCGCGCGCCGTCCTGCGTCCAGACGCCGGCGACCAGGCCGTAGTCGGTGCCGTTGGCGAAGGCCAGCGCCTGCGCCTCGTCGTCGAACGGCGTGACGACCAGCACCGGGCCGAAGATCTCGTGCTGCGACAGCCGGTGCTCGATCGGCACGTCGGCCAGCAGCACCGGCGCCTGGTAGAAGCCGTCGCCGGGCGCGTGGTCGACGATCTGGCCCTGGGCCGCGAAGCGCAGGTCGCCGGCTTGCGCGTCGGACAGGAAGTCCCAGACACGCTGCTGCTGTTTGCGCGTCACCAGCGGCCCCAGGTCGAGGTCGGCGCTGGCCGGGCCGGCGCGCAGCGCCGCGAAGCGCTCGGCGAGCTGCGCCAGCGTCGCGTCGTAGATCGAGCGTTCGACGAGGATGCGGCTGCCGGCCGAGCAGGTCTGGCCGGCGTTCTGGATGATCGCGTTGACGAGCACCGGCATCGCCGCCTGCAGGTCGGCGTCGGCGAACACCAGTTGCGGCGACTTGCCGCCCAGTTCGAGCGTCACCGGACAGAAATGCGTGGCCGCCGCCTGGGCGACCCGCCGTCCGGTATCGGTCGAGCCGGTGAACGACAGATGGTCGATGCCCGGGTGCTCGGCCAGCGCCTGGCCGGCTTCGGCGCCCAGGCCGGTGACGATGTTCAGCGTGCCGGGCGGCAGGCCCGCCTCGGCGGCCAGCTCGGCCACGCGCAGCAGCGACAGGCAGGCGTCCTCGGCCGGCTTGACGACGCAGGCGTTGCCGGCCGCCAGCGACGCGCCGACCGAGCGGCCGAAGATCTGCATCGGGTAGTTCCACGGCACGATGTGCCCGGTCACGCCGTGCGGCTCGCGCAGCGTCAGCACCGTGTAGCCGTCCTGGTACGGAAGCGTCTGCCCGTGCAGCTTGTCGGCCGCGCCGCCGTAGAACTCGAAATAGCGGGCCAGCGCGACGGCGTCGGCGCGCGCCTGGCGCAGCGGCTTGCCGGTGTCGCGCGACTCGATCTGCGCCAGCGGCTCGCGCTCGCGCTCGACCAGTTGCGCGAGCCGCAGCAGCAGGCGGCCGCGCTGGGCGGCGTCCGTACGGCCCCACGGCCCTTCGAACGCGCGCCGCGCCGAGCGCACCGCGCGGTCGACGTCGTCGCGCTGCCCGCGGGCGAGCTCGCCGAACACCGCGCCGGTGGACGGATCGACGACCGGCAGCCCCTGTCCGGTCTGCGCCGGCACGGCTTCGTTGTCGATGAACATCCGGGCGACGACGGGAACGGCCGCGGCGTCGGTGGGAACGGGCAGGGCGGGCATGGCGGGATTCGAGAAAGGGATCGCGCCGACATTATCGCCATTGGCGGCCGCGCGCCAGCGGTCGCGAGGATTTGCGGACTTTTTCGCCGGCTTCGTCCGGCCGCCGACGGCTTGCCGCCAGGTGCCGTCGTTTATAATCCGCCAGCGATCCGCGCGGGCCTCGGGTCCGCGCGGATCGCTCCACCACAACATCAGAGACCGCTATGAGCCTTGCGCTGATCGAACCGGGCGACAACCTTCCCGAGGAATTCAACGTCGTCATCGAGATTCCGATGAATGCCGACCCGATCAAGTACGAGGTCGACGACGATGGCGTGCTGCATGTCGATCGCTTCATGATGACGGCGATGCACTACCCGTGCAATTACGGCTACGTGCCGCAGACGCTGGGCAACGACGGCGATCCGCTCGACGTGCTCGTGATCACGCCGTTCCCGGTGACCACGGGGGCCGTCATCTGCTGCCGCCCGCTGGGCGTGCTGCAGATGGAGGACGAGGCGGGCGGCGATGCCAAGCTGCTGGCCGTGCCGACCGACAAGATCCTGCCGATCTACAAGCACTGGCGCAAGGTCGACGACATCAACCCGGCGCGCCTGCACACGATCCAGCACTTCTTCGAGCACTACAAGGACCTGGATTCGGGCAAGTGGGTCAAGGTCAAGGGCTGGGATGGCCCCGATGAGGCGGCGCGCGAACTCGTCGAGGGCGTCGCCCGCTACAAGGCCGGCAAGAAGGCTTGAGTCTCGCGGCGCTGTCCGGCCAGCCCTGTCCGCCGACGGACCTCGCCGTCCTCAGACAGCGCCCGGCGACGGTGGTGACTGCGCGACCGGGCCGGCCTGCGCATGCACGAATTCGCGGGCGCGGTCCAGCGCCGGGCGGATCTGCGCGGGCGGCGCGCCGATGCCGCGCAGCACCAGCGCCAGCACGTCCTCGGCCTCGGCGATCGACAGCTTGCCGCTCAACAACTGGCGCGCGGTCGTGAAGACCGTGCCGCCGATCAGGCAGAAGGCGCCCAGGTCGGTCGCGTGTCCATCGCACAGTTTGCGGATCGCCTGCTTCGGGCGCGATTGCGCGGCCTGCCGCTCGAATAGCAGGTCGTGCAGCCGCGGGCCCATGCGGACCCAGGCCCACGCGAGCCGCCGATCGTCGATGCACAACTGGATCGTCCAGCGCGCCATGCAGGCCAGCACGACGGTGTCCGAGTCGTCGGGGCCGAAACGCGATTCGACGCGTTCGACGAAATCGCCGTGCAGCTTCTCGGCGACGGCGACCAGCAGGTCCTGCCAGCACGGGAAATAGTTATAGAACGTCCCCCGCGCCATCCCCGCGTGCCGCACCAGCATGTCGATGCTGATCGTCTCGGGCTCCTGGTCGGCGATCAGCTCGAGCGCGGCATCGACCAGGGCCGAACGCGTGCGCGTCCGCTTGGCGGGCAGGCCGGCGTTGAGGCAGGGCAGGGGCGGAAGTTTCATCGTGGCGCGAACGGAAACGGCTGGTGGTCATCGCCCGGCCGTCGGCGGATGTGGCGGGAATATCCATCACAGCCTACGTGGAATTGACGAGACTGTCAATTTTGACAATAATGTCACCTTCTTTGCGCTCACGGATGCCGGCCGCGCCCGCTCCGAGGCTCTGGCATAGTAGGCGGTTTTGCGATCCTCGCTTTTTCATCCGCTTTTTTTGACCCTGCTCGAGACGCCCATCGTCGAATGGCCGCGCTTGCGGCAGGACATGTTGTTTGCGCGCGCCGACCGGGCGTGACCATCTCTTCCGAAGGCTTCGAATGAACATGTTCCGATTGCGTGCCCTGGGCCTGGCATCGATGACCGCCGTGCTGCTCGCCGCCTGCGGAGGCGGCGACAAGGCGGCGCAGCAAGGGGGCGCGCCCGGCGGCGGCATGCCTGCGCCCGAGGTCGGCGTGGTCATCGTCGAGCCCGAGACCGTCACGCTGAGCACCGATCTGCCGGGTCGGCTCGACGCCTGGCGGGTCGCCCAGGTGCGCGCGCGGGCGGCGGGGATCGTCGAGAAGCGGCTGTTCGTCGAGGGCGCCAGCGTCAAGGCGGGCCAGCAACTCTATCAGATCGACGCGGCGCCCTACCGCGCGACGCTCGAGAGCGCGACGGCGGCGCTCGCGCGTTCCGAAGCCAACCTGACGCAGGCCCGCGCGCAGGCCGAGCGCTACAAGCCGCTGGTCGAGGCCAACGCCGTCAGCAAGCAGGACTACGACAACGCCGTCGCCGCGCAGAAGCAGAGCGAGGCCGACGTGGCGGCCGCCCGCGCGGCGATCCAGACGGCGCGGATCAACCTCGGCTACACGTCGGTGGTGTCGCCGATCGCGGGGCGGATCGGCCAGTCGCTGGTCACCGAGGGCGCGCTGGTCGGCCAGGGCGAGGCGACGCCGCTGGCCGTGGTCCAGCAGATCGATCCGCTGTACGTCAACTTCACGCAGTCGTCGACCGAGCTGCTGCGGCTGCGCCAGCAGTTCGACAGCGGCAAGCTCAAGAAGGTCGACGGCGGGTCGGCCGCAGAGATCCAGGTGCTGCTCGACGACGGCACGCCGTACGACAAGCCGGGCAAGCTGATCATGGCCGGCATCAGCGTCGATCCGACGTCGAACCAGATCACGCTGCGCGCCGAGCTGCCGAATCCCGATGGACTGCTGCTGCCCGGCATGTACGTGCGCGTGCGGATCGAGCAGGCGCAGTCGGTCGGCGCGCTGCTGGTTCCGCAGCAGGCGGTCCAGCGCAGCGTCGTCGGCTCGTCGGTCATGGTCGTCGACGACCAGGGCAAGGTCAGCAGCGTGCAGATCAAGACCGGGCAGCAGATCGGCAGCCGCTGGATCGTCACCGAAGGGCTCAAGGGCGGTGAGAAGGTCATCGTCGACGGCTTCCAGAAAATGATGGTGCCCGGCGCGCCGGTCAAGCCGGTGGCCTGGCAGTCGCCGATCAGCCCGACCGCGCCCGCGGCCGCGCGCCAGCCCGGCGAGACGGGCAAGGCCGCCGAGCCCGGCAAGCCCGGCGCCGACGCGGCCAGGGCCGGCCAGGATGCCGCCGGCCCGGCCAAGGGCGGCCCGTCGGCGAACAAACAGTAAGCAAGGAGCGCGCGTGGCTCAATTCTTCATTGATCGCCCGATCTTCGCCTGGGTGATCGCACTGTTCATCTCCGTCATCGGTGGGGCGGCGATCACGCAGTTGCCGATCTCGCAGTACCCGACCGTCGCGCCGCCGGCGATCGTCATCACCGCCACCTATCCGGGGGCGTCGGCCAAGACGCTCGAGGAATCGGTCGTCAGCCTGATCGAGCAGGAGATGAACGGCGCGCAGGGGATGATCTACGTCGAGTCCGTCTCGCAGGCGACGGGCCAGGCGACGATCACCGTCACGTTCGCGGCCGGGACCAATCCGGACCTGGCCCAGGTCGACGTGCAGAACCGCCTGAGCCGCGCGACGCCGCGGCTGCCGGCGGCCGTGACGCAGCAGGGCGTGCGGGTAGACAAGAGCCGGGCCAACTTCCTGCTGTTCACGATCCTGTATTCCGACGGCGGGCAGTACAACCCGGTGACGCTGGGCGACTACGCGTCGCGCACCGTGCTGCCCGAGATCCAGCGGATCCCTGGTGTCGGCCAGGCGCAGTTGTTCGGCACCGAGCGGGCGATGCGGGTGTGGCTCGACCCGAACAAGCTGGTCGGCTACAACCTGACGACCGACCAGGTCAACGCGGCGGTGCGCGCGCAGAACGCGGTCGTGTCCGGCGGCGCCGTCGGCGACCTGCCGAACCTGAGCACGCAGGAGATCACCGCGACCGTGCTGGTCGCCGGGCAACTGACGTCGCCCGAGGCGTTCGGCAACATCGTGCTGCGCGCCAATACCGACGGCTCGACGGTGCGGCTGCGCGACGTCGCCCGGATCGAGCTGGGCGCGCAGCAGTACCAGACCTCGGCGCGCTTCAACGGGCAGCCGTCGACCGGCATCGGCGTGCAGTTGTCGCCGACCGGCAACGCGCTGGCGACCGCCAAGGCCGTCCACGCGAAGATGGCCGAGCTGTCGAAATTCTTCCCGGCGGGCGTCAAGTACGAGATCCCGTACGACACCTCGACCTTCGTCGCGCTGTCGATCGAGAAGGTCGTGCACACGCTGCTCGAAGCGGTCGTGCTGGTGTTCCTGGTGATGCTGCTGTTCCTGCAGAACCTGCGCTACACGCTGATTCCGACGATCGTCGTGCCGGTCGCGCTGCTGGGCACGTTCGCGGTGCTGGCCGCGCTCGGTTATTCGATCAACGTGCTGACGATGTTCGCGATGGTGCTGGCGATCGGCATCCTGGTCGACGACGCGATCCTGGTCGTCGAGAACGTCGAGCGCCTGATGGCCGAGGAGGGCCTGGCGCCCAAGGAGGCGGCGCGCAAGGGCATGCGGCAGATCTCTGCGGCGATCGTCGGCGTGACCGTCGTGCTGATCTCGGTGTTCATCCCGCTGGCGTTCTTCGGCGGTTCGGTCGGCAACATCTACCGGCAGTTCTCGGTGACGATGGTCGCGTCGCTGGCGTTCTCGGCCTTCCTCGCGCTGAGCCTGACGCCGGCCTTGTGCGCGACCTTGCTCAAGCCGATCGCCAAGGGATCGCACATCGAGAAGAAGGGCTTCTTCGGCTGGTTCAACCGCACGTTCAAGCGGGTCAACCGCGGTTATGAAGGCACGGTCTCGAAGTTGATCCGCCGCAGCGGCCGCATGATGCTGATCTATCTGGTCATCGTCGGCGTCGTCGGTTTCCTGTTCATGCGGATGCCGACGTCGTTCCTGCCGAACGAGGACCAGGGCTACCTGATCACCAACATCCAGTTGCCGCCGGGCGCCACGGTCAACCGGACCGAGGCGGTCGTCAAGCAGATCGAGCAGTTCTACCTGAAGCAGCCCGAAGTCGCGAAGATGGTCGCGGTGCTGGGATTCAGCTTCTCGGGCCAGGGGCAGAACGCCGGCCTGGCGTTCACGGTGCTCAAGGACTGGGACGAGCGAACGGGGGCCGGACAGAGCGCGCAAGGGTTCGCGCAGCGCGCGTTCGGCACGTTCATGCGGATCCGCGACGCGTTCATCTATCCGTTGAGCCCGCCGCCGATCCCCGAGCTGGGGACCGGCACCGGTTTCGTGTTCCGATTGCAGGACCGGGCCGCGCAAGGCGATGCGAAGCTGCTCGCGGCGCGCGAGCAGCTTCTGGGCCTGGCCCGGCAGAGCAAGCTGCTGACCGCGGTGCGCTTCGATGGTCTCGATGACGCGCCGCAGTTGCGGCTGAACATCGACCGCGACAAGGCCAACGCGCTCGGCATCGATTTCGCGTCGATCGGCACCGCGCTGTCGACGGCGATGGGCTCGTCGTACATCAACGACTTTCCGAACGCCGGCCGGATGCAGCGGGTAGTGGTCCAGGCCGATTCGCCGCGGCGGATGGATCCGGAGGATCTGCTGAGGATCAACGTGATGAGTTCGTCCGGCAAGATGGTGCCGATCAGCGCGTTCAGCACCACCGAATGGACCAAGGGGCCGGTGCAGTCGGTCCGCTACAACGGCTATCCGGCCGCGCGCATCGCCGGCGAGCCGGCGCCGGGCGTGTCCAGCGGCGCGGCGATGGCGGAGATGGAGCGGCTGGCCGCGCAACTGCCGGCCGGGTTCGGCTTCGAGTGGACCGGCCAGTCGCGCGAAGAGAAGCTCGCGTCGGGCAGCCAGGTGTTCGTGCTGCTGGGCCTGTCGCTGCTGGCGGTGTTCCTGGCGCTGGCCGCGCTGTACGAAAGCTGGTCGATCCCGCTGGCGGTCATGCTGGTCGTGCCGCTGGGCGTGCTCGGCTCGCTGGTCGGCGCCGACCTGCGCGGACTGCCGAACGACGTCTACTTCAAGGTCGGCCTGATCGCGATCATCGGCCTGTCGGCCAAGAACGCGATCCTGATCATCGAGTTCGCGAAGGATCTGCACCGGGAAGGCAAGGGGCTGCTCGAAGCGACGCTCGAGGCCTGCCACCTGCGCTTCCGGCCGATCATCATGACGTCGATGGCGTTCATCCTCGGCGTGCTGCCGCTGATGCTGGCCACCGGCGCCAGCTCGGCCAGCCAGAACGCGATCGGCACCGGCGTGGTCGGCGGCATGATCTCGGCGATGATACTGGCGGTGATCTTCGTGCCGGTGTTCTTCGTGTTCGTCTCGCGCATCTTCAAACCCAAGCAGAAGCCGGAAGGCGAGCGCACCGGGGGTGGCGGCGCCATCTCGTCGCCCGCCGCGCCGGAGACAAGCCATGACTGATCGTTCGTTCCGACGCCGCGGCGCGAGCCTGGCGGTGGCGCTGGCCATCGCGACGATGGCCGCCGGCTGCTCCTTCATCCCGGCGCACGAGCGTCCGGCGGCGCCGATTCCGGCCGCTTACCCGGCGTCGTCGCAGGGGGCGCCGGGCACGACCAAGGCCGATGCGCCGGCGCCCGCCGACGTCGCCTGGCAGGACTTCTTCGGCGACGAGCGGCTGCGCCGGCTGATCCAGATCGCGCTGGACAACAACCGCGACCTGCGCGTCGCGGTGCTGAACGTCGAGCAGGCGCGCGCGGCGTTCCAGATCCGCCAGGCCGACCTGTTGCCGACCGTCAACGCCGGCGCGCAGGCGACGCGTTCGTACACGCCGTCGACGCTGTCGGTGACCGGCTCACCGCTGCTGTACAACACGCTGGGCGTGTCGGTCGGCATCACCTCGTACGAGCTCGACCTGTTCGGGCGCGTGCGCGCGTTGAAGGACCAGGCGCTCGCGCAGTTCTTCGCGACCGAGGAGAACCGCAAGGCCGCGCAGATCAGCCTGGTGGCGTCGGTGGCCAACGCGTACCTGGCGATGGTGGCCGACGACGAGTTGCTGCGCTTGACCGAGCGGACGCTGGCGACGCGAGACGAGTCGTTCCGGCTGTCCAAGCTGCGCTTCGACAACGGCGTCGCGTCCGAGGTCGACCTGCGCCAGGCCGAGACGCTGGTCGAGGCCGCGCGCGCGTCGATGGTCGCGCTGCGCCGCCAGCGCCAGCTCGACGAGAACACGCTGGCGCTGCTGCTCGGCCAGGCGTTGCCGGCCGACCTGCCGCCGTCGCAGGCGCTGGGCGAGCAGACGATGCTGGCCGAGGTGCCGCCGGGCCTGCCGTCGGACCTGCTGGTGCGCCGGCCCGACATCCGCGCGCAGGAACAGCAACTCGTCGCGGCCGAGGCCAACATCGGCGCCGCGCGCGCCGCGTTCTTCCCGCGCATCGCGCTGACCGGCAGCCTCGGCTTCGGCAGCCGCGAGCTGAACCAGTTGTTCGAGGGCAGCAGCCGGCAATGGAGCATCGGTCCGGCGCTCAGCGTGCCGATCTTCGACGGCGGCCGCAATCGCGCGACGCTCGAGAGCGCCCGCGTGCAGCGCGACATCATGGTCGCGCAGTACGAGAAGACGATCCAGTCCGCGTTCAAGGAAGTCTCGGACGCGCTGGCCGGCTCGGCGACGCTGGGCGACCAGCTCGGTGCGCTGCGGGCGCAGGCCGAGGCCGAATCGCAGCGCCTGAAGCTCGCCGACCTGCGCTACAAGGGCGGGGCGTCCAGCTACCTGGATCTGCTCGATGCCCAGCGCTCGCTGTACACGGTCCAGCAGTCGGTGATCCAGACCCAGCTCGCGCAGTTGCAGGCCCGCGTCACGCTGTACCGGGCCTTGGGCGGCGGCTGGCAGGAGCCGATGGTCGCGAGCGTCGAGTCGGCGGTGCCGGCGCGCACCCGCATCAGCCAGTGAGCGCAGGCCGGGCGCGGAACGGCATGCGCTCGGCCAGCTCATCCAGGTAGCCGCCGATCATCCGGTCCTCGCGGCGCAGGAACTCGTCGACAGCCTCGGCGAAGCGCGCATCCCGCAGCCAGTGGGCCGAAACGGTCGCCACCGGCTCGAAGCCGCGCGCCATCTTGTGCTCGCCCTGGGCGCCGCCCTCGATCAGCGCGATGCGCCGCTCGATCGCGGCCTCGATCGTCTGGTAGTACGCCAGCTCGAAATGCAGGCAGGGCACGTGCTCGAGCGCGCCCCAGTAGCGGCCGTACAGCCGCCTGTCGTCGCGCATCAAGAGGCTGCTGGCGATCGGTCGCCCGTCGCGCGAGGCGATCGCCATCATCAGGTGCTCGGGCATCGACGCGCCGATCTCCAGGAAGAAGCGTTCGTTCAGGTATGGCGTCGAACGATGCTGCCGATAGGTCGACCGGTAGCAGGCATGGAAGAACGCCCAGTGCGATTCGCGCAGGTCGGCGCCATCGAGGCGCTCGATCGTCACGCCGGCCTCGCGCACCTTGCGGCGTTCGGCGCGGATCTTCTTGCGCTTGGGTTGCGCGAGCCCGTCCAGGAACGCGTCGAAGTCGCGGTAGTCGCGGTTGCGCCAGTGGAACTGCACGCCCCGGCGGATCGACAGTCCGGCGTCGCGCAGCGCCGGTTCGTCGATCTCGTCCGGAAACAGCAGGTGCAGCGACGACAGCCCGCTGTCGGCGGCGAATCGCATCAGGCCCGCGGCCAGCAGGCGCCGGGCCTCGTCATCGCCGGCCAGCAGGCGTCGGCCGGTGACCGGCGTGAACGGGATCGCCGACAGCAGCTTCGGATAGTAGTCGAGCCCATGCCGTTCGTAGGCGTCGGCCCACGCCCAGTCGAACACGTATTCGCCGTACGAATGGCTCTTGGCGTATAAAGGCAGCGCGCCGGCGATCCGGCCGTCCGGCGACTCGATCAGCAGATGGCGCGGCAGCCAGCCGGTGCGCGCGCCGACGCAGCCGCTTCGCTCCAGCGCCCGCAGGAATTCGTGCCGCACGAACGGTTGCAGCGACGCGAACTCCGGTCCCGGCCGCGGATGGCGGGCCAGCGCATTCCAGGTCGCGGCATCGACCTGCGACAGATCGGACAGCACGCGCATGCGATAATGGCCGCCGTCGTCGGAAGACGGCGCTTCTGGCGGCGAGGAAGCGGCGGAGCGATCGATCGGCATGCGGCGGCACGGGCGCGCGTCGCGGCGCCCTTCGCCACAGGGTATCGCATTCGCCCGCCTCGCGGGCGCGGCCGGTATCGCGCCGTAGCCGGCCGGGCGCCCCTCACCGGCTCGTCGCGACGCGGCGAGTCCCGAACGACGGCTTTTGCCCACAAAGGATTGGAGTCCTCATGAAACGCGTGACCGCGATCATCAAACCGTTCAAGCTCGACGAAGTCCGCGAGGCCCTGGCCGAGATCGGCGTGTCGGGCCTGACCGTCACCGAGGTCAAGGGCTTCGGGCGCCAGAAAGGGCATACCGAGCTGTATCGCGGCGCCGAGTACGTCGTCGATTTCCTGCCCAAGGTCAAGGTCGAGATCGTCATCGCCGACAAATCGGTCGACGGCGCGATCGAGGCGATCCTGAAATCGGCGCGCACCGGACGCATCGGCGACGGCAAGATCTTCGTGACGCCGGTCGAGGACGTGGTCCGGATCCGGACCGGCGAGACTGGCGAATCGGCGATCTGAGCGGCTGAATCAGCGCGGCCCGGCGGCGGCCGGGGCCGGGCGGCGGCGGGCGAACAGCCGCCTGAGCGCCCGCCAGCTCACCGCGATCGCGATCGCGGCGCCGATGGAGAACAGCGCCAGCAGCACCAGGAACACCAGCGGATTGGCCAGCGCGAGCCACAGGCCGCCCAGCACGGCCCCGTCCTCGGCCGACGACACCAGCACGTTCGACGCCGGCTCCGGCGAGGTATTGACGATGGCGCGCGTGCCGGCTTTCGCGAAATGCGTGGTCGCGGTCAGCGTGCCGCCGAGCAGCGCGGCCGCGGCCGTCATCGCCGCGCCCGAATCGCCGAAGACCGCGCCGGCCAGCGCGGCGCCGGCCGGAATGCGGATGAAGGTCTGCAACAGGTCCCAGACGCTGTCCAGCCAGGGCAGCTTGTCGGCGAACAGCTCCATCAGCGCCATGAAGCCGGCCGCGCCGATGACGACCGGATGGGCGAGCAGCGCCAGGTGATCGGGCAGGACGATCCAGCCCTGCGTAGCCGCCAGCCCCAGAGCGAACACGACCAGGTACAGTCGCAGGCCCGCGCCCCAGGCCAGCGCGGCGGCCATCGCGACGTCGGGCAGGTACGGGATCCACGCCTGGGTCATCGTCGGCTCCGTTCGATTCGACGGCGATCGGTCAACCGCCGCTCTTGCGTCCTTGCAACAGCACGATCAGCGCGCCGCTGCCGCCGTCGTTCGGGCGCGCCTGGCAGAAGGCCAGCACCTCGCTGCGCTGGATCAGCCATTTGAGCACCTTGCCCTTGAGCACCGGCTGGCGGTTGACCGAGCCCAGGCCCTTGCCGTGGATCACCCGCACGCAGCGGTGCTCGGCGCGCAGCGCCTGGGCGAGGAACTCGGCGAGCGCGCCGCGCGCCTGGTCGACGCGCAGCCCGTGCAGGTCGATCTGGCGCTTGATCGTCCATTCGCCGCGCCGCAGGCGCTTGACGACCTCGGGCCCCAGGTGCTGCCGATGGAAAGACAGCGCCTCGTCGGTGTCCAGGTAGCGCTCGATGTCGATCTCGTCGGACAGCGATTCGGCCAGCGCCGCCGCCTCGTCGAGCGCGTGCTGGCGCGCGATCGGCGGCAGGTCGGGCGGCGGACGCGGGTGGCGCGGCGCGACCTTCAGCGGCTGCACGCCGGCCAGCGCCTGCGCGAACAGATCCTGGTCGCGCCGCGACTGCACCGCCTGCTCGCGTTCGCGCTGCCGCGCGCGCTCGGCGTCGGCCGCCTGCCGGCGCAGGCGCTGGTACAGCCGGCCCAGCTCGGCGAACGATTTCAGGCCTTCTCGCGCGCTCATCACGATCCGCCTGCGTCGCTGGTCGTCGGCCCGTCGCTGCCGGCGACGCTCAGGCCTTGCCCGTTTCTTCGAGGTACCGGGCCGCGTCGAGCGCCGCCATGCAGCCGGTGCCCGCGCTGGTGATCGCCTGCCGGTAGACGTGGTCCTGCACGTCGCCGGCCGCGAACACGCCGGGCACGCTGGTGGCGGTCGCCATGCCGGCCAGGCCGGTGCGGGTGAGGATGTAGCCGTCCTTCATGTCTAGCTGCCCGTTGAAGATCTCGGTATTCGGCTGGTGGCCGATCGCGACGAACAGCCCCTGCACCGCCAGTTCGGTCAGCGCGCCGGTCCGGTTGTCGCGCAGCCGCAGGCCGTTGACGCCCTTGTCGTCGCCGAGCACCTCATCCAGTTCGTGGAACCAGCGGATCTCGGCGGCGCCGGCGGCCACCTTGTCCATCAGCTTGTCGACCAGGATCGCCTCGGCGCGGAACTTGTCGCGCCGGTGGATCACGGTCACCTTCTTCGCGATGTTGGTCAGGTACAGCGCCTCCTCGACCGCGGTATTGCCGCCGCCGACGACCGCGACTTCCTGGTTCCGGTAGAAGAAGCCGTCGCAGGTCGCGCAGGCCGACACGCCGCGGCCCATGAAGCGCTCCTCGGACGGCAGGCCCAGGTATTTGGCCGACGCGCCGGTCGCGATGACCAGCGAATCGGCCGTATAGACGCCCGAATCGCCAATCAGCCGGATCGGGGTTTCGTTCAGGTGCGCGGTGTGGATATGGTCGAACACGATCTCGGTGCCGAAACGCTGCGCGTGACGCTCGAATCGCGCCATCAGCTCGGGCCCCTGGACGCCGTCGACGTCGGCCGGCCAGTTGTCGACGTCGGTCGTGGTCATCAACTGGCCTCCTTGGGCCATGCCGGTGATCAGCACGGGCTGCAGGTTGGCGCGGGCGGCGTAGACCGCGGCGCTGTAGCCGGCGGGGCCGGAGCCCAGGATCAGTACGCGGCTGTGTTTGACTTCAGACATCACGGTCCTTGCTGTTCGAAGCGATGCGAAACGGAGGAACTGGCGCGGATACAACGATGATCCGGCGAGGATGAGCTTGCGAAATGCTCAAAAAATCATTAACTTAGCTGACAAAGTTCAGCCGGTGTTTTGCTTTGGGCGGGGCCCGAAGCGAAATTATAGGAACTCCCGGCCTTTTTGAGGTGTGTATGGCCCACGAAGAAAACAAGGCTTTCCTGCGGCGCGTGCCGCTCTTTTCGAGTCTGAGCGAAGGGCAGTTGGACCAGTTGGCGGCGGGCAGCGTCCGGAAGAACTATCCGCGGGCGCGCACGATCGTTTCCGAGGGCGAACCCTCGCAATCGCTGTACATTCTGTTGTCGGGGCGCGCCAAGGTGCAGCGCTCCGATTCCGAAGGCAAGGAGGTGATCCTGGCCGTCATCGGTCCCGGCGAGTTCTTCGGCGAGATGAGTCTGATCGACGACGCGCCGCGCTCGGCCAGCGTCATCACGATCGAGTCGTCCGACTTCATGGCGATCAACAAGGACAGCTTCAAGGCGATGCTGATCCAGAGCCCCGATATCGGCATGCAGATCATGAAGGGGCTCGTGCGCCGGCTGCGCGAGGCCGACAAGAAGATCGAGACGCTGGCGCTGCTCGACGTCTACGGGCGCGTGGCGCGGGTGCTGCTGGACTTCTCGGAGAACGTCGGCGGCGAGCGCATCGTCAAGGGACGCCTGCCGCGCCAGGAGATCGCCAAGATGATCGGCGCCTCGCGCGAGATGGTGTCGAGGGTCATGAAAGGGCTGGAGATCGACGGCTACATCGTTCCGATGCCCGAGGGCCGGCTGGTCCTGCGTGAGAAAATCAGCGCGTACATCAGTTGACGGCGCGGTTGACGGCGGACCGGCTCCGAGCGGCCGGCCGATGACAGGGTAGGAGCGCCGCGCGGTCATCCGCGCGGCGCGGCAGTTCAGAACAGGCAGTTTCCAAGGATCGTTCAGATGGCCAGAGCTTCGGCCGCAGTTTCAGGGGCCACCCGGCGCGGGCCCGCCCAGCATTTCGTCCTGCCCGAGCGCGCCGCCCGGCTCGTGCGCGAGGCCGGCTGGATCGGTTTGACGGCGCTCGCCCTGTTCCTGTTCCTGATCCTGCTCACCTATCACCGCGGCGATCCCGGCTGGTCGAACGCGATCCAGGGCGGCTCCGTGCACAACGCCGGCGGGCGAGTCGGCGCGTGGCTGGCCGATCTGCTCCTCTATCTGTTCGGTTATTCGGCCTACCTGTGGATCGTGCTGTGCGTGGGGACGATCCTGCGCGGCTATCGCCGGCTGCGGGTCCTGACGCGGGCCAGCCAGCAGCCGCGCGCCAAGGCCGCCAAGGCGATCGCCGAGCTGCCCGATCCCCGCTTCGCGTGGGAGCGCTGGCTGGGCTTCGCGCTGCTGCTGATCGGCTGCGTGGGCCTCGAATCGGCGTACGTGCACACGTTCAACGCGCAGTTGCCGCTGGCGCCCGGCGGCATCGTCGGCCGGCTGGTGGCCGATCCGGCGCTCGGCGCGCTCGGCGCGATCGGCGGCACGCTGATGATGATCGTGCTGGCGGCGGCCGGCTTCAGCCTGTGGACCGGCGTGTCCTGGCTGTCGATCTTCGAGCGGATCGGCCTGCTGATCGAACTCGGCTGCGAGCGGGTGATCGCGGCGTTCGCCGCGCGCAAGGACCGCCAGATCGGCCAGGCGGCCGCCGTCGAGCGCACCGAGCAGGTCAAGGAGATGCGCAAGATCTTCGACGTCGAGCATCCGGAGCCGGTTCGCATCGAGAAGCCCGCGCGCATCGAGCGCTCCGAGCGCGCGCAGGCCGAACGGCAGGTCGCGCTGTTCGCCGATCTGCCGGCCGATACCGAGCTGCCGGCGCTGTCGCTGCTCGACCCGCCGCCGGTCGCGCAGGAGAGCGTCCCGGCCGAGACGATCGAGTACACGTCGCGGCTGATCGAGAAGAAGCTGTCCGACTTCAACGTCGCGGCGCAGGTCGTCTACGCGTATCCGGGTCCGGTCATCACGCGCTACGAGATCGAGCCGGCCACCGGCGTCAAGGGCAGCCAGGTCGTCAACCTGTCGAAGGACCTGGCGCGCGCGCTGTCGCTGGTGTCGGTGCGCGTCGTCGAGACGATCCCGGGCAAGAACCTGATGGGGCTCGAGCTGCCCAACGCCCGCCGGCAGACGGTGCGCCTGTCCGAGATCCTCGGCTCGCAGGAATACGCGGACTCGTCGTCGCCGCTGACGCTGGCGCTCGGCAAGGACATCAGCGGCAAGCCGGTGGTCGCCGACCTGGCCAGGATGCCGCACGCGCTGGTCGCCGGCACGACCGGCTCGGGCAAGTCCGTCGGCATCAACGCGTTCCTGCTGTCGCTGCTGTACAAGTCCGACCCGACCCAGGTGCGGATGATCCTGATCGATCCGAAGATGCTCGAGATGAGCGTCTACGAGGGCATCCCGCACCTGCTCGCGCCGGTCGTCACCGACATGCGCCAGGCCGGCAACGCGCTGAACTGGTGCGTCGCCGAGATGGAGCGGCGCTATCGCGTGATGAGCAGGCTCGGCGTGCGCAACCTGGCCGGCTACAACGCGAAGATCGCCGACGCCGAAAAGCGCGAGCAGAAGATCCCGAATCCTTTTTCGCTGACGCCGGACGCGCCCGAACCGCTCGACCGCCTGCCGCAGATCGTCGTCGTCATCGACGAGCTGGCCGACCTGATGATGGTCGTCGGCAAGAAGATCGAGGAGCTGATCGCCCGGCTCGCGCAGAAGGCGCGCGCGGCGGGCATCCACCTGATCCTGGCCACGCAGCGGCCGTCGGTCGACGTCATCACCGGCCTGATCAAGGCCAACATCCCGACCCGGATCGCGTTCCAGGTGTCGTCGAAAATCGACTCGCGCACGATCCTGGACCAGATGGGCGCCGAGTCGCTGCTCGGGCAGGGCGACATGCTGTACCTGCCGCCGGGCTCGGGGCTGCCGATCCGCGTGCACGGCGCGTTCGTCGCCGACGACGAGGTCCATAAGGTCGTCGAGCACTGGAAGTCGCTGGCCGAGCCGCAGTACATCGAAGGCATTCTCGAAGGCGGCGTCGCTGGCGGCGAGATCGACCCGGGTAGCGCGGTCGGTTTCGGCGGCCTGCAGCAGACGCTGTCCGACGCCGGCGTCGACGGCGAGGCCGACGCGCTCTACGACCAGGCCGTCGCCGTCGTTCTCCAGCAGCGGCGCGCGTCGATCTCGCTCGTGCAGCGGCATCTGCGCATCGGCTACAACCGCGCCGCGCGGCTGCTCGAGCAGATGGAGAAGTCGGGCGTCGTTTCGGCGATGGCGACCAACGGTAATCGCGACATCCTGGTGCCGACGCAAGCGGGCAGCGGTGACGATTAGGAGGCGCCGGCAATGATCTCCCACGACATCGGGCCGCAGCGGCTCGCTGCCGCGCGGGCCGTCCGGCGGAGCCGGGCCGAAAGCTCCGCGGTTCGCGCCGGACGCGCGCGGCGGGCACTCGGCATCGCGATCGCCGCGGCGGCCTGCCTGGCGCTGCAGGCCTGGGCCGCGCCGCCGGCGCTGGCCGGCGCGATCGAGCAGATGCGCGCGTTCACCCAAGGCACGAAGTCGGCGAGCGGCGAGTTCTCCCAGCGCGCGTTCAAGTCCGGCGGGCAGCCCGCCGAGGCCAGCAGCGGCCGCTTCGCGTTCATCCGTCCCGGCCGCTTCCGCTGGGAGGTCGCGCGTCCTTATGAGCAACTGATGGTGGCCGACGGCCAGCAGGTGTTCTTCTTCGACAAGGACCTGAACCAGGTCACGGTGCGCAAGATGGACGACGCGCTCGGCGCGACGCCGGCGGCGATCCTGTTCGGGACCTCGGACCTGGACCAGTCGTTCACGCTGGTCGAGGACGGCGAGCGCGATGGCCTGTCCTGGCTGCTCGCCCGCCCGAAATCGACCGACGCCGGCTTCGACAGCATCGCCATCGGTCTCAAGGGCAATCTGCCGCGGGCGATGGAGGTCAAGGACGCGTTCGGGCGCACGACGGTCTTCCAGTTCAGCGACGTCGAGCGCAATCCCGCCGTCGACGCGCAGCAATTCCGGTTCGTGCCGCCGAAGGGGGCCGAGGTCGTCACCCAATGACGGACAGCGAACATGGCCACTTCGACGACTAAGCGGGCGCCGGCGCGCGCCGGCGATGGACTGGCGGCGGTCGACACGCCGGCGCTGCTGGTGGACCTGGCCGCGTTCGACGCCAACCTGGCGGTGATGGCGCAGCGCGCCGCGCAGGCGGGCGTCCGGCTGCGCCCGCACGCCAAGGCGCACAAGTCGCTGGAGATCGCGCGCCGCCAGATGGCGGCCGGCGCGGTCGGCGTCTGCTGCCAGAAGGTGTCCGAGGCCGAGGTCTTCGTGCGCGGCGGCATTCCCGACGTACTGGTCAGCAACCAGGTCGTCGGCGCCCGCAAGCTGGACCGGCTGGCGCTGCTGGCCCGCACGGCGCGGATCGCCGTCTGCGTCGATCATCCGGTCCAGGTCGCGCAGCTCGCCGCCGCGGCGCGCAAGCGCGCTGTCCGCATCGACGTGCTGATCGAGGTCGACGTCGGCCAGGGGCGTTGCGGCGTGCCCGGGCCCGACGAGGCGGTCGCGCTGTGGCGGCTGATCGGCGCGCACCCGAACGAGTTGCGCTTGCGTGGCCTGCAGGCGTACCAGGGCCGGGCCCAGCACCTGCGCGACCCGCAGCAGCGCCGCGACGCGATCAACCACGCGGCGGTCAAGGCCGTGCAGGTGCGCCGCGCGCTGCAGGCAGACGGCGCCACGATCACCGAGATCACCGGCGGCGGCACCGGCAGCTACGTCAACGAGCTGGATTCGGGCATCTATACCGAGATCCAGCCCGGCTCCTACGTGCTGATGGACGCCGACTACGGGCGCAACCAGAACGACGAGCGCGACGCGCCGCTGCGCCAGGTGATCCACGTGCTGGCGACGGTGATCACCGTGCACGGCGATCGCGCGGTCCTCGACGCCGGCCTGAAGGCGCTGAGCGCCGAATGCGGGCCGCCGCTGTCGGCCGAGCCCGGCTGGCGGGTCGCCTCGATCTCGGACGAGCACGTCGTGCTGCGGCGCGACGCCGAGCCGGCGTCGAGCGCGTCCGCCGCCGGGCTGCTCGCGGCCGGCATGCCGGCGGCCGCCGTTTCGGCGCTGGTGCCGCCGGCGCGGTCGCTGGCGCCCGGCGACAAGGTGCGGCTCGTGCCCAGCCATTGCGATCCGACGGTCAACCTGCACGACTGGTACGTCGCGCTCGACGGCGACAAGGTCGACGCGATCTGGCCGGTCGACGCGCGCGGCGCGGTATTCTAGGCGGTTTCGCACCCGGCTGATCCGTCGCCCGCGGTCCGGATGTCCGATCCGGGCCGCCCCGGCCGAGGCCATCGACTTCGCCCCCGCGCGCGAGCGCCTGCGCATGACTGACGAACCCGACCTTTTCGATCCGGCGCCCGATGAGCCGCCGCTCCGGCCGCGGCGCCGCGCGGCCGCCGCCACGTCGGCGACCGGCGCTCGCGCCCCGGCCGGAGCCCTGGCCGGTGCCCCGTCCGACGCCTCCTCTCGTGCGCCGACATCGCCGCTGGCCGAGCGCCTGCGCCCGCACGATCTCGATTCGGTGATCGGCCAATCGCACCTGCTGGGCCCGGGCAAGCCGCTGCGCGTCGCGTTCGAGTCCGGACGGCCGCATTCGATGATCCTGTGGGGCCCGCCCGGCGTCGGCAAGACGACGCTGGCCCGGCTGATGGCCGACGGCTTCGATGCGCAGTTCATCGCGATCTCGGCGGTGCTCGGCGGCGTCAAGGAGATCCGCGAGGCGGTGCCCGCCGCCGAGCACGCGCGCCGGCAGGGCCGGCGCACGA
>JASGFT010000053.1:0-27768 GCA_047605425.1 Burkholderiaceae bacterium | reverse complement strand
CGGCCCGTCGCCGCCGCGCGCTGCGGCCGGCCCGGGCTGCGCGCCGGCCTGGCGCGGCGTATCGGAATCGACGGACATCGCGGCGCGCACGACCGGCAGGACGCGGTTCAGGCCAGCGCCTGGATGCCGGCGAGCACCCAGCCCGACGATCCGTCGACCGGCTTGGACAGGTTCCAGACTTCGTCGAACGACTCGGCCGGCGCGCCCTCGGTCTCGCGGATCATGCCGTGGAAGCGCACGCTGGCCAGATGCTCGGCACCGCTGCTGGTGATGCCGAGCAACTCGGCCTCGAGCGTGACGACGTCGGTGACGTTGCGAGCCCCCTGGCGCGCGGCGATCTCGCGCGACAGCCCGTCGAACATCTCCGGCGTCGTGAACTCGCGCAAGCTGTCCAGGTCGGCGCGGTCATAAGCGCCCTGCAAGGTCACGTACTGCGACTTGGCCTGCTGCAGGAATCCGTCCCGGTCGAAATCCGCGGGCACCCGCCAGGCGTCGCCCAGCGTCCCGGATTCGCGCGGCGCCTGCTCCGGACGCACGACCGAGGCCGGCCGCTGCGCGGGTTGCGCACCGGGCGTGTAGCCGTTGACCGAAGCTTCCTGCCCGACGCCGTTGTACGAGAACGCGGGCTGGTACGGGTTGGCGCGCGAGACCGGCTTGCGCGAACGCATCAGCATGCGCACGACGGCGATGCCGACGACGGCGATCAGCAAGATCAGCATCAGCGATGCGAAGCCTTCGCCGAAGCCCAGATGGCTGGCCAGCGCGGCCAGACCCAGGCCCGCGGCGATGCCGGCCAGCGGCGCGAGCCAGCGCGAGCGCGATGCCTGCTGGGCCGCGGCGCCCGCCGTCGCCGCGCCGGCGGCCGGCCGTGCGGCCTGGGCCGGAGCGGCCTGAGCCGGGGCCGCCTGCGAGGGCGCAGCCTGCGCGGGAGCGGCCTGCGAAGGGCCGGGCTGCTGGGCGGCCTGCTGCGGCGGCGTCGCCTGGCGGGGCGGCGTCGCGTCCCGCTGCATCACGTTCGGAGACTGCCGGCCCATCGAGCCGCCTCCGCCCATGCGCTTGGCTTGCGCCAGATCCCAGGGAAGTGACACGACCAGTGCCACCGCGATTGCATGTATCCAGTACCGTTTCATGTGCCCCTCACAGAAGCGATCCCACCCAAAAAAGCCGTCTCGATCCCCATATGGGGACGCCTTGCCGGATTACCCGATTCGAACGCCCTCATGCAGGGCCACCGCGCCGGCAGCCAAATTGAAATATCGGACCCGTTTGAATCCGGCGTCCTCGATCATCGCCTTGAGCGTCTGCTGGTCCGGATGCATGCGGATCGATTCGGCCAGATAGCGGTAGCTGTCGGCGTCGTTGGCGATCCGTCGCCCCATCCACGGCAGCACCGAGAACGAATAGCGGTCATAGATCGGCGCGAGCGGCTTCCAGATCCGCGAGAACTCGAGCACCAGCAGCTTGCCGCCGGGCTTGAGCACGCGCCGCATCTGCGCGAGCGCGCGCTCCTTGTGCGTCATGTTGCGCAGACCGAACGCGACGGTGACCCGGTCGAAATAAGCATCGGGAAACGGCAGGCATTCGGCGTCGCACTGCACGGCGGGCTGGATCAGGCCGTCGTCGAGCATCCGGTCGCGCCCGATCCCGAGCATCGATCCGTTGATGTCGGTCAGCCAGACCTCGCCGTCGCGGCCGACGCGCGGCGCCATCGCCCGCGCCAGATCGGCGGTGCCGCCGGCGACGTCGAGCACGCGCATGCCGGGACGCAGGCCGGCCTGCCTGATCGTGAACGACTTCCACAGGCGATGCATGCCCGCCGACATCAGATCGTTCATCACGTCGTAGCGCTGGGCGACCGAATCGAAGACCTGCGCCACGCGACGCACCTTCTGCTCCTCGGGAACCTGCTCGAAACCGAAATGGGTGGAACCGCTGGCGTCGTTCATGTCATGGATCGATAAGGATGGGCACTGCGATCAGCGCGGGCGGCTCAGCGGAACCGCGTTCAACGACGCGAACTCCGGCCGTCCGGCCGCCGGCAACGACGATGAGTCGGCGGGCCCGGCGGGCACTGACGCGCCGGCGTCCTCGCCGCCGGGCGATGCCCCGCCGGCGCAGCTGCCGCCCGCCCCTGCCTTCGATCGCTGCTCGACTTCGAGGAGCGGCCCGCCGGCGCCGGCATCGGCCGGCTCGTCGCGGCTGGCGCCGGCGGCCCGCAGGCGCGCCTCGTACTCGGCCCACAACCGGGCCTGGTTGACGCCGAGCCAGTGCAGATAGTCCCACGAGTACAGGCCGGTGTCGTGGCCGTCGGAGAACCGCGGCTGCAACGCGTAGTGCCCGACCGCCTCGATCGAATCGATCCGCACCTGGCGCTTGCCGGTCTGCAGGACCTCCTGGCCCGGCCCGTGCCCGCGCACTTCGGCCGACGGCGAAAAGACGCGCAGCAACTCGAACGGCAGGCGGAACTCGCGTCCGTCGTCGAACGCGAGCTCGAGCACGCGCGACCGCTGGTGCAGCACGATCCGCGTGGGTAAGGGCGTATTCCTGTCGAGGCCGGCCATGGTCGCAGTGTAGCCGATGCGATCGCATCGGAAACCCGCGATCAGAGGCGGAGAGTTTTTCGGCCGTGCCCGAAAGACGCGTCCAAGCGCCTCGGATCCAGGCGCAAAGCGCAGCCATAGCTCGGGCTATGGCGAGCATTTGCAACGACGAGCCGGGGCGTTTGGACGTGCAAGGCGGGCATGGACGAAAGACTCTCAGCCTCTCAGTCCTGCGGGAGCCGGATCGCGATCCTTTCGAAACCCGTGCCGCGCTGCAGCACGCGACCGATCGCCGCCGGCACGTCGCGCTGCGGCAGCCGCAGCATCACCGAGTCGCCTTCGCGCACGCGAGCCGGCGGCAGCACGACGCAGGCCGGTTCGTCGTCGATCCCGGCCAGCAGCAGCGCGTCGCCGAAGAAGCCGTCGTCGCCGATGCGCAGGCGGATCATCTCGACGCGATGCGGCCAGGGCGCGATCATCAGGCGCTGCGCGAGCGCCGCTTCCCCCGCCAGCGTACGCGCCTCGTCCTCGGCGATCGCGCGCTGGCGCCGGGCCACGACCCGGCCGACGCGGATCGGCGCGCCCGGGTCGTCCGCCGGCGTCCAGGCCACCAGCGCCCCCGCCTTGACCGCTCGCAGCGACGTGCGACCGATGACGACGACACCGCCCTCGTCGCCGATCCGGCCGGCGATCTCGCCCTGGGCCAGGTAGTCGCGAAGCGCCTGGCGCGGCCGCTCGTCCAGCCCCCGGGCCCGCCGGATCAACGTGTCCTGCTCGTGCTGGCCGTACGCGTAGCCGAAGCTGACCAGGCCGGCCGGCGACAGGCTGGCGGACTGCGCGGCCGGCTGCCGGGCCGGCGGCACCGCGTCGCCGGCCGGTGTGCCGAAGCGCACGAGGATCCGTTCGGCCCGCGTGGCCGGCCAGCGGCGCGGACGGTAAGCATCGCTCCAGTCCTCGCGCAGCTCGGCCAGCAGGCGCAGGCAGCGCTCGCGCGTCAGGCCCGCCGGCAGGCGCGGGCCCTCGCCGCGGGGAGCCGTCGCGAGCAGCTCGAGGCGTTCCTGCAGCCGGCGATCGAGTCGGTGCGTGTCCAGGCGCACCGCCAGACGATCGGCGAGCAGCAGCGTCGGGCCATGCCGGTTCTCGTGCAGCCGGCCGTCGTCATCGATGCGCAGGCCGACCTTGCCGGCCCAGCCACGCGCCAGCCGGTCGATCAGCTCGGACTCGGCCGCATCGCGCTCGTCGAGCCGCGCGCTGGCGAGCAGCAGCGGGTGGACGATCAGCGCGCGCGCGGTCCGCGACCGGCGCGAGCCCGTCGGATCGGGAATCGGCGCATCGAGGAAGCTGCTGGCGCGCAACCGGGCCGCGAGCCGCGCCAGGCTCTGCCAGTCGGCGGCGTCGACGTCGATGCGGTGCAACAGGTGCTCGCGCAGCAGCCACGCCTGCAGGTCCAGCGCATGCACGAGCGACGCGACGTGCCGCCAGTCGTCGCTGGCGCCCGGGATCACCGTGCGCGTCAGCAGCCCGCTGTCCTCGACCGAGGCGAGGTGGTGTTCGAGCAGGCGATCGCGGGCGATGCGCATCTGCGCGAACACGTGCCGCAGGCGCGGCCAGTCGTCGGCGGGCAGCGGAAACGCGGCGCCGGCCATCGAGCGCAGCGCCGCCTCGATGGCGGCGACCTGCCGCTCGCGGGCGACCTCGACCAGTGCCGACGACTCGTCGGCGGACAGCTCGGGCGCGTGCTCGCCGATGCGCCGGGCCAGCAGGTCGAGCAGCGACAGCGCGTCGCTCTCGTCGGCCGCCGCGCCGGCCAGCCAGTCGCGCAGGCCGGCGACGTCCTTCTTCGATCGGGAGGCGGAGGGCGCGCGAACGCTCATCGGATACGGGGCACGGCGGCCAGCGTCGAAACCCTCACTGTCGCGCGCGCGGCGCCGGCGCGCCGCAAGCATGTGCCCGTCGGCGGTCAGCGCCGACCGGCGGCGACCGACAGGATCAGTCCGGGCTCGAAATCCGGGTTCTCGAACCGGTCGCCCGGCTCGCTGCGGCGCGACGGATAGCCGCGCGCGTTGCTGACGACCGTGCAGCCGCCGATCGCATAGCGCTGCGACGAATGCGTGTGTCCGTGGATCCACAGGTCGGCGAGCGCGACCAGGTCGTCGACGTCGCTGGCGAACGCGGCATTGGAGACCGCGTCGACGTACCGCGGAACGACCGAGCGCCAGCTCGGCAGGTGATGGGTCACGACGACCCGCGACCCGGCGGCCGGACGCGCCAGCGCGTCGGCCAGCCAACGCCGCGACCGCCGGTGCAGCCGGACCGAGTCGGCGGGCGTGAACCGCCGCGATCCGAGCGCCGGATCGTCGACGTCGATCGCGAAATAGTCGGCCATCAGCCGCCGGTTGGCCTGCATCGCCTGGTCCGGCGTCAGGTGGTGCGGGCGCCCTTCGGACTCGAACAGCCGGAAATCGGTCCACAGCGTGCAGCCGAGGAACTCGACGCCGTCGATCTCGCAGCGATCGTTCTCGAGGAAATCGATGCCCAGGCCGGCGGCCGTCTCGCGCAGGCGCGCCAGGCAGGCGTCGTAGCGCGAATCGTAGAACTCGTGATTGCCGGCGATCTGCACGATCCGGTGGGCGGGGAAACTGTCTCGCGCCCAGCGCAGCGCGGCCTCGCCGTTGTGGATGTCGCCGGCCAGCACGACCACGTCATAGGCATCGTCCGGCACGGCGGCGGCGGCCCGCGCCGGATAGGCGGCCGCCTCGACGTGCAGGTCGGACAGGATCAGCAGCCGCATCGGCTCGCCCGGCATCATCGCGCGCCACGCCAGTCGATGCGGCCGCCCACCCCCTCGCGGAGCGGGCCTCCGGCCTGGCGGCCAACGCGGGGATCAAGGGTCATGCGGCACTCCTCGCTTTCAGTCGGGCGGCGCGCTGCGATAGCGGTTGACTTCGTAGCTCTGCACCGCGCCGCCCCGGTTACCCCAGGCGTTGCGAACGTAGCTGATCACGTCGGCGGCCTGCTGATCGTCGAAGGTCGGCGCGAACGGCGGCATGCCGTACGGACGCGGATTGCCGCGCGTGCCGGGCGCGAACCCGCCGTTGAGCACGATCCGGATCGCGTTGACGGCCGGCTCGTCGGTCAGCGCCCGGTTGCCGGCCAGCCGCGGATACGCGGCGCCGGCGCCGCCGCCGTCCCGGCCATGACAGTCGGCGCAATGATCGGCATAGAGCCTGCCGCCGCGCTCCATCATCGCGGACGACACCGGATCGCCGCGCGCGGCGACCACGGAGGCCTCGGCCGGCACCGGCGGCAGGCTCTGCATATAGGTGCTGATCGCCCGCAGGTCCGACGGCGCCAGATGCTGGAGGCTGTTGCGCACGACCTCGGCCATCGGCCCGACGATGACCGCGCCCGGCGCGACGCCGTCCCGCATCAGGCCGACCCAGGCGTGCGGATCGTCGGCCGTGCCGCCGACCTCGGCCGCCTCGCGGGCCGGCATCGCGCCCAGGCCCGGCGCGTACCAGTCGAGCGCCGGAATCCGGCCGCCGGCCATCGCCTGGTTCGATCGCGGCGCACCCAGACTGTCGCGGGGCGTATGGCAGGCGCCGCAATGCCCGAGCCCCTGCACCAGGTAAGCGCCGCGATTCCAGGCATCGTCGCGAGCGGTTTGCGGCGCGTAGACGCCGGGGCGGAAGTACAGCCCGCGCCACAGCGCGAGCAACCAGCGCTGGTCGAACGGGAAGCGCATCTGCGCGGGCAGGTTCGGCCGCGCCGCCGCGGGCAGCGACTTCAGGTACGCGAAGATCGCGTCGGCGTCCTCGCGCGTCGTGCGCGTGTAGTCGGTGTACGGGAAGGCCGGATACAGCAGGCGGCCGCCGCGCGACCTGCCCAGGTGCAGCGCGCGCCAGAAATCATCGGCTGTCCAGTCGCCGATGCCATTAGTGGGATCGCTGGTCAGGTTCGTCGAGAACAGCGTGCCGAACGGCGTCGGCACCGGGCGTCCACCGCTGAACTCGGGCTGGCCCCGGACCGTGTGGCAGCCGGCGCAATTGCCGGCGCGCGCCAGATAAGCGCCGCGCGCGCGCTGCGCCTCGGCCGGATCGGCGCCGGCCGGTGCCGGGCCGGACGCGTCGACCGGCACGCCCGCCCACGCGGGGGCGGCGCCGGTCGGCGGCGGATCGCCGTCGCGAAGGCCGAGCGCGGCGAGCACGGCGGCCGCCGCGACCGCGATCCCCAGCAAGCCGAGGACCACGGCGATCGTGATGCGGGCGGCGCGGCTCATCGCTCGCCTCGCGTCGCGACGGCGGCGCTCTCGACGCTGCCGCAGCGCATCGGCAGATCGTTGGCCGGGCCGCTGGCCGGCAGCGCCTGGCCCGGGGCCGGTTGCGCGGCGAGCCAGGCCGCCGCCGCCGCGATGTCGTCGGTCGACAGCCGTTCGGCGACCTGGGCCATGCAGTCGGGAGCGACCGTGTGGCGCGCGCGATTGCGCCACGCGCCGAACTGCGCGCTGATGTAGTCCTTGGGCAGGCCGAGCAGGCCAGGAACCGACGGCGCGACACCGGTCAGCGCCTGGCCATGACAGGCCGCGCACGCCGGCACGTCGCGCGCCGGCTCGCCGTCGAGCACCAGCCGCCGGCCGCGCGCCATCATCGCCGCGCCGGCCTGGGACGGCTCGGGCGGCGGATAAGGCGGATGCTGGCCCGCGAAGTACTCGGCGATCTCGCGAAGGTAAGGCTCGGGCAGGTTGCCGACCAGGTAGGTCATCAACGGGTAGGCGCGCCGTCCCTCGCGGAAATTGACGAGCTGGTTGTACAGATAGCCGGCGGGCTTGCCGAACAGCCGCGGATAGTAGTTGCCCTTGACGATCACGTCCTGCGTGCCGTGGCAGACCGTGCAGCCGATCAGGCGCTGCTCGATCGTGTCCGGCGGCGATGCGTGCTGCGGCGATGCGCCGGCCGTGGCGCCGCCCGACGCCGGCGCGGCCGGCGCCGGAGGATCCGTGCGATCACCGGCCGCCGGCTGGGCGGCGCCGATCGAGGCGGCGGCCGCCAGCGCGAACGCCAGCGCGCCCCGTCTGACGAAGCAAGCGCGCATCGTCAGACCAGTACCCGCTCGATCCCGCCTTCGTTGGCCCGCGCGACGTAGCGGGCCATCCAGTCCTGGCCGAGCACGTGGCGGGCGATCTCGACGACGATGTAGTCGGCGTCCAGTCCGACCTCGTCCTCGTAGCGCGACAGGCCCTGCAGGCAGGACGGGCACGAGGTCAGGACCTTGACCGGCGCTTGCGGCCGGTCGGCGCGCAGCGCCTGCGTCGCGCGCGTCAACTGCCGGGCCTTGCGCAGCCGCACCTGCGTCGACACGTCCGGCCGCGTGACCGCCAGCGTGCCGGATTCGCCGCAGCAGCGATCGTTGTTGTCGATGCGGCCGTTCAACTCGGCGTTCATCAACTGGTTGACGACCTTCAGCGGCTGGTGCTGCTTCATCGGGCTGTGACAGGGATCGTGGTACAGGTAGCGCGTGCCGGTCACGCCTTCGAGCCGAACACCCTTCTCCATCAGGTACTCGTGGATGTCGACGATGCGGCAACCCGGAAAGATCCGGTCGAACTGGTAGCCGGCGAGCTGGTCGTAGCAGGTGCCGCAACTGACGACGACGGTCTTGATGTCCAGGTAGTTCAAGGTCGTCGCGACGCGATGGAACAGCACGCGGTTGTCGGTGATGATCTTCTCGGCCTTGTCGAACTGCCCCGAGCCGCGCTGCGGATATCCGCAGCACAGGTAGCCGGGCGGCAGCACGGTCTGCACGCCGACCTGCCACAGCATCGCCTGCGTGGCCAACCCGACCTGCGAGAACAGCCGCTCGGAACCGCAGCCCGGGAAATAGAACACGGCCTCGCTCATCGCCGTCGTGCGCGCCGGATCGCGGATGATCGGCACGTAGCGATGATCCTCGATGTCGAGCAGCGCGCGCGCCGTCTTCTTCGGCAGATTGCCCGGCATCTTGCGATTGACGAAGTGGACGATCTGCTCCTTGATCGGCGCGCGCCCGACGGTGGCCGGAGGGCGCTGGATCTGCGCGCGCGCCAGCGGCTTGAGCAGGTCGGCCGCCAGCCGCTGCGCCTTGTAGCCGACACCGACCATCGCGGCGCGCGTCGCCTTGATCGTCTGCGGATCGGTCGCGTTCAGGAAGAACATCGCCGCGGCGTTGCCGGCGTTGAACTTCTTCTTGCCCATCTTGCGCAACAGGTTGCGCATGTTCATCGTCACGTCGCCGAAATCGATGTCGACCGGGCAAGGCGTCTCGCACTTGTGGCAGACCGTGCAATGGTCGGCGACGTCCGAGAATTCGTCCCAGTGCCGGATCGACACGCCGCGGCGCGTCTGCTCCTCGTACAGGAACGCCTCGACCAGCAGCGACGTCGCCAGGATCTTGTTGCGCGGCGAATAGAGCAGGTTGCCGCGCGGCACGTGCGTCGAGCACACCGGCTTGCACTTGCCGCAGCGCAGGCAGTCCTTGATCGAATCGGAGATCGAGCCGATGTCCGACTGCTGCAGGATCAGCGATTCGGCGCCCATCAGCCCGAACGACGGCGTGTACGCGTGGCGCAGGTCCGCGCCCGGCATCAGCTTGCCGCGGTTGAAGTGACCGTTCGGATCGACGCGCTGCTTGTAGTCGCGGAACGCGCTGATCTCGTCGTCGTGCAGGAACTCGAGCTTGGTCAGGCCGATGCCGTGCTCGCCGGAGATCACGCCGTCGAGCGAACGGGCCAGCGCCATGATCCGCGCGACGGCCGCTTCGGCCTCCTTCAGCATCCGGTAATCGTCGGAGTTGACCGGGATGTTCGTGTGCACGTTGCCGTCGCCGGCGTGCATGTGCAACGCGACGAACACGCGGCTGCGCAGCACGCGCCGGTGCACGTCGTCGCAGGCCTCGAGCAGCGGCACGAACGCGCGGCCCTGGAAGATCCGTGCCAGCGGCGCGCGCACCTCGACCTTCCACGACACGCGGATGCTGCGATCCTGCAGCATCCGGAACAGCGGCTGGTGCGGATCGTCGGCCAGGCGCGCGTCGACGTCGGCCAGCAGGTGGCCGAGGCCGACGCCGGCCAGACCGCCGCGCGCGTCGGCCAGCGGCCGGTCGATGTTGTCGAGCAGCCATTGCCAGCGGCGGCGCGTGTACGCGAGCAGTTCGGCGGCCTGCTGCAGCCGGGCCTCGAGCAACTGGGTCGTCGTCATCGCCGGATCGCCGGGCGCGTCGACGCCGGCCGGCGATCCGCCGGTGCCGACCGCCCCGCCGCCTGCCCCGCCTGCCCCACCTGCCCCACCTGCCCCACCGCCCGCGGCCGACGGCACCGGCGCGGCGTCGCCGTCGGCCAGCAGCTCGCGCACGTCCATGTCTGCGATGTGGCCGATCGGCAATTGCGCGACCGGCGTGGCCACCCAGCGCGCCAACTCGTCGAGCAGGCGCAGCTTGTTGCGCGTCGACAGTTCGATGTTGATCCGCTCGATGCCGTCGGTGTACTCGCCCATCCGCGGCAGCGGAATGACGACGTCCTCGTTGATCTTGAACGCGTTGGTATGGCGCGCGATCGCCGCCGTGCGCGAGCGGTCGGCCCAGAACGTCTTGCGCGCCTGCGGCGAGATCGCGACGAAGCCCTCGCCGGCGCGGCCGTTGGCCAGCCGCACGACCTCGGAAGTGGCGCGCGCGACCGCGTTCTCGTCGTCGCCGACGATGTCGCCGATCAGCACCATCTTCGGCAGGCCGCCGCGGCGCGACTTGGTCACGTAGCCGACCGCGCGCAGATAACGTTCGTCCAGGTGCTCGAGGCCGGCGAGGATCACCGGCACGTGCTCGGCGTCGCGCCGGCCGCCGGGCGCGGCCTCGCGGCCAGGCCGTCCAGATAGGACTTGATCTCGACGATCGACGGCACCGCGTCCTTGGGCTGGCCGAAGAACTCGAGGCAGACCGTTCGCGTATGCGCGGGCATCCGGTGCAGCACCCAGCGCGCCGACGTGATCAGGCCGTCGCAGCCTTCCTTCTGCACGCCCGGCAATCCGGCCAGGAACTTGTCGGTGACGTCCTTGCCGAGCCCCTCCTTGCGGAACCGCCGGCCTTCGATCTCGAGCCGCCGCGAACGGATCGGCTCGCCGTGCATCCGGCCGTCGCCGCCGAGCTGCGCCGGCGCGTACCAGCACAGCGTGAACACGGCCAACGGATCGTCGTGGATCTTGCCCAGGTTATGGCCGATGCGCGTGACCTCGAGCCAGTTGCCGTCCGGATCGACCATCCGCCACCAGACCAGGTTGTCCAGCGCCGTGCCCCACAACACGGCCTTCTTGCCGCCGGCGTTCATCGCGATGTTGCCGCCGATGCACGACGCGTCGAGCGAGGTCGGGTCGACCGCGAACACGCGGCCGGCGGCCTCGGCCGCGTCGGTGACGCGGCGCGTGACGACGCCGGCCTCGGCGAAGATCGTCGTGACCTCGCCGGCGACGCCGGGCAGCGGCCCGCGCTCGACCGGCCCCAGCCCTTCGAGCTTCTCGGTGTTGATGACCGCCGTCATCGGCGTCATCGGGATCGCGCCGCCGGTGTAGCCGGTGCCGCCGCCGCGCGGGATGATCGTCAATCCCAGCTCGATGCAGCGGGCGACCAGGCCGGCGATCTCGGTCTCGGTATCGGGCGTCAGCACGACGAACGGAAACTCGATGCGCCAGTCGGTCGCGTCGGTGACGTGCGAGACGCGCGACAGCGCGTCGAACTTGATGTTGTCGCGCGCCGTATGCGCGGCGAGCGCGCGCAGCGCGCGCTTGCGCAGCCCGGCCGTCTGCGCGAACCGCGCCTCGAACTCGCCGACCGCCTGCGCGGCCGCGGCCAGCAGCCGCTCGACGCGTGCGCTGCGCAGCGCGCTGCCGTCGTCGGCGCCGGACGGATCGGCCTCGGCATCGAGCCGGCGCCGCTTGTCGATCTCGTTCAGCCGGTGACGCAGCGCGCCGACGAGTTGCCGCAGGCGCTGCGGGTTGTCGAGCAGGTCGTCTTCGAGATAAGGATTGCGCTGGACCGCCCAGATGTCGCCGAGCACCTCGAACAGCATCCGCGCCGATCGGCCGGTCCGACGCTCGGCGCGCAGCTCGCCGAGGATCTGCCATGCCGATTCTCCGAGCAGCCGCACGACGATCTCGCGATCGGAGAACGACGTGTAGTTGTACGGGATCTCGCGCAGGCGCGGCGGCGCATCGGCAAGCGAATCGAGCGAGGGAGCGGGCAGCGGAGCATGGGCGTTCATGGCGGGATTTTACCGTGCGGCTCCCCCACGCTACCTTGCGGCTCCCCACGCCGGTGCGCGCCGGCCGCGCCCGGTCGCCGGCGCCCCTCTGCTCTGCTCTGCTCTGCTCGGCTCGGCTCGGCTCGGCTCGGCTCGGCTCGGCTCGGCTCGGCTCGGCTCGGCCTCGGCCCCGGCCCCGGCCCCGGCCCAGCTCCAGCTCCAGTCCCAGCCCCGACCTCGGCCCCGGATCCGGATCCGGACCCGGGCTTTTCGAACGGACCGGCTCAGCCGTTGATCAGCGGACCGAGCAAGCGCATCCACCACGAATCGGGCACCCACAGCAGCGCCGCCGTCATCGTCGTGTAGCGCAGCGCCTTGCCGACGGCCATCCAGCCGACCGACGGCCAGAACGGCAGGCGCGCCCAGCCGGCCAGCGCGCACAGCGGATCGCCGATGCCCGGCAGCCACGACAGCAGCATCGTCCGCGCGCCGAAGCGTTCGAGCCAGCGCAGATAGCGGTCCTGCCGGTGCGGCGCGATCGTCGCCTTGGCGCCGCGGCCGAGCGCGTAGTCGATCGCGCCGCCCAGCGTGTTGCCCAGCGTGGCGACCGCGATCACGAGCCAGAAATGGTCGGGATTGAGCCGCGCGTAGCCGAACACCGCCGGCTCGGACCCCAGCGGCAGCAGCGTCGCCGACACCAGCGAGATGACGAAAACCGAACTGAGCCCGTTGGCGGGCAGCGCGAACCAGTTGATCAGCGAGGAGACGAGCGATTCCACGCGCGCAGCGTACAGGATCCGGGCCGACGCCGTCCGCGTGCCGCCCGGGCGGCACGGTAGAATCGCGTAGTAGTCCATCCGTGCGCGCCAGCCGCGGCGCGCCGCCCCTCGCCCCGATGTCGACCGAATACCTGAAGCGGGTGCTGACCGCGCGCGTCTATGACGTGGCGCTGGAGAGCCCGCTCGAAACCGCCCCCCTGCTGTCCAGCCGCCTGGACAACCACCTGCTGCTCAAGCGCGAGGACCTGCAACCGGTGTTCTCGTTCAAGCTGCGCGGGGCCTACAACAAGATGGTCAACCTGTCGCCCGACGAACGCGCCCGCGGCGTGATCACCGCGTCGGCGGGCAACCACGCGCAGGGCGTCGCGCTGGCCGGCCAGCGGCTCGGCTGCCGCGCCGTCATCGTGATGCCGATCACGACGCCGCAGGTCAAGATCGAGGCGGTACGCCGGCGCGGCGGCGAGGTCCACCTGCACGGCGAGTCGTATTCGGACGCCCACGGCTACGCGCTCGACCTGCAGCGGACCGAGCGCCTGACCTTCGTCCATCCGTTCGACGACCCGGACGTGATCGCCGGCCAGGGCACGATCGGCATGGAGATCCTGCGCCAGCACCAGCAGCCGGTCCACGCGATCTTCGTGCCGATCGGCGGCGGCGGCCTGATCGCCGGCGTGGCGGCGTTCGTCAAGCAGCTCGCGCCGCAGGTGCGCATCATCGGCGTGCAATCGACCGATTCGGACGCGATGGCGCGATCGCTTCGCGCCGGCCACCGCGTCGAGCTGGCCGACGTCGGCCTGTTCGCCGACGGCACCGCGGTCAAGCTGGTCGGCGAGGAGACGTTCCGGCTCGCGCGCGAGCTCGTCGACGACATCGTCACCGTCGACACCGACGCGACCTGCGCGGCGATCAAGGACGTGTTCCAGGACACGCGCTCGATCCTCGAGCCCTCGGGCGCGCTGGCCGTGGCCGGCGCCAAGGCCTACGTCGAGCGCGCGGGCATCCGCGGCCAGACGCTGGTCGCGATCACCAGCGGCGCGAACATGAACTTCGACCGCCTGCGCTTCGTGTCCGAGCGCGCCGAGATCGGCGAGCAGCGCGAAGCGGTGTTCGCGGTGACGATCCCCGAGGCGCGCGGCAGCTTCCGCCGCTTCTGCGCGGCGGTCGGCGACCGCAACGTCACCGAGTTCAACTACCGGATCGCCGACCCGGCCGAGGCCCACCTGTTCGTCGGCATCCAGATCAACCAGCGCAGCGAGGCCACGCAGATCGCCCGGCAGTTCGAGCAGGCCGGCTTCGCGACGCTGGACCTGACCGACGACGAACTGGCCAAGCTGCACCTGCGGCACCTGGTCGGCGGCCATTCGCCGCTGGCACGCGACGAACGGGTTTACGGCTTCACGTTTCCGGAACGCCCCGGCGCATTGATGCGTTTCCTGACCCAGATGGATCCGGAGTGGAATATTTCGCTGTTCCACTATCGCAATCACGGCGCAGACTATGGGCGGATCCTCGTGGGCCTGCAGGTACCGCCCAGCGACCAATCGGCATTTCAACGGTTTCTAACCCAGTTGGGCTATCCGTATACCGACGAGAGCCGAAATCCCGCTTACCGATTGTTTCTGGCAGCGCCTTAGCGTATTTTTATTGACTTGTTTCGACCTTTCGTCGATACCAATATCGACGGCCGTCGGATTTAACGAATCGCAAGAATTGTGTCACCGGAATTGAAACCCCTCGCGGGGCCCCCTTGATACACTCGATTCGACTTCGAAACGGCGCGCGACCTCACAGCGCGTAGCACAGTAGCGAGACCAAGCCGCAAGCCCGCCTCTCGCCTGGAACCCTGGCGACCGACGTTCACCGTCGTCGTCGTACCGATCGACTGGAGCCCGGAACCATCATGCGTGTCGCACTTTTGGACGATGACGAGCATCACCTTGGCGCAACCGCGAGTACGCTGACTGAAGCCGGATTCTCTTGCCACGCTTATGCGCTGTCGAAGGATCTGCTGTTCGACCTGAAGCGAGAGAGTTTCGATCTGCTGGTCGTCGACTGGCTGATGCCCGACATTCCCGGCATCGAGGTGCTCAAGCAGGTTCGCGCGCATTCGGGCATGACGCCGCCGGTGCTGTTCATCACGTCGCGCGATTCCGAGCGGGATGTGGTCGAGGCGCTCGAGACCGGCGCCGACGACTACATGGTCAAGCCGGTGCGCTCCGGCGAGCTGATCGCGCGGGTGCGCGCCTTGCTGCGCCGCGCGATGCCGCAGCCCGAGGCCGATCGCGTGTTCGAGCTCGGCCCGTTCCGCCTCGATACGCGCACGCACGAAGTCTGGCGGGACAACCAGCCGGTCGAGCTCACGCAGAAGGAATTCCAGCTCGCGCTGCTGCTGCTGCGCAACATCGGCCGGCCGCTGTCGCGCGGCCACATCCGCGAGATGGTCTGGGGCCGCGGCAGCGAGGTGCCGTCGCGGACGATGGACACCCACGTCTCGCGCGTGCGCACCAAGCTCGAGCTGAGGCCCGAATTCGGTTTCCTGCTGGCGCCGGTCTACAGCTACGGCTATCGCCTCGAGCAACTCGGCGCCACGGCCCTGCTCGAGAAGCAGGCCTGACATCGCCCGCCGCGATGCACGCCGCCACGGCCGCCGACGGCCGATGGCGCACCTGACTCGATGATCACCGTGTTCGAAGGCTCACGAGAGGGCAACGGCCCGGTGCCGTCCTTCACGGCTGGCGTCGGTACGCCCGCGCGCGCCGCCGTCGTCGTCGTGGCGTCGCTGTGGTTCGCGCTGGCTCCCGGCGCGGCCGCCGCCGCGCCGCCCGTCCCGCAGCCACCTCCTGCGGCCCTGCTCTACACGATCGAACCCGGCGACACGTTGCTGGGCATCGGCAGGCGCCTGCTGGCGCGCCCCGGCAACTGGGTCGTCGTGCAGCGCATCAACGGGATCAAGTCGCCGCGCAGGCTGACGCCGGGCACCCAGATCCGCATCCCGTATTCGCTGGTCAACGGCGAGGCGGACGTGGCGATCGTGCTGCGGGGGGATGCCGGCAGCCGGCTCGACGGCAAGCCGATGGCCGCCGGCGATCTGGTCCGCGAAGCCGGCGTGATCGAGACCTCCGACCACTCGGTCGTCGTGCTGCGGCTGGCCGACGGCTCGACGCTGCGCCTCGAACCTGCCAGCCGGCTGCGCCTGGAGCGTCTGCGCCGGTACCACGACGACCGCGCGATCGAAGCCCGCGCGCTGCTCGAACGCGGCCGGGTCGAGGCATCGGCCGCCACGCAGCGGCCCAAACCGCTGTCGATCCGTACGCGGGTGGCCACCGCCGCCGTGCGCGGCACCTTGTTCCGCGTGGCCTCCGGCGAGACGACCGCCGCGGCCGAGGTGCTCGAAGGCGGCGTCGACTGGCGCGTGTTCGGGCAGACGGCGCGAGGACAGCCGTCGACGACCGAGGTCCAGGATCTCGTGCTGCTGCCGGGCTTCGGCGCCGTCGCCGACCCGACGAAGCGGGTGGCGCAAGAAGCGCTGCTGCCGGCGGTCGACCTGCACGGGCTGCCGGACACGATCGGCCTGACGCAGCAGACCTTGCCGTTCCCGCCGGTCGCCGGCGCGGTGCGCTACCGGATCGAGATCAATCGCGAGAACGTTCGCCAGGACGGCTCGCGGCCGCTGGCGGCCGTGCCGCCCGATCGGCGCGAACCGGGCGCGCCGATCGAATCGCTGGCCGACTCCCTTCGCCGGCAGGACCTGACGCTGGTCGCTTCGCGCGTCGTCGACGCCCCCCGGATCGAGCTGACGACGATCGACGACGGCCGGCATCGGATCGAAGTGCGGCCGATCGCCGCGTCCGGCCTCGAAGGCCTGCCGGCCCGCGCGACCATCGACGTCCAGGCCCGGCCGCTGCCGCCGACCGTCGGCCGGCCGATGAGCGACGCCGCGGTGTTCGGCGAGCGGACCAACTTTGAATGGTCGATGCCGTTGGGGATCGACCGGTTCAGGATCGAGCTGGCGGCCGAACCGACGTTCGCCACGCTGCTTGCCACCGAAACGGTCAACGGTCCGCGGACCAGCCTCGATGTCCAGGCCGGCGGCGACCAGCCCGCGGTCCGCTACTGGCGCGTCGCGTCGGTCCGGCCCGACGGCAGCGTCGGTCCGTTCGCGCAGAGCCGGTTCGTCTGGTATCCGGGCCCGCCGCAGCCGAGCATGAACGTCGACGCGCATGACCGGATGTCGGTACGATGGCTGGGCCAGCCCGGCCAGCGCTACCGCCTGCAGCTCGCGAACGAGCCGGAATTCCGAGCGCCCCGGGTGATCGAGGTCGATCGGCCGCAGCTCGCGCTCGACCACCTGCAGCCCGGCCGGTATTACCTGCGGGTGCAGGCGATCGCGCCGGGTGGAGAGGAATCGCCGTTCAATGTGCCGCAGATGTTCGAAATCAAGTCCGTCGTCCTCACCGGCGACGGCACGCCGCTGCAGTCGGGCGGGGGACTCGATGTCGAGGCCAGCCCGGCTCCCTGACCACGGGCCGATCACTGCGCGCGCCCGATGACGGGCTGGGCGATGAAACCGCGCCATCGCCTGCTGATCGAATGGTGGGCGGGCCTGTTGCTGCTGCTGGCGCTGGCGATCAACGTCGCCTGGCAGAGCCTGGACGGCGCGCAGATCGGCAAGGGCCGCTTCGAATCGGCCGTCTACGACGGCCTGAGCCGGCTGGTCCCGCTGCCGACCGACGATCGCCTGATCCTCATCGACATCGACGACGACAGCCTCGAGCAGATCGGCCGCTGGCCCTGGCCGAGGGCCGTCCACGCCGAGATGATCCGCCGGCTGGTCGCCGACGGCGCGCGGGTCATCGGCCTGGACCTGCTGCTGATCGACGCGGCGGGCGACGACGCGCTGCTGGCCGACGAGCTCGTCCGCGCGGCGTCGGCCGGGTCGCCGGTGGTGATCCCGATCGCGACCACGCGCGCCGACAACGGCGAGCTGCCTTTGTATCCGGTGCCCGAGATCGGTTTGCGGGCTCGCCTCGGCCATCCGCATTTCCGGCTCGACGGCGACGGCATGGTGCGCGGGCTGTGGCTCGAGGAAGGCGGTTTTCCGGCGCTGTCGCTCGCGCTGGCCAGCGAGGCCGCCGGCGATGCGCTGCCGGCCAGCGCCTTGCGCGCCCGCGAGCTGGCGACCCCGGCGCGGCGCGAGCGGACGATCAACTCCGGGCAATGGGAATCGCACGGCTTCACGCTGCTGCCGCGGCTGTCGCGATCGTTCGAGCGCGTACCGTTCGGCGCCGTGCTGCGCGGCGAGGTCCCGCCCCGGCGATTCGCCGGCCGCATCGTGCTGATCGGCGCGAGCGCCGCCGGGCTCGGCGACCGCTACGCGACCGGCCTGCTGCCCGGCGACCATGCGCTGCCCGGCGTCGACCTGCACGCGGCGGCGACGAAGGCGCTGCTCGACGACGCGCTGATCCACCCGCTGCCGCCCTGGCAGCAGTTCGCGCTGACCGCGATCCCGGTGCTGCTGCTGCTGGCCGCGCTGTACCGGCTGCCGCCGCGCGCCGGCCTGCTGGTCACGATCGGCGCGCTGGCGCTGATGCTGGCGATCGCCGGGCTGCTGCTGCGCGCCGGCCTCTGGTGGTCGCCGACCGGCGCGCTGGCGGCCGGCCTGCTCGCCTATCCGCTATGGAGCTGGCGCCGACTCGAGGCGGCCACGGCCGGCCTGGTCCGGCAGGCGCAGGCGCTCGATCGGAACGCGCTGTCGATCCCCGGCGTCCGCCCCGACCTGCTGCCGACCGAGCCGGTCGCGCGCCAGCTCGAACGCCTGGGCGCGGCGGCCGCGCGCGCCGTGCACCTGCGCCAGTTCCTGCTGCAGTCGCTCGAGCGCCTGCCCTGCCCGGCGCTGATCGTCGGCGAGGACGGACGGCTGCTATTCGCCAACGCGAAGCTCGGCAGCGACATCGGCCGCCCGCCGGCGCCGGGCACGCCGATGCCGGACTGGTTGCGCGAGCAGGCCGGCCTGGACATCGGCGCCGTGCTCGATACCGCCTCGCCGCCGGGCCAGGCCGAGCTGGTCGACCGCGAAGGCCGCCACTGGCTGGTCGACACCGCGCGCTTCGACGATCCCGAATGGTCGCGCGTGCGGCTGATCCAGTTCGTCGACGTCTCGCCGATCCGCGCCGCACAGCGCGAACGCGAGCAGACGCTGCGCTTCCTGTCGCACGACCTGCGCTCGCCGCAGGTCACGATCCTGTCGATCATCGACCTGCAGGCGCGCGAACGCCCGTTGCCGCCCTGGCTCGAAGACATCCGCCGCGAAGCGACCCGATCGCTGGAGCTGGCCAACGGCTTCGTCGAGCTGGCGCGCGCCGAGGGCGCGGTGATCGTGTTCGACACGATCGACCTGGTCAACCTGATCGAGGAAGCGCGCGACGCCTGCTGGCGCGCCGCCCAGCAGCGCGAGGCCCGGATCGCCACGCACGGCATGCTGCAGCTCGCGTGGACGCACGGCGACAGCCAGTTGATCCGGCGCGCGCTGGTCAACCTGATCGACAACGCGATCAAGTACGGCCCGCGCGGCGGGACGATCACCGTCGAGCTGTCGCGCGAAAGCGATAGGTGGTGCGTGGCGGTCAGCGACCAGGGCCCGGGCCTGTCGGCCGAAGAGATCGGCCACCTGTTCGAGCCCTACTGGCGCGGCAAGGCGCGCGACAAACCCGGGATCGGGCTCGGGCTGAGCTTCGTTCGCGTGGTGGCCGACAGGCACCACGGCAGCATCGGCGTGCGGCCCGCCGAGGACGGCGGCGCCTGTTTCGAATTCCGGATTCCGGCCCGCGAGGAGCCCATCGATGATCCAGATCAAGCGTCGACCTCCGCGCTACGCGGCTAGTCGAGCTACAATCCCAATGTTATCAAACGCTTAGTTAACGAGAACGCTTCTCGCTACCAAAGCCTCGCCGCCCGGTCCGCCGGCACCGCCATGCATCTGATCGCCCTCGGCCTGAATCACGCCTCCGCGCCGCTGACGCTGCGCGAGAAAGTGTCGTTCCCGGGCGATACCTTGCGCGACGCGCTGGCCGACATGCGCCGCCACCTGGCGCCGCTGCTGCCCGAATCGGCGATCCTGTCGACCTGCAACCGCACCGAGATCTACTGCGCGACGCCCGAGCCGGCGGTCGCCCCGGCCGAGCTGACGCGCTGGCTCGCGCGGCTGAGCAGCGCGACGGCGGCCGATGCCGGCCACGGCCTGGCCAGCCATCTGTACACGCTGCCCAACCACGAAGCCGTCCGCCATGCGTTCCGCGTGGCCGCCGGCCTGGACTCGATGGTGCTCGGCGAGCCGCAGATCCTCGGCCAGATGAAGGAAGCGGCGCGCGTCGCGCAGGAAGCCGGCGCGATGGGCACGCACCTGCACCAGTTGTTCCAGCGCAGCTTCGCGGTCGCCAAGGAAGTGCGCACGACGACCGAGATCGGCGCGCATTCGGTATCGATGGCCGCGGCCGCGGTCCGCCTGGCGCGGCGGATCTTCGAGGACCTGCGCGACACGCGCGTGCTGTTCGTCGGCGCCGGCGAGATGATCGAGCTGGCGGCCACGCATTTCGCGGCCCAGCATCCGCGGCAGATGACGGTCGCCAACCGCACGGCCGAACGCGCCGAGCGGCTCGCGCAGCGCTTCGGCGCGCAGGCGATGCGGCTGGCCGAGTTGCCCGAGCAGCTCGACCGCTTCGACATCGTCGTCTCGTGCACGGCCAGCTCGCTGCCGATCATCGGCCTGGGCATGGTCGAGCGCGCCAGCCGCGCGCGCAAGCGCCGGCCGATCTTCATGGTCGACCTGGCGGTGCCGCGCGACATCGAGCCCGAGGTCGCGCGCCTGGACGACGTGTTCCTGTACACGGTCGACGACCTGGGCAAGGTCGTGCAGAACGGCGTCGAGAGCCGCCAGGCGGCCGTCGCCCAGGCCGAGGCGATCATCGAGACCAGCGTCGACCAGTACATGCAGTGGCTGGCCGGCCGGCGGGCGGTGCCGGCGATCCGCGCGCTGCACGCGCGCGGCGAATCGCTGAAGGCGCAGGAGCTCGAACGCGCGCGGCGCATGCTCGCGCGCGGCGAATCGCCCGAGCAGGTGCTCGAATCGCTGGCCAACGCGCTGACCGGCAAATTCCTGCACGGACCGACGACGCTGCTGCAGCGTCCCGACCCCGATCATCCGACGGTCATGCGCGTCATCGAGCAACTGCTGCCCGCGCGACAAGAACGCTCCGGCAAGTAGGTCCGCCCGATCCGATGAAGACATCGATGCTCGCCAGGCTCGAGCGACTCGAGTGGCGTCTGGCCGAAGTCAACCGCTTGCTGTCCGGCGAATCGGCCGCGCACGACATCAACGCGTTTCGCGCGCTGAACCGCGAGCACGCCGAGCTGTCCGAGATCGTCGAGCATTTCCACGCGTGGCAGCAGGCCGGACGCGACCTGGATGCCGCGCGGCAGATGCGCGACGAGCCCGGGCTGCGCGAGTTCGCCGAGCAGGAGGCGCAGGTCGCCGGCGACCGGCAACAGGGCGAGGCGCAGACGCTGCAGCGGCTGCTGCTACCGCGCGATCCGAACGATTCGCGCGACGCGCTGCTCGAGATCCGCGCCGGCACCGGCGGCGACGAGTCGGCGCTGTTCGCCGGCGACCTGCTGCGGATGTACCTGCGCTACGCCGAACGACAGCGCTGGCAGACCGAGATCATGTCCGCCAGCGAATCCGACCTCGGCGGCTATCGCGAGGTCATCGTGCGGATCAGCGGCAAGTCGGTCTTCGGCCGGCTGAAGTTCGAGTCCGGCGGCCATCGCGTCCAGCGCGTGCCCGAGACCGAGGCGCAGGGCCGCATCCACACGTCCGCCTGCACGGTCGCCGTGCTGGCCGAGGCCGACGAGGCCGGCGAGATCGACATCGATCCCGAGCAGTTGCGGATCGACGTGTTTCGCGCGTCGGGGGCCGGCGGCCAGCACGTCAACAAGACCGAATCGGCGGTGCGCATCACCCACCTGCCGACCGGCATCGTCGTCGAATGCCAGGACGACCGCTCGCAGCACCGCAATCGCGACAAGGCGATGAAGGTGCTGATGGCCCGGCTCAAGGATCGCCAGCAACGCGAGACGCAGGCGCGCGAATCGGCCCATCGCAAGTCGCTGATCGGCTCGGGCGACCGGTCCGAGCGGATCCGCACGTACAACTTCCCGCAGGGCCGCGTCACCGACCACCGGATCAACCTGACGCTGTACCGGATCCAGGCGATGATGGACGGCGACCTGGACGAACTGCTCGACGCGCTGTCGGTCGCGCACGCCAGCGAACTGCTCGAGGCGGCCGGCGAGGCCGACTGAGGTGGCCGGCGGAATCGTGCCCCAGCCACCCGATGCGACCCCGCCCGATGCGCCCACGCACGACGCATTGATCCGCGCCTGCGGACTGCCGAGGCTCGAAGCCCGGGTGCTGCTCGCGCACGCCAGCGGCCGGTCGCGCGAATGGCTGATCGGCCATGGCGACGCGGCGGCCCCGCCGGCGGTCGCCGACGCGTTCGCCGCCCTGTGCGCGCGCCGCGCGGCGGGCACGCCGATCGCCTATCTGCTCGGCTGGCGCGAGTTCCACGGCCGGCGCTTCGACGTCGATGAATCGGTGCTGATCCCCCGCCCCGAGACCGAGCTGCTGGTCGAGCGGAGTCTCGCGCGGCTGGACGCGCCGCCGGCGGCCGGCGAGGCGCCCGCCGTGCTCGAGCTGGGCACCGGCAGCGGCTGCATCGCCGTCACGTTGGCCGCCGAGCGCGCTGACCTGCGGCTGGTCGCCACCGACGGGTCGGCGGCCGCGCTGGACACCGCGCGCCGCAACGCGCGGCGGCACGGCGTGGCGGCGCGCATCGACTTCCGGCTGTCGGCCGGCGGCACCGACTGGTGGACGCCGATCGGCGCCGACGAACGATTCGCGCTGATCGTCTCGAACCCGCCGTACGTGGCGCGCGACGACGCGCACCTGCGCGACGGCGACCCGCGCTTCGAGCCGCGGTCGGCGCTGACCGACCGCTCCGACGACGGCCTCGCGTCGATCTCGCTGATCGTCGCCGGCGCCGCCGGCCGGCTGCGGCCCGGCGGCTGGTTGCTGCTCGAGCACGGCTTCGACCAGGGCGCGGCGGTGCGCGCGCGGCTGCGCGACGCCGGCTTCGGCGAGGTCGCGACGCTGGCCGACCTGGCCGGCCACGATCGCGTCACCGTGGGCCGGCGGACGGGCTGAGCGGCCGGCGCCAGCGAACGGACCGAGCGGCCGAGGTTGGCGGCCGTCACGGCCGTCACCGCCGCGCGATCGCCGGGTTTCCGGACCCGGTGTTGGCAGGCCGGCCCGATTCGACCGATGATGGGACATCGCGCGATCGTCCCCGGCCGCGCCGGATCCCGCCTCGTCACGGAACCCATCATGAACGCACCGACCCCCTCGCACGAACGGCTCGCCACGCGCGACATCGCCAACCACCTGCATTCGTACACGAACCTGGCCACGCATCCGCAGGTCGGCCCGCTGATCATCGAGCGCGGCGACGGCGTCTACGTCGAGGACGACCAGGGCAGGCGCTACATCGAGGCGATGGCCGGCCTGTGGTGCACGTCGCTGGGCTTCAGCCATCCGCGGCTGATCAAGGCCGGCTCGGACGCGCTGGCCAGGCTGCCCAACTACCACACGTTCAACCATCGCTCGAATCCGCCGGTCATCGAGCTGGCCGAACGGCTGCTGGCGCTGGCGCCCGTGCCGATGTCCAAGGCGTTCTTCGCGAACTCGGGATCCGAGGCCAACGACACCGCGGTCAAGCTGGTCTGGTACTACCACAACGCGATCGGCAAGCGCGACAAGAAGAAGATCCTGTCGCGGCTCGGCGGTTACCACGGCGTGACGGTGGCGACGGCCAGCCTGACCGGGCTGCCGTACAACCACAAGGATTTCGACCTGCCGATCGCGCGGATCGGCCACGTCGACAATCCGCACTTCTTCAAGTTCGGCCGGCCCGGCGAGACCGAGGAGCAGTTCGCCGCCCGCCTGGCCGAATCGCTCGAGGCGCGGATCCTGGCCGAGGGGCCGGACACCGTCGCCGCGTTCATCGCCGAGCCGATCATGGGCGCCGGCGGCGTCATCGTGCCGCCGGCCGCTTACTTCGACAGGATCCAGCCGGTGCTGCGCAAGTACGACGTGCTGTTGATCGCCGACGAGGTGATCTGCGGCTTCTACCGCACCGGCGAGACCTTCGGCTGCGCCACCTACGGCATCGAACCGGACATCCTGACCTGCGCGAAGGCGCTGTCGTCGGGCTATGCGCCGATCTCGGCGGTGCTGATCAACGACACCGTGCACCGCGCGCTGGCCGACAACGCCGGGCGCATCGGCACCTTCGGCCACGGCTTCACGTACTCGGGCCATCCGGTGACGACGGCGATCGCGCTCGAGACGCTGAAGGTCTACGAGGACGAGAACATCGCCGCGCACGTGCGCGAGATCGGCCCGCGCTTCATCGAACGGCTGCGCGGCTTCTCCGACCGGCCGCTGGTCGCCGAGGTGCGCGGCAAGGGGCTGATCGGCGGCATCGAGCTGATGGCCGACAAGGCGGCGCGCAAGCCCTTCGATCCGGTCGGCAAGGTCGGCGCGCGGCTCGCGGCGCTGGCGCTCGAGCAGGGGCTGATCGTTCGCGCGATGGGCGACTCGATCGGGTTCTGCCCGCCGCTGATCGCGACCACCGCGCAGATCGACGAGATCTTCGACAAGTTCGACCAGGCGCTGACGCGTCTGGAACAGACGCTCTGACGCGGCGCGCCGGCACCGACGAGCGCCCTTGGCGCACGCCTTTCCGGCACGCCTTTCTCGTACGCTGGCCACGAACGCCCGCGACAAACGCCTTTCACGAACGTCGATCACGACCTTTCTCCGAGCACGCTGCCGCCATGACGACTTCCGATCCCCGCCTGACGCCGGTCGCCTACGACCACGCTTACCTCGACGACGCGATCCGCGCGGCCAGCGTGGCCGCGGTGGCCGTCACGCAGGGCCTGCCCGACGCGGCGGCCAGCGATCCGGTCGCGCACGGCTGGATGCGGGGCTTTCCGCCGCCGCCGGACCGGCGCGTGGTGCTGGACCCGACCGACAACCGCTTTCCGCGCAGCCGCTGGGCGTTCTCGCACGTGCGCGAGATGCGGCCGACGGCCACGGTCTGGCGAGGGTCGGGCCCGGTCGCCGAGCTGCCGCGCGGGCCCGCCGCGCTCGACGCCGAACTCGATGCATTGCCGTTCACGGCCGCGACCGGCGAGGCGTGCACGCTGGGCGCCTCGCACGCGCTGACCTACGTCGACGGCATCGCGATCCTGCATCGCGGCCGGATCGTCCACGAACGCTACTTCGGCGCGCTGGACGACCATACGCCGCACCTGGCGATGTCGGTGACCAAGTCGTTCATCGGCACGCTGGTGACCTGGCTGGCCGAAGAAAAGGCGATCGACCCGGCGCGCTCGGCGCCGTTCTACGTGCCCGAGCTGGCCGGCGGCGGATTCGCCGACGCCAGCGTGCGCCAGGTGCTGCACATGACGACCGGCGTCGCCTACGACGAGGACTACACGCGGCCCGAGTCCGGCTTTCGCGCTTATGGCCTGGCCGCCAACCTCGCGCGACCGCAACCCGGCGAGACGCCCGGCGACATCTGCGGCTACCTGACGACGATCGGCAAGCTCGAGCCGCACGACGCGCGCTTCACCTACCGCACGGTCAACACCGAGGTGCTGGCCTGGATCCTGCGCCGCGTGACCGGCCTGCCGGTCGCGAAGCTGCTGTCCGAGCGGATCTGGCAGAAGCTGGGCGCCGAGGCCGACGCGTATTTCATCGTCGACGCGCTGGGCACCGAGTCCTGCGGCGGCGGCCTGAGCACCACGCTGCGCGACCTGGCGCGCTTCGGCGAGATGATGCGTTGCGAGGGCGCGTTCAACGGCCGGCAGATCCTGCCCGCCGCCGTCGTGCAGGCGATCCGCGAGGGCGGCGACCGCCGGCAGTTCCTCGACGGCGACGGCCCGCACTATCCGCTGCTGCGCGGCGGCAGCTACTCGCACCAGTGGTGGCACGGCCACGACGCGCACGGCGTGTTCGAGGGCCGCGGCATCCACGGCCAGCGCCTGCACGTCGATCCGCGCGCCGAGATGACGATCGCCCGCTACGCGTCGCACCCGTTCGCGGCCAGCTCGGGCAACGATCCGTACGCGATGCCGGCGTTCCGCGCGGTCGCGCTTCGGCTGATGGCCGGCTGAGCGCCGGGCGGTCGCGGCGAATGTCGGGCCTCTCGGGTGTCGAGGCACCAGCGCCCGACGCCGGTACCGGCTCGATGTCGCCGCGCGATGCCGCCGGACCGGGCGGTGGCGCTGACGGAACGACGCCTCGCGCGGCCCTGCGCGGCCCGGGCTTACCGGCTAGAATGACCGATCACCCCGGGCTCAGCGCCCCGGAGTGGGCCCTACGCCCCGGCGCCCCGATCGGGCGCGGCCGGGGCCGCCCGTCGTCGCAGTCTCCCAAAGGCCACAGGATCATGGACGCCAAGGAATTCATCGCCAAGACCGTCACCGACAACCCGATCGTGCTGTTCATGAAGGGCACCGCGCAGTTCCCGCAGTGCGGCTTCTCGGGCCGCGCGATCCAGATCCTCAAGGCGGTCGGGGTCAAGAACATGGTCACGATCAACGTGCTCGAGGACGACGAGGTCCGCCAGGCGATCAAGGACTACTCGAACTGGCCGACGATCCCGCAGTTGTACATCAGCGGCGAATTCGTCGGCGGCTCGGACATCATGTACGAGATGTACCAATCGGGCGAGCTGCAGAAGCTGATCCCCAGCGCCGCCACCGCCTGACGGCGAGTTTGGCCGAATCGTCCACCCCCGCGCAGCCGCCGATCGGCGCGCTGCTGTTCGACCTCGGCGAGGTCGTCGTCCGGATCGACTGGACCCGCGCGTTCGCGAGCTGGGCGCGGGCCAGCGGCATGCCGCCCGAGCGGCTGGCCGCGCGTTTCGCGCCGGACGACGCCTACCGCGCGTTCGAGCGCGGCGAGATCACGGCGCCCGAATACTATGCGGCGCTGCGCCGCCAGCTCGGCCTGGACCTCGACGACGAGGCGATGCGGGCCGGCTGGAACGCGATCTTCGCCGGCCTGAGCGACCCGGTCGTCGCCGCGATCCGGCACTGGCGCCAACGCGTGCCCGTCTTCGCGTTCAGCAACACCAACCGCGAGCATCGGCGGCACTTCATGCGCCTGTACGCCGAGGAGATGGCGCTGTTCACGCACCTGTTCGACTCGTCGGAGCTCGGCGCGCGCAAGCCCGAAGCGGCGGCTTTCGAGAAGGTGATCGCGTCGATCGGGCAGCCCGCCGGGCGGATCCTGTTCTTCGACGACCTGGCCGACAATGTCGCCGGCGCGCGGGCGGCCGGCCTGCGGGCCGTGCAGGTGACGCGCGCCGAGGACGTGACGCAGGCGCTGGGCGGCATCGATCAAGCGCCGCCGTACGAGCCGTGACGACGGTCTCGGCAGATTCGACCCTGGAAGCTGCCGTGCGCGCCTTGCCGGCAACCCGCCCGACTCCCTAACCACCAACGATCGACATCACCAAGGAGACCCATGAGCCCATCCCCCTTCCAGCCCCTTCATGCCGCGATGCAGTCGCAGGTCGACCGCGGCTTCCTGCCCGGCGTGTCCACCGTGCTGCTGCGCGGGCCGAGGTCGTCATCGGCTTCGTCGCGGCCGTGCCGACATCGAAGCCGACGTACCGCTGCGCGAAGACCATCTGTTCCGCATCTCTCGAACACCGAGCTGCTCGACTTCGTGCGCGGTGCTGCTGCTGATGGAAGACGGCAAGCTCGCCATGGCCGACCCCGTCGAGCGCTACATCCCCGAACTGGGCAACCGCCAGGTGCTGCGCCCGGGCGCCAAGGACATCGGCGACGTGGAGCCCGCGAAGCGCCCGATCACCATCGAGCACCTGATGACCCACACCTCGGGCCTGGCCTACGGCGCCTTCGACCCCGGCACGGTGATGTTCAATGCCTACACGGCGGCGGGCGTGCACAACCCGCTGCTGTCGAACGCACAGATGGTGCAGACGCTGGCCACGCTGCCACTGGCCTTCCATCCGGGTGAAGCGTGGGAATACTCGAT
>JASGFT010000052.1:0-28392 GCA_047605425.1 Burkholderiaceae bacterium | reverse complement strand
CACCAGCGGCGCCCAGGCGGGTGGTAGCGCCGCTGCCGGCCGCGCCCAGGCATCGCGCGCCGCCGCGCTCGCTCAATGCTTGCGCTTTCTCTACGTCGGTCAACGCGCTCGCGCCGAATCGGTGATGCAGCAGCGCCAGCCCGGCTTGATCGAGAAAATCATCCGTCAGCAGATCCATCTCGGCGTCTGGTCGGAGGATCTGGGCCGCATATTGTTCCAGCTCATGGTGCCGTACGACTTCAAGGACGCCGCACGGCAACTGGAGCGCGTGGTGCTGGTCGTCGACGACTACACGGCCAATCTGCCCTGGGAATTGATGCTGGCGGACGACCCGGCGCGACCCGACGATGACAGGAAGCCGCTGTCCCTGCGCACGCCGATGGTGCGGCAACTGAGCAGCACGCGGTTTCGCCGCGTGGTGCGCCAGGCGGTGGGGCGTAACGCGCTGGTGATCGGCAACCCGTCGGTGGAGAACTTCGGGCTCAATTTCGTCGGGCCGGACAACCAGGCGCTGAACGATCCGCCCGACCTGCCCGCCGCGGAGAAGGAAGCGTACGCGATCCAAAGCGTGCTGAGCGGCATGGGTTACAAGGTGAGCAACAGCGTGATCGGCAACGATCGCCCGGCCATCGACGTGCTGACCGCGCTCTACCGCGATGCTTATCGCATCCTGCACATCTCCGCCCACGGCATCTTCGATCTGCAGCACAAGGACGGCCTGCGGCGCAGCGGCGTGGTGCTCTCCGACGGCATGCTGATCACCGCCGCCGAGATCGAAGCCATGGAGATGGTGCCCGAGCTGGTCTTCCTCGGTTGCTGCCACCTGGCCCGGATGGATGACGTGCATCGCGACGGCAACAAGCTGGCCGCCAGCCTCGCGCGGCAGTTGATCGATATCGGCGTGCGCTGCGTCATCGTGGCCGGTTGGGCGGTGGACGACGTCAAGGCCAGCGAGTTCGGCCAGGTGTTCTACCGTAAGCTGCTGATGGAGCGCGCGAGCTTCGGCGATGCGGTGTTCGAGGCGCGCAACGAGATCGCGAAGGACTCCCTCGGTAACCTGACCTGGGGGGCGTTCCAGGCCTATGGCGATCCGGGCTGGCGCGCCGAGCCGCTGACCGACGGCGCCGCCGGCGCCAGCACGCAGGCTTATGCTTCACCGAACGAATTGCTCGACCATCTGGCCCGCGCGCGGGCGGATGTCTCCCGCAAGCGCGAGCGGCTGAGCGCTCCGGAGCAGAAACGACAGATCGCGGCCATCGAGGCGCTGCTCGGCAAACGCTGCCCATCGGCCTGGTTGACGCTGCCGCAACTGCAATCAGCGCTGGGCGCGACCTGGCGCGACGTCGACCAGCTCGACAAGGCGCGCGCGGCTTTCGTCGCGGCGATCCGCGCCGAGGACAACTCCGGCTATGTGCCGATCCGCGACATCGAGCAACTGGCCAACATCGAAGCGAGGCTGGGTGAGCGCGAAGGCAAGGTCGAGCTGATCGATCTCGCGCTGCGCCGTCTGGACACCTTGCAGGCCCTGGTCGCCGATGCCGAGGACGACAAGGGCAAAGCGGCCCCGGTCAACGCCGAGCGCAGCGCCTTGCTCGGCAGCGCATTCAAGCGCAAGGCCGGCATCCACGCGAGCGAGATCCTGGACCCCAGGCCCGAACGAGGGGCCCGCGGCAGGGCCGCCGCGAAGATGACGGCCGCGCTCGCGCGCAGCGCGCAGGCCTACCGCGAGGCCGAAGGGGCGCCGGGCCGCAGCGACTTCGCGCCGTACAACGCCTTGAACCGGTTGGCGCTGGACGCGCTCGTGCGAGCGGCATCGACGGAGCGAGCCGAGCAGGCCGAGCGAGCCGAGAATGCGGCGGCGGCGGTCGATCTCGCTCGGCAGTGCGGCCAGGCCGCCGCGCAACGGTATGCGCGAACCGCCGACATTTGGGACAACGTGATGCGGCCCGAGGCGCTGTTGATCGAGCGGCTCATCGACGGCAGCTTCGGGGCGGCGGGCGACGCGGCGCTGGAGGAGGTCGCGAGCGCTTATCAGCAGGCGCTCGCCGACGCGGCGATCAAGCCGTGGCAGCTCGATTCGGTGGCCACGCAGATGGCTTTGCTGTCCAGGTTCTACGATGCGCTGTCGGTGGTCGAAAAGAATGCATCGAAACAGCGCGACGCGAAGCGTGTCGCCGATCGCTTGCTCGCGCTGCGTTCGCGCGTCCATCCGGCCAGCGCGCCGCGCCAGGATCGGCCGACGCGCCAGCGCGCGCGGCGCTCGCCGGCCGCGCCGCGGCATCAGCGCTTGGGCGAGTCCGCCTTGCCGGATTGAAGCGATGCCTTCGTCCAGGCCTGCAGCACGCGCCCGGCCTCGTCGGCATACGTGGTGAGCCGGGTGGCCGGATCCTGGCGCAGCGCTTGCAGGCCGGCGCGCGCGGCCGCCTCGTCGCCGGCGTTGGCCTGCAGCAGTGCCATCGCGAAGCGAGCGGCCGGATCGTCGTCGAGCACGGCCTCCGGCGGCGCGAGCCAACGATAGGTCGCCAGCCAGTCGGCGGCCGGCAGCGCCGCCAACGTGGCTGCGCGTCGTGCCGGCTGGCGCAGCGCCAGCGGAATGCGATCGCGCCACAGCCGCCAGCGCAGGGCCGAGCCAAGCGTCTCCCCGTTCCGGCGCATCGCGTCGGCGATCACGAACGCGCGGTCTTCGGTGTCCGACCGATCGAGGAACGCGGCGAACTGCATCTCGCGGACGTAGGCGCGGTCGCGCCCGTCGCGCAGCGCCAGCGCGAAGTGGCCGTCGGCCTCGCCGGCCTGCGCGGTGGCGCCCCACATCAGCCGATGCGCCCACATCGAATGCGCATAGACGTTGGTCGGATCGTCGCGGACCGCCTGCTCGTATTGCGGAATCTGCGGCGTCGCGATCACCCCGTCGCGGCTGCGCAGGAAATCGGCCCAGGCCAGGTGCGCGCGAAGGTCGGCCGCGCGCCGCCCGCTCGCACCGGACAGGCCACGCGCCAGCGTCGGCTGCAGCCTGTCGGCCAGTTCGCCGAACGTCTCCTTGCCCGTCGTGATCGAGGCCTGGCGCAGCCATCGCATCGCGCAGTCCTCGCGAGCGGTCGCGACCTCCGTGTCCGCGGCCGGATCGCCACCGGGCGCGGCGATCGCCTCGAACTGCCGCCAGGCCAGCGCGCGGTTGCCCGACGCGCACAATTGCGCGGCGGCGGCCAGTTGCTGCCTGATCTGTTGCCATTGGGCCTGTACCTCCGCCTGCTGCCGCCGGTCGTGATAAGTCCACGCCGCCGCCAGCGCGGCGCCGAGCACGACCAAGAGCGCCAGTGCGACACCGAGCGTCCGGCCTCGCCGCGGCGCCATCCGCGCGACCTCGGTCACCGTCTCGGCGACGAGATCGCCCTGCGGTTGGAACAACGTCACGGCCGTCAGGTACGGCGGGATGGCCGCTCGCTCGGTCGGCGCCACGACGACCGGTAGCACGTGGCCGGCGGGCCGGCGCCAGCGCTGTTGCGCGACGCTCAGCTCAGCCAGCGCATAACTGCCCGGCGCGACCGACTCGGGACTCACGAGGAAGATGAAGCGATCGGCCGCCTCGATCGCGTCGCGCAGCGGCGCGTGGAAGCTGTCCCCGGGACGCAGGTCGGCGCGGTCGGTGAACACCTGGTGACCCTCGGCCTCGAGCGCCAGGCGCAACTGCTCGGCAAGACCGCTGCGCGTGGACGAATACGAGATGAACAGCTTCACGGTTCGGTGTTCCTGCTCCACGGATGCCGCGGCGAGCGCTCATCGATGACGGCGATGCGAGCCTCGACCAGGTCGACCGGCGTGTCGCCGGCAGCGCGATGGACTGCCCGGCTCAAGTCAATCGCGTCGCAGCGCATCGCCCAGCAAGGTCTCCAGTTCGGAGAGTATGGCGTCCAATGGACGCGATCGCACGGTTCGGGCCGAGTGCCGCGGTGCGGATCGCGTTTCGCGTCGGATGACGTCGCGGTGCAGTCGCCTCGACCGGACCGAGGTTATCGTCATCACTGTTCGGGCTGCATCGCCGAGCGCTCGAGCAGTTCATCGAGCAGCCGCTGCAGGCGCTCGTTCATGACGGCGATGCTGGCCTCGACGACGTCGATCAGCGCGTCGCGGGCGGCCAGATCGTCGACCGTGTAGTAGCCGCCGGGACCGAACAGCAGGGTCAACTGCCGTTCCGAGACCGCCGAGACGGTCTTGCCCTCCTCGGTTCCGGCGCGCATGCGCCAGCGAGTCAGCAGCGTCTCGCGCCGGGTCTCGCCGTCGCCGGCTTGCGCCGGCTGGTTCAGGTAGCGCCAGACCGAGGCCGGGAACAATCGCGCGCGCGGCGGGCCTTCCCACAGTTCGCGCAGCGCGCTGGGCTCGGTGTCCAGGTGCCCGCGCGCCGTGCCCGACTGGCTGATCAGCGCGGTGCCCGATTCGGCGGTACCGCCGACGATGCCGGTCACCGCGCTGGTGGCCGCGGCCGGAGACACCAGGCCGACGACGCCAGAGACGAATGCGGTCATGCCGCCGATGATGGCGCTGCTCTGGCTCATGCGCCGGCTCCATTGATCCTCGAGCTTGCGCAACTGGTCGCGTAGCTGGTCGCCGCGCTCGTTCTCGCAGTCCAGGTGCGCGGTCACGGCGCTGACGTCGAGCATCGTGCGCAGCACCCGGTGCGTGACCTGCTGCTCCAGGCGCAGCACGGCGATCGCGTCGGCCGCCGAGCCGGTGCGCCGGGCCTGCGCGTCGAGGGTCGCCATCCTCTCGAGCAGCGTATCGGCGCCGATGATCATCGCGATCTCGGCCGCGGCCGGGGACAGGCCGGTCGACATCGTCACCGCGTCGGCCGCCGCGGTCGGCGCCGAGGCCATCGCCGTCTCGATCGAGGTCGTCGCCGGCGTCGGGGCCGGCACGGAGCCGGCCGCGTCATCGGGCGCCGCGGTGCCGGCGACGGCACGCGCGCCGAGGTTCACGCACTGGCCGCCCGTGGTCGTCTGCAGCAGCGACGAGCGGCGGGGCGCCGTGATCTCGCAGCCTTGCAGCAGCATCGCCAGCGTCAGCAGGGCGGCCGTGCAGCAGGATCGAAGGCGGCGGGTCGTCCGGGGGGGCTCGTCGGTTGCGGTGGCGGCAATCATGGTGGGCTCGTGGCGGTGGCCCAATTTACCAGTACGTCAGCACCATCTTCGTCGCCAGCGCATACAGCAGGCAGGCGAACACCCGCTTCAGCGTCTGCACCGGCAGCCGGTGCGCCGCGCGCGCGCCGAGCGGCGCGGTCAGTACGCTGGCGACGACCAGCGAGAACAGCGCCGGCAGGTAGACGAAGCCGAGGCTGTACGGCGGAAGCTCCGGGACCTGCGAGCCGCTGAGGATGTAGCCGATCGTGCCCACGACGGCGATCGGCACGCCGATGGCGGCGCCGGTGCCGATCGCGACGTGCATCGTCACGCCGCAGAACAGCATGAACGGTACGGTCAGAAAGGTGCCGCCCGCCGACACCAGTCCGCAGATCACGCCGAACAGGGTGCCGACCGCCATCAATCCGATCGGTCCGGGCAGGCGCCGCCCGGCCGAAGGTTTCCTGCCGAGCAGGATCTGGGTCGCGCCGCCGTAGACGATCACGGCGAAGGACAGCGCCAGCGCGCGCTGCGAGATCCAGCCCGACGCGAGCGTGGCCAGCAGGCTGCCGGTCAGCATGCCGGGCGCCATTCGCCGGACGATGCTCCAGTCCACCGCGCCGTGGCGATGATGCTCGCGCACGCTCGCGCTCGACGTGAAGATGATCGACGCCATGCCGGTGCCGAGCGCCAGGTGCACCGCATGCTCGGGCGCGAAGTGCTGGGCGGTGAACATGGCCGCCAGGATCGGAACCAGCGTCATCCCGCCGCCGATGCCGAGCAGGCCGGCGAGAAATCCGACCAGGGCGCCAGCGGTCAGGTAGGCGAGGATCCAGATCAAGGGGCGGGAGGGGTCAAGGGCGCGGCGACGCGGCGCACGAACGCCGCGCGCGGGTGAGGGCTGTTCAGCCCAGCTTGCCTTGCAGGAAGGCCTGCATCCGCTGCCAGGCCTGATCGGCGAGGCTGGCGTTGTAGACGTCGCCGCGGCGCTCGTTGAAGAAGCCGTGAGCGGCGTCGTAGCGGTAGATCTCGGGAGCGAGGCCGGCGCCCTTCATCGCCTTCTCCAGCGCGTCGGCCGCGGCAGGCGTGCACCAATCGTCCTGGTTGGCGAAGTGCGCCTGGAACGGGATCTTGATGTTCGCCGGATCGGCGAGCTCGGCGGGCGGGATGCCGTAGAAGCAGACCGCGGCCGCGACCTCGGGCACGTGGACCGCGGCGGCGATCGTCAACGCGCCGCCCATGCAGAAACCCATCACGCCCACCTTCGAGCCCGAGGCGGCCAGATGCATCGCCGCGCCGCGGATGTCCTGATGGGTGGCGCCGGGGAAGTCGAGACCGGTCATCAGATGATTGGCCTCGTCGGGCTCACCGGTGACACGGCCCTGGTAGAGATCGGGGGCCAGCGCGTTGTAGCCGGCGCGCGCGAAGCGGTCGGCCACGCCGCAGATCTGGTCGTTCAGGCCCCACCATTCCTGGATCACGATCACCGACGGACGCCCTTTGCCGGCCTCGGCGTAGTAGCCGCCGCAGCGGCCGCCGTCGGGCCGGCTGAATTCGATCTTCTGTCCCATTGCATGTCTCCTCGCGATGACGGCCGTGCATGGACGGCGCAAGTGTTGCGGACAAGCCGCCATTCTTGCCCAGAAGATGTCCGGGGTGGAAGAGGAGAGCGTCATCGGAACAAGCCGCTACGCATTGTCATCCGATAGCCAATTCGTCAGCAGCCGACGCAGGCAAACGCTCGGTCGGTCGCATGCCGGTTCACGGTCGACGGCTGTCGGTCGATCATAGTCGCGTGATGTCGATCACCTCGACTTCGTACCCTTCGTCGCGCCAGAGCGCCACGGTCTCGGCCGTTCCGCCCGCTCCGTCGCCCGGCCGGCCGTCCCACACCGCGATGACGATCGGTCGTTCGTCGAGCCGCTTGGCGTATTCGATCGCGCGGCGCAGGATCTCCCGATTGGCGATGCTGAATGCTTCCGAAAGCTCGTCGGCCGGCGGGCGTGCCGGCTGCAGCGGCTGAAGGACCTCGATGTTGCGGGCATCCCGGACCTTTGCCCAGCGGTGGCTCCAGTCGCGCCCGATCGAGATGTCGGCGAAGTCCTTCTCCGGGAACGGCAGCAAGACCGTTGCGCTGCGGCCAAGCTTGGTCAGTTCCTCGAGGAACAGCAAGTCGGTTCCGCAGGCGGCGGAGCCGAAACCATGCAACGCGCCAAGTTGCTCGAGCCGGTCGCGGATCGCGTTCCGGACGGCAGGGACCTTCTCGCGTGGAAAACGCGGCTTCGCGCGTCCGACCGCATCGACCATGTGCCCGCAGTAAGCGAGCACGCGCGGTACCGGCAGCGTTCGGTCGAGACGATCCTGTGGCTGCTTCAGAGCACGCAGGTTCCGGCGCGCCTGAAGGCGCATGATCGCGATGCTCTGATGCCTGCCCGCCGCTTTGGCAACGGCGCGGCCATACCAGTCGCGCGCGTCGTCGAAGCGCTGCAGCAGTAGGTAACCCTCGCCGAGGGTCGCCAGATCCCATTCGTCCAGATCCGCGACTGGCCGTTTTCGCAGCGCCTCGATCACCTCGCCGGCCAGCTTGTACATCGATGCGAGGTCTTCGCGTTGCAACGCGATCGATGCCGCGTTGATGCCGTTGAACGAGTCGCCCGTGCGCTGGTAAGCGTCCAGGTAGAGTTCGTACGCACGCTGTCGGAAGCTTTCGTCGCCGGTCTCGAGCCAGTGCGCCTTGTATCGGCCGGCCAGCAGGCCGGCGCTTTCGGCGTCGAGATGGCCTTCGCGCTGCAAGGCTTCGAGTATCTCGACCGCGCCGTGATTGTCGCCGTTCTTGCTCATCGCCAGCGCACGCAATTGCCTGACCCGCAGCAGCGCGGGCGGCGCACTGTCGAGCACGTCCAGCGCGGGGCCGAAGGCGCCCAGGCCAATGAGCGTGTCGGCAGCGGCGATCAACGGCGCTTCGTCGGTCGATGCGGTCTTGCGCCATTCGTCGAGCACGTCGAGGACGCGGCGCGCATCGGTCATCGCCGCGCCGCGCAAGCGCGAGACGAACTCGTCGGTGACCTCGCGGTCGGCCGTCTCCGCGCGCGCCGACGCCGATCCGGCCGGCGGTGCCTGGCGCGCGATCAAGCTGTTCAGCAATCGTTGAACCAACTCGCCTTCCGCCCGCTTCGTGCCGTTGAAGTCCAGCCAGACGCGGCTGTCGAGAAGCGGCGGCATCACGCTGTCATCCAGTCGTAGCGGCAGCAAGCGGAAGCGCCCGTCCTCGACCGCCCGTTTGACGAGGATGTTGGCCTCTTGCTGGCACCACGGCGATTCGATCCAGCCACGGCTGACGAGCAGCACCGCCGCCCGGCTGCGCTGCAGCGCGGACTGCAACTGGCCGGCAAGGTACTCGCCGACCTGCAGTTCGCGCTGGTCGATGAACACTCTCAGCCCGGCGCCCTCGAGCCGCGCGACGAGGCTGAGCGCCCAGGCCCGGTCCGTCGATCGGTAACTGACGAACACGTGGTACTCGTCGGCGCCGATCTCGGGAATGGCTTCGGTAATCGTCCGGATCGGCTCCGGCTGGATGGCCTGCCGCTGCGGCTCGACGTCCAGCAGCGCGAGCACCACGTCGATCGGACAGGCGTACACGTAGCCGTAGGCGGCGCGGCGGCGGTCGTCGACGTCGCCCACGTGCTTGATCAAGTGGCCGATCAGCGCGCCGTCGACGAGCACCGGGCTGCCGGAAAACCCATGCAGCGGGGACGCGCTGCCGGCCGCGATCATCTCGGAGTACAGCAGCACCGCCGGCTGCTTGCCGTCGGTCGACGTCGCCGGATCCTGTACGTGTCCGTCGATCGGCAGCCCGGGCGGATCGTCGCCCTGGTTCGCGAGCGCCGGAAACCCGTAGGCGTCCCAGGACGATTTGCGGTCGAGACGCTTGGCCACCGGCAGCGGCGTGGCCGGCAACGCCTCGTCGAGCGTCAGCACCGCGGCGTCGCGTGCCGGATCGCTTTTCAACAGCCGCGCCTTGCATGTTCGCCGGTCCGCTCCTGTGCCGACCAGGACGTCGTAACCCTGGCCCGGTTGCCATGAGCGCACCACGTGCTCCGCGGTGCCGACGCGCTGCGGCGCGATCAGGTAACCGCTGCCGCTGCTGCCGTCGGGGCTGCGGATGTAGACGCAGGCCTGCCTCAGCCTGTCGAGCGCGTCGTCAGGCATGGCCGCTCTCCGCGGCCAGGCGTTGCATCAGGCTTTCGGTGCTGATCGGCGCATCGTCGGCCGCGAAATGGACGTCCGCGGCGAGCACCGCGTCGCCGTCGAGGTCGATACGCGCATAAGTCGGCACCGCTCGTCTCCAGTGATCGAGCTCGCTGCGTTCCAGGTCGTCGACGAAGCGTTTCAGCACATCGCGACCGGCCGCTTCGTCCGGTCCCCACACCTCGTCGGGAACGCGCATCAGATCGGCCCAGGTGCCTGTGTTCAGGTAGACCGGCATGGCGCCGCTGCCATCACCCAGCCGGACGCGCTTGGCCAGGTGGGTATGGCCATAAACGACCACATCGAAGCCCGCGGCCGCCGATCGATGAGCGGGCACGAGGTAGGTGTCGATCTCCTTGTCGATCGCGAACGCATCCCGATGCCGGTGCGATTGGCCGCGCAGCGCCCTGTACAGCGCCTCGCGGCGCGCGGCGCGCACCTGCTCGTGCACGGCGTTGGCGGCGCCTTTCAGCGCATCGCCCAGGGCGCTCACCTGTCCGGCCTCGCCGCCGGCGGCGATGTCTTCGGCCAGGTCGAACATCCGCTGGTCGGCGTCGTCGCCGGCATTGATCAGCGTCTGGTCGATCGGCTCTCCTGTCTCCTCGTCGTAGTCCACACGCCACTGCTGGCGGAACTGCCTGAAGAACCGCCAGGCGTCGCGCACGCCGACCGCGCCGAGAGCGGCCGCGATCGGCAGGGCGCCGGCATCCTCGGGCTTGAGCAGGTCGATGAACGGGTAATCGGCCTTCAGGGGGTTCATCACGTCGATGACGAGCTTGCTTCCGGGCAGCGCCGGGAATGCGGGGGCGACCGGGAGCCGTCGCGACAGTTGTGAGCGAACGCGGCGCAATGCGCCGTGAGGCACCGCATTCCACGCATCGAACCGGTTGCCGTGTTCGATGAGCACACGGCCGTAGGTGCAGGCCTCGTTGTCGTAGATGAAGTCGACGCGTCCGGGGCCGAGACGAGCGAGCAGGATCTGCCGGGGACCCGGCAGCGAGAGCTCGATGTCGTGGTTGCCGAGCATCAAGGTCAGCGCGCCGCCGCGATCCTTCACGAAACGCCGCAACGCGTCCCAGACCGGCGCCGTCTGCTCGAAGATGCGCCGCAACTTCTGCCCGGCGACCGCCTGATCGGCACTGAACGCTTCGAAAGGCTGCTCGGCGAGGAAGTCGACGATGTCGCCGGCGATCACGAGCCGGCAGTCGCGGTCGGTCGAGGGCGCCGGCAAGCGGTCGATGAAGGCCGCCAGCATCGCCTGAGTGCTCGCCGGAAAGATCTGGAAACCGCGAGCGCCATCCGCGGCCGGTGCGCCGCCCAGGTGAAGATCGGAGATCACGTAGATGGTCGTATGCATGGCGCCTCCTCCCCCACCAGGGCAGCACGCAAGCCAAGGCTCGGTGACTCGCCATTGAAGCGCCGGCAAGCACCGGCTGGCAATCATCAATGTTGTCGATGCGGACCGCCGGCGCGCTGTTGTTGGGCGCTTCGCCATGAAGATGGCCGGGCACGTTTTAAGCATGGGCCGATCCACTGTCAAGAAGCGAGCACGCCGCCGCACCTCTTCAGGGCGAGCGATGGCGTGCGCATCGAGGAAATGTGGAAAATGACGACCGAAACGACGGCCGGAGAGGCCGCTCTTCTCCAGGAAGGCTACCGGCGCGCGGCCGTGCGGCTGATCCCGTTCCTGGTCTTTCTCTTCGTTCTCGCCTGGATCGACCGGGTCAACGTGGGCTTCGCCAAGTTGTCGATGCTCTCCGATCTCAAATTCTCGGAGACGATCTACGGCATTGGCGCGGGCATCTTCTTCATCGGCTATTTCCTCTTCGAGGTGCCGAGCAACCTGCTGCTCGAGAAGATCGGCGCCAAGAGGACGCTCGCCCGCATCACGATCCTGTGGGGCATCACCTCGATCGTCATGGCCTGGGTACAGTCCGAATGGGCTTTCTACCTGCTGCGCTTCCTGCTGGGCGTCTTCGAGGCCGGCTTCTTCCCGGGCGTCGTGCTCTATCTCACCTATTGGTTTCCGGCCGAGAAGCGCTCGCAGATCAACGGCCTGTTCATGACCTCCTTCGCCATCGCCGGCGTCGTCGGCGGCCCGTTGGCCGGCTGGATCATGAGCTCGATGGGCGGCGTCGGCGGCCATGCCAACTGGCAATGGCTGTTCATCCTGGAAGGTATTCCCTCGGTTCTCGCGGGCCTCGCGGTCCTCGCCTTCCTGCCCGACCGTCCGAGGAACGCCTCCTGGCTGAGCCCCGAGATGGCGCAGGCCATGATGACCCGGCTCGCGGCCGAGGCGAAGGCGCAGTCCAAAGAGCACGATTTCAAGGCCGCCCTCACCGATCCGAAGGTCTGGCTCTGCACGCTGCTCTATTTCTGCATCGTCAGCGGCAACGCCACGATCGCGTTCTGGACCCCGTCGATCATCAAGGAGATCGGCATCCAGGGCAACTTCACGATCGGACTGGTCGCCGCGATTCCGTTCATCGCCGGAACCATCGCCATGGTGTGGAACGGCAATCATTCGGACAAGACCGGCGAGGTGCGCTACCACTGCGCCATCGCGGCGTTGATCGCGGCCGTCGGTCTCGCGGCGACGGGCGCGCTGATCGGCAACGCGATGGCGGCACTGATCGCGCTGACGGTCGCGGCCGTCGGCATCCTGGCCGCCTTCCCGGTCTTCTGGGCGATGCCGCAGACCTTCCTGACCGGCACCGCGGCGGCGGGCGGCATCGCGGTGATCAACTCGATCGGCAACCTCGCGGGCTTCGTGGCGCCCTACACGATCGGGGTCTCGACCCAGATCACCGGATCGTCCACCTCCGGCCTGTATGTCGTCGCCGGCTTCGAGCTGCTGGCGGCGATCCTTCTCCTGAGCGTCGGCAAGATCGCCGTCCCGGCCAGGGTCTCCGCCGCTGCCGCTCACTGACACCTCGACGAGCAGGCCTCATGTTGACCTTCGAGCGTATCTCCAAGACCGGGCGGGACCGGATTTCGGTCGAGATCGAGAACCTGATCATCGCCGGCTGGGCCGGCCGGGACGCGGCCGCCATCGAGCACCATATCGAGGAACTGGCGGCGCTCGGCATCCCGCGCCCCTCGACGACGCCGGTCTATTACCGGGTCTCGGCCGCCATCCTGACCCAGGCCGAGCGCTTCGTCGTGCTCGGACCGGATTCCTCCGGCGAGGTCGAGCCGGTCGTCGTCTCGCTGGCGGACGGCCTGTGGATCGGCCTCGGCTCCGACCATACCGACCGCAAGGCGGAGGCGGTCGGCATCGCGCTCTCCAAGCAGCTCTGCGGCAAGCCGGTCGGCCGGCAGCTCTGGCGCTACGAGGAGGTGGCGCCGCATTGGGACCAACTGATCCTTCGCTCGTACGCGACCATCGACGGCGCGCGAGTGCTCTACCAGGAGAGCGCTGTCTCCAGCCTCAGGACGCCGCGCGACCTGATCGCCAGGCATACTGGCAGCGACACGCTGCCTGCCGGCACCGCGATGTATTGCGGCACTCCCGGGGCGCTCGGCGGCATCCGGCCCGGCACCCGCTTCGAGATGGAGCTGCAGGATCCCGTCCTCGGTCGCACGCTGCGACACGCCTACGACATCGAAGTGCTGCCGGTCGTCTCCTAAGCGGCCCTGAGCGTCATCCTGGCCGAACAGCCGGAGTCGCGATCCCAAAGACGATTCCGGCGCTTCGGCCGGGACCACTAGCAGAAGCTGACCCGATGACTGAATCCCGCGCCACCGCCGCTATGCGTCTCGACGATGCGCTGATCCGGATCCGCGATCCGAAGCTCGAGGGTGGCAAGGTCTTCACGGCCCTCTACGAGGCCTCGGCTCGGCGCGAGGCGCAGGCTTCCGATGCCCGGATCGCGGCCGGCCGTTCTCTCGGGCCGCTCGACGGCCGCATCGTGTCGATCAAGGACCTCTACGACGTCGCCGGCGAGACGACGCGCGCGGGCTCGGCGGTGCTGCGCCGGCAGCTCGCTGCCACGGTCGACGCCCCGATCGTGCAGCGCCTGCGGGCGGCGGGCGCGGTCATCGTCGGCAAGACGCAGATGACCGAGTTCGCGTTCTCGGCGCTCGGCACCAATCCGCACGATCCGGTTCCCGGCAATCCCCATGACCGCAGCCGCGTGCCGGGCGGTTCCTCTTCGGGTGCCGTCGTATCGGTCGTGGATGGCATGGCCGAGATCGCCATCGGCAGCGATACCGGGGGCTCGATCCGCATCCCGTCGGCGCTCTGCGGCGCGACCGGGTTCAAGCCGTCCTCGGGGCGGGTGCCGACGACCGGCGCCTTCTCGCTGTCCACCACGCTGGACACGGTCGGCCCCATCGCCCGCGGCATCGCCGATTGCGCCGCCACCGACGCCGTCCTCTGCGGCAATCCGCCCTCCGGGCTCGTCCCGTGCGCTCCCTCCCGGCTGATCGTGGCGCGGGGCCGTCTCTTCGACGGGATCGAGACCGAGGTCGCGGAGGCGTTCGAGGCGGGCCTCGAGCGGCTGCGCCGGGCCGGCCTGATCGTCGTCGACGGCTCGCTCGATCGGAGTCTCGACGCCCTCGCCGAGATCGACGCGATCGGCGGCTTCCCGTCGATCGAGTTGGGCGCGACGCTGCGCGATCTCGGCGTGACGAGCCTCGACGAGGTCGATCCGAAGACGCGCGCCCGGATCGAGACGGGGGCGGGCATCCTCGGCGTCGACTACGTTCGCATGGCGCGCCGTCGCGCGGCGGCCGTCGCGGCCTTCGCGGCCGCCATCGCGGATGACGAGGCCTATATCCTGCCGACGACGCCGATCCGGGCACCGACCATCGCTTCGGTCGCGGACGATGCCGGCTTCCACCGGGCCAACGGCCTGGTGCTGCGCAATCCGCGCGTCGGCAACTTGCTCGACGCGCCGTCGGTCTCGTTGCCCGCGCCCGTCCCGGCCGGCGCCTTGCCCGCCGGAATGATGCTGTTCGGCCGCCCCGGAGCGGATCTCCGTCTGCTGGCGATCGCGGCGAGCATCGAGGAAGCGCTCGCCGCGTAGCGTCGGGCCGCGCTTGCGCCGCAGGGCACCTGCTGTCCTTCGTTCGCCATCGGATCGATGCGATGAAGATCGATTCGGTTCAGCATATCGCTGAAATCATGTCTCTGGATTCATCGTGATGGACCTGGGAATCTTCGCTTCCACGAGCGAGACGGCGCGTCGCCGCTTCGCGTCGTCGAACAGGAGGATTCCATGCCCAATTCACGACGATCTCTGATCACCACCGCAGGCGCCGCCGGCCTCGCATCGATCGCGGCCGGCGCATCGGCCCGGGCGGATGGGTATCGCGCTGTCGACCAGGAGGTTGCCGAACTCGTCAATCGATCCGAGCGCGCGAACGCGAAGCTCATGGCCGGCGACATCGACGGCTACCGCGCCCTGATCACGCCGACCGACGACTTCACGCTGATGTCGCCCTTCGGCGGAACGCCGACCCGCGGCGCGGACCTGACGGAAGCGCGCTGGGAAGCGCTGGGCCGCTTCTTCCGCAACGGCACGCTGAAGCAGGAACTCGTACAGGCCTACGGCGTGGCCGACATGATCGTGCTCGTCGTCATCGAGCACGGCCATGGCGAAGTCGGTGGCCTGCCGGCGCAGGACTGGCCCTTGCGCGTCACCCTCGTCTATCGACGCGACGACGGCCAATGGCGGCTGGCGCATCGCCATGCCGACCCGCTCGTCAGAGGCGTCAGCCTGGAACGGGCAGCGGCGCTCGCCGGTTGATCGCGACTTGACTTCTGCGTGACGGTGTTCATCAATCAACATGATTGCTATCATCCAGAAATGCCGCAACGGCGATCGACCCGATCTCGCGACCCGATCCCGCCCGCCGGCGTCCACGATCCATCCACCCAGGAGACCCCGATGTCATCCACTCCCGAAGGCCGCGTCTGGTACGAGCGCCACGATCACATCCTGAAGATCATCATCGACAACCCCGCCAAGAAGAATTCGTTCCAGCCGGAGATGATGCTGCAGATGTCCGAGGCGCTGACGCTGCTGGACAGCGACGACAGCCTGTGGGTCGGCGTCGTATGCGCGGTCGGCGATCACTTCACGGCGGGCCTGGACATGCCGAAGTTCTTCGGGCCGAACGCGACGGTCAAGCCGCGGCCCGAAGGCAACGTCGATCCGTTCGGCATGGCCAAGCGCTGCCGCAAGCCGATCGTGACCGCCGTGCAGGGCATCGTCTTCACGATCGGCATCGAGATGATGCTGGCCGGCGACATCGTCGTGGCGGCCGACGACTGCCGCTTCTGCCAGATGGAGAGCAAGCGCGGCATCGCGCCGCTGGGCGGCGCGCATTTCCGCTTCATCACGCGCGCCGGCTGGGGCAACGCGATGTACCACCTGTTCCTGTGCGACGAGTTCTCCGCGCAGGAGGCGTACCGGATCGGACTCGTGCAGGAGATCGTGCCGGCCGGCCAGCAGGTCGAGCGGGCGATGGCGCTGGCGCGGATCATCGCCGGCAACGCGCCGCTGGGTATCCAGGTGACGAAGGAGGCCGGCCACAAGTTCATCGAGGCCGGCGAGCAGGCGGCGATCGACGTGGTGCCGGCGATCCGCCAGCGCGTGCTGGGCACGGCCGACGCGGCCGAAGGCATCAAGTCGTTCGTCGAGCGCCGCGCGGCGGTGTTCACCGGGCGCTGATGGCGCGACCATCACGGAAGGAGTTGTCAGGCCCCAGGGTCATGCTGCGCGAGGCCCGGACTGATGCCAACTTTTCGACGGGTTCGAACGCCCCTCAGTCGGCGCCATTCCGTTCGTCGCTCGCCGCCGGCATCGCCAGCAGGTGCTCGCGCGCGGCGCGCAGCATCGCGTCCGAGCGCCTGGGGTCGGTCATCACGCGCGACAGCGCGAGCGCGCCCACCACGGTGCTGACGGCCGCCATCGCGGCGGCTTCATCGCGCGTGCCCAGCGATTCGGCCATCCGCGCGATGTACTGGTCGACGTGCCGGCTCATCACGTCGCGCGTCGACGGATCGGCGCGGCCAACGTCGCTGACCAGCGCGGCGATCGCGCAGCCGGTCTGCGGCGAATCGCGGTGCGAGCGGCTCAGGTAGCCGCGGATCATCGCCGCGAAGCCGCGCGGCCGGTTGCCGCCGGCGGCGACGGCCTTCGCCTCGCCGGCCCGCAGCGCGTGCTCGAGCGCCTCGTCGACCAGCGCCGCGCGCGACGCGAAGTGCCCGTAAAAGCCGCCGTGCGTCAGGCCGATGCGCTTCATCAGCGCGGCCACGCCCAGCGAGTCGAGGCCGCCGCGCCGGATCTGGTCGGCGGCTTCGTCCAGGAGGCGTTGGTGACTGCGGGCCTTGTCGGCTTGCGAATGTCCCATGGTGACGGCGGTGCGCGGTGGGGTTGCCTGACGGCGGTGTCCGATCAGCTTGCCCGATTGTAGCCGTCGCGTCACGCCGGCGACGACGGCTTCATCAGCATCGGGCCGCTCACGATCAGGGCCGCATCGCTTTCGGGCTTCGGGCCGGGAGCACGCCGACCAGCGTCGTGACGCAACCGCCGGACCGCGGTGGCCTGACCGCGCTTGTCGCGAGCGGTTTATCATATTGGTGATTAATCACCAAGGTGAGACCGTCATGAGCCGCCTGACCATTACCCTGTCCGAAGCCCGGTATCGAGCGCTCAAAGAAGCTGCCGTGCAGCGTGACAAGACGATCGGTCAGTTGATCGACGAAAGCCTGGACTTCTACGGCATCAAATCGCGCGAAGACGCCCGCGATCTGGTGCGCCGCGCCCGGGCACGGAGCCGGTTGCCCGACGACCAGGCCCTCGCCGTCGCCCAGGAGCATGTTCGAGCGGCACGGCGCAAACCGTGAGTCGTCGACCGGTCATCGTCGACACGAACTTCGTGGTGGCAGGGCTGTTGACCGGCAACGCCGCGTCTCCGGTAGCACGCATCCTCGACGGCATGCTTGCCGCGGCCTTTCCCTTCGTGGTGTCAGAGCCGTTGCTGGCGGAGTACCGCAGGGTTCTCGTGCGCGCTTCCTTGCGCAAACAGCATGGTTTGACGGTGTCGGAAGTCGATGTCCTGCTCACCGATCTGGTCCAGCAAGCCATCGTGCTGACCCCGGGCGCGGGCCCGCCAGCACCCGACGCCGGCGATCAACTGCTTTGGGATCTGCTTGCCGCCCGGACGGATCTGGTCCTCGTCACGGGCGACCAGGCGCTGCTCGACGACGTCGTGATGCAATCGCGTGTACTGTCTCCACGCACATTCTTCGAAGGATGATCGGCTGGCCGTTGCGGCCACGTTTCGATCATCGTCGCGACTCACCGCGCCAGACATCGCAGCCGAAGGCTGATCCGGTTTGGGGCGCCTTCCTGCCGCGCTGCCTAGGCTGGGCGCGCCTGCCGTCCCACCCGAGGCGGCAGCGCCGCCACCATGCCCAGCAGCGGCAGGTAGGCGATCACGTGGTACACGTACTCGATGCTGGTGCGATCGGCCAGCAGGCCCAGCACGGCCGTGCCCAGCCCGCCCATGCCGAAGGCGAAGCCGAAGAACAGGCCCGACACCATGCCCACCTTGCCCGGGATCAGCTCCTGCGCGTACACCAGGATGGCCGAGAAGGCCGACGACAGGATCAGCCCGATGGCCACCGTCAGCGCGACCGTCCACAACAGGTCGGCGTTGCGGCAGAAGCAGCGCGAACGGCGCCACGCCCAGGATCGAGGCCCAGATCACCGGCTTGCGCCCGATGCGGTCGCCCACCGGCCCGCCGGCCAGCGTGCCCAGCGCCGAGGCGAACAGGAACACGAACAACAGTAGCTGCGAGTTCTGCACCGACACGCCGAAGGCCGCCCTGGGCTGGGCGGTGGCCGGGGCGGCGGTGGCGGGCGCCGGCGAGGCGGTCGCAGTTCCCGATTCAGGTACCCGCCAGCGCGAGGATGGCCCGGGCGAAGTCGTCGGGCCCCTCCTGGGGCAGGTTGTGGCCGGCCGACGGGAACACGCGCCGCTCGCAGCGCCCGCTGAAATGGCGCTCGTGCCCGACGCAGCCGCTGCCGGTCAGCACGCCGTCGCAGCCGCCATCGATGATGATCGCCGGCACGGTGATGGTCGGGCGCGACGCCAGCCGCCGTTCGATCTCTTCGGCCTCCGGGGCGCCGGCCGCGAGGCCGTAGCGATGCCGATACGAATGGATGACGACCTCGACGAAGTCGGGATTGTCGAAGGCCTGCGCGCTGCGTTCGAAGGTGGCCTCGTCGAACGCCCACTGCGGCGACCACAAGCGCCACAGCAGCCGGCACAGGTCACGGCGGTTGGCGGTCAGGCCGAGCCGGCCGCGCTCGCCATGGAAGTAATACTGATACCAGAAGCGGTACTCGTCCTCGGGCGGGGCCGGCCGCGTCGACGCGGCGATGTCCTGGATGTTGTAGCCGCTGCCGCTGACCAGGCCGGCGACGCGCTCCGGCCACAGCGCCGCGACGATGCAGGCTGCGCGCCCGCCCCAGTCGTAGCCGGCCAGCACCGCGCGGTCGATCGACAGCGCGTCGAGCAGCATCAGCAGGTCGCGGCCGAGCACGCCCTGCTGGCCGGAGCGCAGCGTCTCCGCCGAGCGGAAGCGGGTCGGGCCATAGCCGCGCAGCCAGGGAACGATGACGCGGCAGCCGGCCGCGACGAGCGGCGGGACCACCTCGTCCCAGGCGTGGACATCGTAGGGAAAGCCGTGCAGCAGCACGACCGTCCGGGTCGATGCCGGATCTCCGTGGAGCCGGCAGGCGACATCCAGATCGCCCGCCGTGACGTATTCGAACGCGCCCATTACCCTCGCTCTTCGTTGCTGCTGATGTCGCGGCGGCCCGGTTCGACCGATTGAAATCCCCGTCCGCCTCGGCGAGCTCCGCCGGTACCCAGTCGATCGACAGCTTGGCGGCCTCCACGATCTCCTTCCAGTCGGCCTGCCGCTGCTTGACGAACGCGCCGAACTCCGTGGAGCTGTCGCCGCCCGCCTGCCCGCCCATCTCGGCGAAGCGCTTGCGGATCTCCGGGGTCTGCAGGATCGTGCTGGCCGCCTGCTGAACCCGCTCGAGCACCGGCTGCGGCGTGCCGGCGGGAGCGAACAGGCCGAACCGCGCGATGACCACCATGTTGGGCACGCCGGCCTCCGCCATCGTCGGCGCGTCGGGCAATTCCGGCAGCGCGAGACGACCGGATGATCCTTGACCTTGGCTGGATCGAACCTTTGCGCGATGGCGGCAGGGGCGCCACCGCGACGATCATCCGGGCCTGACCGAACAGGGTCTGTAGCCGGGCGCCCAACGGCGTTCGCCTCTGTTGCCTGACTCCCGAACGCCGATCAGCCCGGCCGGACGAGCGCGAGCGCCGTTTCCCCGCCCGGCACGACCTCCGTGGCCAACTTCAGGTCCATCGTTGCGAGACGCCCACCTTTTTCGTGAGCGAGGGCCAACAAGTAGCTATCCGTGACGCGTGAGTGGCTCGACAGCAGTTCGGAGGCGAAGAACTCGGCGTCGGCAATGCTGAGATCGTCCGGCCAGAACCTGTGCCCCGGCAATCCGCGAATCGCGGCCAGGGACTGAAGCACCGCGCTCGGTGGCCCGGGCGAGTTCGGATACCTTGGATGTCCGACGATTCGGACCAGGCCGTTCTCGGTGATCGGGCAGGTGGCAAAGGCTTTTCGACCGACCCTTGCGAACCAGTCGTGGGCCTGGTCGTGCTGGATGTGAGCCGGATCCACAAGAGCGATGAGGACGTTGACGTCCAGTAGATGTACGGTCACGGCAGTTCGTCGCGCAACTGGTTGACCAGTTCCGGGGTGACCCGGGCCGCGTCGCGCCGGCTGGGAAGCAGCGGAATGCCGTTGCGCTCGGCGCGTGCTCCCTGCGCTCCGCGCGCAAGCCCTTGTCGGGCCAACATGGAGATGACCTCTCCCACGCTCTTCCGGTCACGTTCGGCGAGGTGTCTGGCCGCCGCGAGGACATCGTCGTCGATAGCAAGAGTGGTGCGCATGATGCGGATCCCGATGACGTGCATCATACATCAAGCATCATTCCGCAGACGCTCAATACCGCCTTGACGGATGGAACCGACATTTCGTTCACCTCCTTGGGACGACGCCGCTTCACCGGTACGCCAGGCGCCAGCGCCGGGAACTTGTTGCGGGGCTCAGCTCGTGGCCCAGTTCTCGACAGCCAGTCCGTCGATGCGGCGGAACTCGCGTTCGTTGTTGCTGACAAGCACGCAGTCCAGGGCCAGGGCGTGGCAGGCGATCCACAGGTCGTTGCCGCCGATGGGGGTGCCGGCGTCCTCCAGGCGGGCGGCGTGGTGCGCGTAATGGGCGCACAGTGCCGGGCTGGCCTGGTAGCTCACAGGCACGACGCGGGTCAGGGCGGCGATCCGGCGAAGCACCTCATCCTTGCGAGTGCCGCGTTCGGCGCCCTTGAGCAGTTGGGCATGGGTCACGAAGGACATGCACAGGCCGGCTTCGGGCGCCAAGCGGTTCACCCGCTCGGCCACGGCGGGCGAGCGGTTCTTGATCAGGTAGATCAGGATGTCGGTATCGAGCATGTAGCTCACAGAGGCTCCCGCTCCTGCGCCGGCAGTTGAGCGCGGCGGTCTTCCTCCAGTGCCTGGACGAAGTCGGCATCGAAGCCGGCCAGGGCTTGCAGCAGCGCATCGCCGCGCCGTTCGGCGGCGGGCAGGGGGTGCAGGACGAGGTCGCCGTCCGCGTTGCGGCTGATGCGGACCTGCTTGCAGTCGAGCCGGAACTCTTGCGGTATTCGCACGGCTTGGCTGTTGCCGTTCATGAAGACGCGGGTGAGGATGGCTGAGGAACGGGGGATTGGCATGGCGGTCTCTCGCTGTGTGTACGTTATTGTGTGTATTTTAGGGGTGGCTTCGTTCAGCGGCAAGCGGGCGGGGCGCGTCTGCCTCGAAGACCTTGCCCGGAAGCCGCGGCGCTGCACTCTCTGCCAAAGGAGCGGCTGGCCACGATGCAGATGCCGCAGGCCATGGCAGCGAGGGGGTGCGGAACAAAGTATCTTCACCCTTTACCGGGTTGCACTCGTCGCAGGCGCTGCCGGCGAGGTGGCGCGCGATCCGATTGCTCGCAAGCCGTGAGTGCGTGACCCCGGTTGTTTCAATGAAACATCGACTTGAGGAGACCAGCATGAGCGAGAAAGTCATCGTCGGCGGTGTCGGCATGATTCCGTTTTCCAAGCCGGGTGCCAGCCCGAGCTATACCGACATGGGCGCGGACGCGGTGCGCCGTGCGCTGGCCGATGCCGGCATCGGCTACGAGCAGGTGGAGCAGGCCTATGTCGGCTACGTCTACGGCGACTCCACCAGCGGACAGACCGCGCTGTACGAGGTCGGCCTGACCGGGATTCCGATCGTCAACGTCAACAACAACTGCTCCACCGGTTCCACCGCGCTGTACCTGGCACGCCAGGCGGTTGCGCTGGGTGATGCCGATTGCGTGCTGGCGCTGGGCTTCGAGCAGATGCAGGCCGGCGCACTGAAGTCGCACTGGGATGACCGGCCGCGCACCCGCGCGCGCTTCCAGCCGATCATGCTCGAGTTGACCGCCGACGTTCCGGATCTGCCGCAGGCGCTGCGCACCTTCGGCGGCGCCGGGCGCGAGCACATGCAGAAGTACGGCACCAGGATGGAGACCTTCGCCGCGATCCGGGCCAAGGCCAGCCGCCATGCCGCGAACAACCCGCTGGCGGTCTTCAAGAACGTGGTCACCACCGAGGACGTGATGAACGACAAGGTGATGTGGCCCGGCGTGATGACGCGCCTGATGGCCTGCCCGCCGACCTGCGGCGCGGCCGCGGCGATCATCGTCTCGGAACGCTTCGCGAAGAAGCACGGGCTGCGCACCGACGTGCAGATCCTGGCCCAGGCGATGACCACCGATCCGGTCGAATCCTTCGATCCGCCCTCGCTGATCAGCTACGCGGGATTCCCGATGGCGCGGGCGGCCGCGCAGAAGGTCTACGAGAAGTCCGGCGTCGATCCGAAGGACATCCGCGTTTGCGAGCTGCACGACTGCTTCGCGCAGAACGAGCTGCTCAGCTACGAGGCGCTCGGCCTTTGCCCGGAGGGCGAGGGCGAGAAATTCGTGGTGGACGGCGACAACACCTACGGCGGACGGGTGGTCACGAACCCGTCGGGCGGGCTGCTGTCCAAGGGCCATCCGCTGGGCGCCACCGGGCTGGCGCAGTGCTACGAGCTGACCCACCAGTTGCGCGGCACCGCCGACAAACGCCAGGTCGAGGGCGTGCAACTGGCGCTGCAGCACAACCTGGGGCTGGGCGGTGCCTGCGTCGTGACGCTGTACGGCCGCGGTTGAGGCCGCTCGCCCGGCACGCCGGCCCGCGCGGCGTCGCCCGGAACGGCCGCATCGTGCACTGAACGGCCGGCACGCCGCGGCACCAGCGTGCCGTCTCGACATGACTACGAGAGGAGACGATCGATGGCGAGCTTCATTTCGCGGGGCGCCAGGCGCCTGACGATGTTCGCGGGCTTATGCGCAGGCTTGCTGGCCGCCGCGCCGGCAGCGGCGCAAGGCTATCCGGAAGGGCCCGTACGCCTGGTTTCGGTGACCAGCGCAGGTACCGGCGTCGACGACTACAGCCGTCGGCTCGCCACCTACCTGAGCCAGAAGCTCGGCCAGAGCTTCATCGTGGAGAACCGGCCGGGTGCCAATACGATCGTCGCCGCCGACCACGTGGCGAAGTCCGCGCCGGACGGCTATACGATCCTGTACGGCGTGTCCAGCACGATGGCGGCCAATCCAGCGCTGTACAAGAACCTGCCGTACGTGCCGGAGCGGGATTTCGTGCCGGTGGCGCGCCTGAACGCGATCCCGAACGTGCTGGTCGTTTCGGCGGCCTCGCCGCATCGCAGCCTGGACGAGCTGATGGCCGCCGCGCGCGCGAAGCCGGGTACGCTCAATGTCGGTTACGGAACCTCCGGCTACCGGCTATTCCTGGCCGCGGTCCACGAGGCCGCCAAGGTCAAGGTCCAGGAGGTGCCTTACAAGGCCACCGCGAACGTGGTGCAGGACCTGTTCGGCGGCGTGCTCGACTACACCGTGCTCGAGGTTTCGACGGCGACTCCGCTGATCCAGTCCGGCCGTGCGCGGGGATTGGCGGTCGTCGGGCCGACGAGGGTCGAGGCGATTGCCGACGTGCCCACGCTGGCCGAGGCCGGCGTGCCGGGCGTCACGCTAATGAGCTGGACCGGGTTGTTCGCTCCCGCCGGTACGCCCGCGGCGATCGTCGAGAAGCTCTCGCGCGCAGCGCTGGAGTTCGTGGAATCACCGCTGGCGATCGAGCACTATGCAAGCCGGGGCACGATCGCCTATCCGGCCGCGGGGCCGGAACTGGCCAGGACGATCGCCGAGGACCAGAAGGAGTGGAAGCGCCTGGCCGACGTCGCAGGGATCGAGCCGCAATAGCGTCGCGCGGCCGACTTGGCTGATCGGCGCGGATGCAAACGCGATCCATCACCGCCTGGTGATCCGTCTCGACGAGCCGAAGGCCGTGAAGCTGCCGGCGGATCCCGTCGTCAGCCTGTGGCCGCGCCCTCGGCCATCAGCCAGGACAGGAACTCGCGGACCTCGGCCTTGTGATGCGAGGCCTGCGACCGGAGCACGAAGTAGCTGCGCGGCGAGACGACGCTGGCGCCAAAGGGCACGACCAGCTTGCGCTGGGCGATCAGGTCGTTGACCAGCGGCAACCGTCCCAACGCCACGCCTTGCCCGTTGACCGCGGCCTGGATCAGTTGATCGTACATGGAGAAGTGCAGCACGCTCGCCGGCTTCAGGCCGTCGAGCTTCATCGCGCGCAGCCACGGCGGCCACTCCAGCAGGTGCGAGCCCGGGCCGCTGTCCAGGTGCAGCAGGCAGTGATGGCGCAGGTCCTCGGGCCGCTTCAGCGGCAGTGCCGGGTCGCGCCGCAGGCGCGGCGCACACACCGGCATCGCCACCTCGCCGAACAGGCGCAGCGCTTCGCTGCCCGCGCCTTCCTCGGTGTGGTAGCGGATCGCCACGTCGACACCGTCGCGGTCGAGGTTGACCGCGCTGTAGCTGGCGGAGATGCGCACGTCGACATCCGAGTGCGACGCGGTGAAACCGGCCAGCCGTGGAATCAACCACAACCCGGCGAAGCCCGGGGTCGTCGTGACGACCACGGTTTTCAGCCGCCGCTCGCCGCGCAGCTCGGCGCTGGTCTGATGCAAGCGCTGCAGCACGTCGGCCACCGTGCGCTGCAACAGCAGGCCTTCGTCGCTGAGGCGCAGCGCGCGGTGCAGGCGCTGGAACAGCGGCACGCCGAAATAGGCTTCGAGCGCCGCGATCTGGCGGCTCACCGCTGATTGCGTCAGGGCCAGCTCATCGGCGGCCTTGGTGAAGCTCAAGTGCCGCGCGGCGGCTTCGAAGGCCTCGAGCTGGTCCAGCGGCGGCAGGTCGTAGTTGCGGTGGCGCATCGGATTTCACATTCCGTTTTCGCATGCAAGCCATTCGAACATACCGTTTGAAGCGCCCATGCCGTCGGAACAGACTGGCTCCACTCGGCGTGAAAGCTGTGCCGGGCACATGGAAACGGATGCATATTCTGCATGCAAAGGAGCAGCGATGAATACCGACCTGAGGCTTCCCGCCATTTCTCTGCGTCACGGTGACGCGTACCGAATCGAAGCCGGCAAGGGTCTGCGAGTCCAGTGCCTGACCGGCGCTCTGTGGCTGACGCAGGACAACGACCCGCGCGACATCGTGCTCGAAGCTGGCGACAGCGCCCCGATCGACCGCGACGGTCTCGGCCTCGTGAGCGCCCTCGACGATTCGCAGTTCCTGCTGCTGTACGGCTTGCACTGACATCGTAGGCAAACAGCCGGGAGCTACATTATGTCGACTCGATCGCGCCCGGCCTGGACTTCGAGGCCGCGCTGCAGCGCGCGATCGGCGCTGCCAAGGTCGTCCTGGCCGTGATCGGCCCGCGCTGGGCCGACATGCACGACACGCAAGGCCGTCCGGGGGCGTCGGCGCGGCTGGTGCGGCTTCGCCGCGCAGCCCGGAGCGTCAGCGACCCGTCATCAGCTCAGGCAGCGACTTTTGCTCCGGCTTTGGCAGGCATTTCTCGACCAGGGTCTTCGCGCGCCGCGCCATGGACTCCCGGGCCCAGCGCGAGAGCGACCAGCCCAGGGGCACCAGCCCGCCATCGTGGACTTGGTCGAGCAGGCAGATCGGATCGTCCGGACGACAGCCGATGGGCTGCTCGACCTGCTTCGTATCGCCCCATACCTGCTGGGCGAGCGACGCCGCGGCTGCCCGCCCATGGGCGCCGGTGCCTGCAACGTTGAACAGCGCGACGGCCGGTCCGGTGAGATCGGCATATAGGTCGAGCCGCGACTTGTCGCGCGGCATCCGTACTGCCGCGAGATCACTGGAACGACATGGGTCGTTCCCGGTGGCCTCAACCTTCTTCTCGTTCGACTCGTCCGAAGCAACCGCCTGACCGTTGCGGATCAGCACGAGTTGGAAGCGTCTGTCGTTGCCGAGCGTCCGGCGCAGCAGCGGCAGCAGGTCGGCCAGCGTACGCGCGCCGCTGTTGTCGTGGTAGCCACCGTCGCCCAGGTGCAGGCCGTTCCTGCGTTCCCCCTGCGGCGGACGGCCGCACACCTCGTCCGCATCGTCGGGCTTCGGCAGCGAGGCCAGTGGATTGACGAACGGAAAGCGCGCCGAGGTATGTGCCGCCGTGACCAGAGACAGCGGTGCGCTCGCTGCCGTGCGCCGCATCAGGTCGTCGGCTCCCGGCAACGACTGCTCCGGCAGCTCCGGCAAGCAGGCCGTCGCGATCACGGCGCGGTTGCCGGTTTCGACGACCGTGCTATTGAAGAGCAGCAGCGGCGCCTGCTCGCCGCCCGCGCCGACGCGCAGGCCCAGTTCCGGCAACACACGCATCCATTCCCTCTCGAAACCGAGCGCCCGGCTGCGCACGCCGCAGCCGCCGCTCGCACTGCACAGCCAGTCGCTCGGTACGAGGCGCGTCCACACGTCGTCGAACAACAGCCCGCCCAGCAGCGGTGACAGCGGGTCGATCGAGCGGAACGTCTCCTCCACGCAGTCAGCGGCTTTATAAGCCTTGCGGTTCGCGCAGCCACGCCACACCGCCAGGCCCATCGCGCCACCCGAGACGCCGCTCATCGCCGCTATGCGCTCGATCCAGTCCGGGCGCTCGTCTTGCAGTTCCGCCAGTGTGCGCGCGGTCCAGTACGCTGCGCGAATGCCGCCGCCCTCGGCTGCGACGATGAGCACACGTCCATTCTTGTCATCGATGGGTGGTTTCCATTCCGCTGCCGTCGGCATTTCGGCGGTCGACGTGGCCACACTGGTCGCCCATTGGTCCAGCCCGTACAGTCCGCCGCACAACACTAAATACAACAGCGCGGCCAACCTGATGCGGTACTTATTGACGAGATACAGCAACACGGCCCGCGTGCCGCGCTTCTTCAACACGGCACAGATGCGGCGCTTGTTGGCAAGGCCGCGCCAATTGCCCCCGGTTGACACGCCCGAAGACTTCGACTTGCAGACCATCAGTGTCCAAGCGCCCGCCGCGACCAGGGTCAGCAGCACCAGCGCCGCGACCGAGACACAGCGCAGCTCATCGACTGCCTTCCTTACCTGTGCCACGCTGTCGAAGGCGAGCGCCGGCAGCAGGTGGTTGTCGGACCAGAGGGACAGCACGACTACCAGCGTCAACACCACCAAGCCCCAGGGAAACAGCGTGCGTTGTTCGTGGATGGCCATCAGCCCCAGCGGGCCGAGCCACCAAGCCAGCGCCAGCGTCAGCATCGCCAGCGATGCTGGAACAGCGGCCGCAGTTTCGGGTGCCAAGACCGCGAACAGTCGCACGACCAGCAGCAGCCCCAGGGCCACCAGCGGTAGCCTCACTGGCCGTGTCAACCAACTCAAAAACCTGCCCAGCACGCGCGCGAGCGGCGAGAACCAGGTTCCGTTCGAAGCAGCTTCAGTTGAACGCTCGCCCGAGATCAGAGCTTGCAGGTCCTGCTCACTGCTGTAGTAGTAGGCGTAGTCGTCCGCAGATTTCGGTTTCTGCAGATGCGACCACATCAGACCGTACGCCAGCCCTACCACGATCGCGGCGAACAACGTCAGCGCCAGCAGCGTCCAAAAGAGCCGCCACATGGCATTGCTGTCGGCTTGCTGTTTCGGCACGATCAGCGCCGCCGCGACCACGGCATCGCCGACCACGTAGGCCAGCAGGAAGGCGCTCATGACCAGCGGTGCCAGCATCAGCGCCCGGGCCCAGCCGCACGCCCAGGCGCCGACCCATTGCGCCACTTCGGGCTGCAACGGCTGCGTGCCAACGCTCTGCACACGGCAGACCAGGCGCGCCCACAGCCAGCAGCTCTGCGCGAACAGCGCCAGGCCGACAGGGCTGACGATCAGGACGAACAACCACCAAAGCCCGCCCCGGGCAGTAGCATCACCGAGATCCGGCAAGGAGGCCATCGCCAGCAGCACGTCGCGACACTGGTCGCTCACCAGCGTGAAGGCCGCGAACAGCATCAGCATGGCCAGCACGTAGCGGCTGCGCCCGATCACCGCCATCGCACCCTGCCGACAGGCAGCGCGGAACTCTGCCTTCCGCTCATGCGCCTCCGGAACACTTGCGCCCGGCTCGGGTTGCGGTTTCAGGGCCAGAGTAAACCAGTCGATCACTCCATTCGGCCGTTTGGTCTTTGCTTGCTGGCGGGTTGGCTGCTCCGGCGATTCGTTGTCCTGATCGTGCTGGGAATTGGGATGCAGCTTCAGGTCGAGGCCGAACCAGCGGATCACGCCCGCCAGCGCCAGTGGTAATACCGCCGCCAGCAACATCCACTTCTTGCTTGCATGGGCACACGCTCCCAACGCGATCAAGAAATGGTCCATCGACTCCTGGGAATACGGCCCTCGCCGCTCACCGGAACGGACCCTTTTCTGCTCGCCAGAGTTGACCCACTG
>JASGFT010000051.1:0-28502 GCA_047605425.1 Burkholderiaceae bacterium | reverse complement strand
CCGCGGTCAGCCGCGCCAAACAGGCGTTACACAACTAACCGCACAGCCCACTAGCGGCTCGCGCAGCCAGTCCGCCACGCGTACCTCGCTCCTCCTGCATCGCTGGCCGAGGTATGCGCTGTTCGTCCAGCCGTCCTCGGCTGATGTCTTCGTGATCGCTCCAATCGCTGGCCTCGTCCGATGCCGGGGGGATGAGTGCGTCCTTCACAACCGAACTGCGATTTCAAACTACATGTCGATCCTCTTTGATATCGGCCGGCCCCCCGTTGGCCGGCAGCCGGCGCGAGCGCTCGCGGCCGGCCTTACCCTGGCGCTGACGGCCGCATTGACCGCTTGCGGCGGCGGCTCCGGCACCGACGGCGCGCCCGCCGCATCGGCGGACGCATCCAACCCCGCCGCCGAGGCATCGAGCCAGGCCGGCAGCCAAGGCATTCTCCCGATCTCGACGAAAGCTCCGCTGAACTCATCGACCGTCACGACGGCCGACCTGACCAAGCTGACGCCGCTGCAGGTGGTCCAGAAGATTTTCCATGACCAAGTCGACTGGTATCCGGGCAACAACGACCCGTACAGCGAGCAGGTCAGGGACTGGGCGCGCTATGCGTCGCGCGCCTTTTTCAATTCGTCACGCACGTTCAACCAAGCTTACGAGGCGACGCAGGCCGCGATCCTGGCCGACGCGCGTCGCTACGACAGCTCGATTCCCGCCAACGGACATCCTTTTCCGCGAGCCGACTACAACGCACCGACGCTGGACTGGATGGTGGCGCTGACGAAGACCGACGCGCCGACGAACGCGACGCCCACGCTGCAGCTCACGCCGCTGCAGGCCGTGCAGAAGATCTTCCACGACCTGATCGACTGGTATCCGGGCCAGAACAACCCTAACAGCAACGAGGTGCAGGGCTGGGCGAGCCGTGCCAGCGGCGAGTTCTTCACCAGTGCCCGCACCTACCAGGAAGCGTATTCGCTGCTGCAGGCAGCGATCCTCGCCGATGCCCGCCAATGGGACAAATCGATTCCGGCAGCCGGCCATCCGTATCCGCGCGCGCACTACAACGCGCCGACGCTGTCGTGGATGACCAGCGCGCTCGACACCGATACGTCGTCCGGCAAGCCGGGCGGCGGCAGCTCGTCCGAGAGCGACTCGACCTCGTCGTTGACGGGCTCGACCACGCCGCCGTCGACCGGGTCGTCGAGTGGGGCGTCTAGCGGATCGTCGAGTAGTTCGTCCAGCGGATCGTCTAGCGGGTCCTCGTCTTCCTCATCCTCGTCGTCGTCATCATCGTCGTCGTCATCATCGTCGTCGTCATCATCGTCCACCGCCGGCCGGATCAACACCGTCGATACGATCGTCAACGACATGAAGTTGCGCAACGACACGGTGCTGCGGGGTTATGAGAACCAGAGCTCGGGCTGGTACGTCGGCCCCGGCTACGTGATGATGGGCAACGATCCGCGTCTGACCAACACGCCGTCGTGGTGGAAGAACTCGAACCCCGGGCGCGCGAGCGGCGAGTACCTGCGCGCGGTGCTGCCCTGGGTCGTGATCTTCGACGGCGTCGGTCACAACGCGTCGAACACCCGCGTGCAGATCCGCAACTTCCGCGCGTACTACAAGAGCAAATCGAGCGGCCAGTGGGTTTCGCTGGGCAGCAGCGCCGGCGTCGGCGGCGCCGTCTACGGCAAGTCCTCGCTGTTCGGCGCGACGACCGCCGAAACGCGGCGCACCAACGCCGACGGTTCGTCCGACATCAAGCCGCCGTCCAACAGCGGCTACGCGTGGCACGGTTGGTGGGAGCGGGGTCGCGTGACGATTCCGCCGACCGACATCGCCGCGTTGTTCGTCACGCTGCAGGCGCGGCTGGTCCTGGACAATCCGAGCGGAACCGACGATCGCGGCAACGCGCGCCTGCTCGTGCAGGTCGGCGCCGACTACTACAAGGACACCACCACGTCCTGGCCGTTCGTCGTGCCGTCGGCGATGACGGCGCGCAGCAAGCTGGCCGGCGGATCGTGGCAGGCGTTCAGCGCGACGACGTTCTCGGACGTCGGCGTGCAGGAGCCCGGCGGCGGCATTACCGAAGCCGCGTTCCGCGCCGCGCCCCCGCCGCTCGAGTAAGGCTGGAGCAAGGTCGCCCGGGGTGCGATGATCGCCGTTCCCGATGAAAGCCGCGCGGCGCGCGGCCCACTCAGACGATGATCTCCATGCAAACCCCGTCGCGTCCCTTCTTCTCGCGGGCCTGGTCGCGCCCGCTGATCGTCGTCATCGCGTTGCTGGCGCTGCTGGTCAGCGGACTGGTCGCCGGTGCCCGTGATGACGCGGCCGTCCGCGCGCCCGGCGTCGCGGGCGGGGCGAGCGCGGTCATCGGCGACCCGAAGGCCGACGCCGATCCGTCCGACACGCTCGAACGGGCGCGCCAGCAGATCGACGCGATCCAGAAGCAGTTGCGCGGCGACGTCGACGACGACGCGCTGGCGCGGATGCGCGCCGACGCGCAGGCGATCTCGGCGCGCGCCGAGCAGATCGCGTCCGAGCTGGGCCCGAGCCTGGCCAGCGTCAACGAACGGCTGGCCGAACTGGGCGCGGCGCCCGCGGCCCCCGGCCAGACCGAGGCGGCCGACCTGGCCGAGCAGCGGGCGATGCTGACCAAGCGGCGCGACGCGCTCGACGCGCAACAGAAGCTGTCACGGCTGCTGGTCGTCGAGGCCGACCAGGTGTCGGCCAACATCGCCGTCGAGCGCAAGGCGCGCTTCCAGCGCGCGCTGGGCGAACGATCGGCGACGCCGCTGGCCGGGCCGTTCTGGCACGAGCTGTCGCGCGCTTATGGGCGTGACCGGTACCGCGTGGCCGCGTTGTTCGACGAGCTGCGCACGGCCGCCTCGCGCACGCCCGCCTGGGTGTGGGCCGTGGCGGCGGCGGTGATCGCCTTCGCCTGGGCGCTGCGCCGCTGGATCGACCGGCTGCTGCTGGCGATCAGTTCGACGCGCGTGCCGCCCGGCCGGCTGCGCCGGTCGGCGTTCGCGCTCGGCGAGGCGCTGACCGGCGCCATCGTGCCCGGCGCCGTCGCTTATGCCGTATACGTCGCGCTCACCTGGACCGCTTCGCTGCACGCGCCGACCGACGAGCTGATGGGCGTGGTGATCGGCGCGATGGTCTTCGGCGGGCTGGTGGCCGGCATCGGCCATGCGCTGCTGATGCCCGAGCGCCCGAGTTGGCGGCTGTTGCCGTTACCCGACGCGATCTGCGCGCGCGCGCGGCCCTTCGTGCGCGTGCTCTCGGTCTGGCTGGTGCTGCTGACGATCGTCGACAAGGTCTCGTCCTCGGTCAACGCCACGCTCGAGGCATCGGTCGCCGTCGAGTGCCTGTTCTCGCTCGTGCTGATCGTGACGCTGGCGATCGGCCAGGTCCGCATCGAGCGCGAGCGACGCCGCTTGGCGACCGGCGATGCGGACGCGCCGGTGCCCGCGCGTCCGCTATGGATGGTCGTGCTGACGACGACGACCTGGGTCATCGTCGGCGCCAGTGCCGCGAGCCTGGCGATCGGCTACCTCGCGCTCGGCAGTTTCCTGGTCCGCCAGTTCGCGTGGGTGCTGATCGTCGCCGGCATCACCTATCTGATCACGGTCTTCCTGAACGATCTGCTGATGAGCGTGCTGGCCCGCGAGGGCCGGCCCGATCCGTCGCCCGCCGATGCGTCGGCTCGCGCGGCGGCGGCGGAGACCTCGTCGTCGAGGCGCCAGGCCGCGGTGCTGGCGTCGGGGTTGATGCGCATCGTGCTGTGCGTGATCGCCGTGGCGCTGGTGATGGCCCCGTTCGGCGAAGGTCCGGTCGAGTTGATGCAGCGGGCCGACCGGCTGCGCGACGGCCTGTCGGTCGGCGAGCTGCAACTGCGTCCGCTGGCGCTGCTGCGAGCCGGCGCGGTGCTGGTGCTGGGCCTGATGGCCGTGCGCGGCCTGCGCCGCTGGATGCTCGAACGCTATCTGCCGACCACGCGCATCGAACAGGGCATGCACAGCTCGGTGGCCACGCTGCTCGGCTACGTGTGCGCGGTGGTGGTCGTGGCCGTGGCCCTGTCGGAACTGGGCATGAGCCTGGAACGCGTCGCCTGGATGGCCAGCGCGTTGTCGGTCGGCATCGGTTTCGGCCTGCAGGCGGTCGTGCAGAACTTCGTGTCGGGCCTGATCCTGCTGGCCGAGCGGCCGGTCAAGGTCGGCGACTGGGTGTCGCTGGGCGGCGCCGAAGGCGACATCCGGCGCATCAACGTGCGGGCCACCGAAATCCAGCTCGGCGACCGCTCGACGGTGATCGTGCCGAACTCCGAGTTCATCACGAAGACCGTGCGCAACGTGACGCGCGCCGATCCGCTGGGTCTCGTGCAGTTCAAGTTTCCGATGCCGCTGACGTCGGACGCCGAGCGCGTGCGCGACGTGGCGCTGGCGGCGCTGGCCGCGCACAAGGACGTCCGCGACGAGCCGGCGCCCAAGGTGTTCCTGGACGGCATCGAAGGCGGGCACCTGATCTTCAACGCCAGCGCCTCGGTCGGTTCGCCGCGCCAGGCTTATGGCGTCAAGAGCGCGATCCTGTTCGATCTGCTGGCGCGGCTGCGCGAGGCGGGGCTGCCGCTGGCCAGCGAGCGGGCGATGGTCGTCCGCGAGGAGACGCGCCCCGATCGCGACGGCGGCGCGACGCCGCGGTGACCACGGGACAAAGCGCGAGCCTCGCCTTCAGGACGAGGCCGAGCGCGCGGCCGATCAGCGCAGCGGCACCGACGAGGCGACCGTCCGCGGGCCTTTCAGCCTGGCTTTCAGATAGCGCGTCAGCGGCCGCTCGACGAGCAGGAACACGATGTACGACGCGATCGTCGCGGCGACCGCGCACAGCACGACGGCCAGGATCGGCGCCTGCAAGCCCGCTTTGGCGAACAGCGCCGGGATCGCCGGCACCAGGATCGGATGGATCAGGTACAGCGCATAGGACCCGTCTCCCAGCCGTGAGATCACCGACGGGATTCGCCCCTTGAGCACCGACTCGAGCGACACCGCGCCGGCGACGATCAGCGCGGCGGGGATCCCGTAGCGGAAGCCGCGATACCACGGGTCGAAGTAACCGAAGTCCGTTAGCAGCAGCGCGAAGCCCACGACGACGGCCGCCGCGGCGATTCCTTTCGGCAGGACGATGCCGTTCAGGCGGGCTCGCGCGATCAGCATGCCGGCCAGGAACTCGAGCACCAGCGGGTTGAACCAGAACGTCAACGCCGGCCACTCCGGCGTCTTCCAGAAGCCGATGACCGACAGCGCGGCGAAGATCGGCAGCGAGAACTTGATCGGCGAGCGCCTGAGCGCGAGCGCCAGCGCGAAGACCGCGTAGAAGAACATCTCGAAGTTCAGCGTCCAGCCGACGCCCAGCACGGGCTCGAGCTCGCCCTTGGCGTTGAAGGCCGGGATGAACAGATAGGACATCAGCACGTGATAAGGAATGATCTCGCTGTTCAGCGCCAGGTTCGGCGCGCTGAGCAGCACCGCCAGCTTCAGCGTCGTGATCATCCAGTACAACGGCACGATGCGCACGATCCGGTTGGCCAGGAACGAGCGGGCCGGATGATCCTGACCGGCCAGGCCCTGCGATGAAATGATCATCACGAAGCCGCTGATCACGAAGAAGATGTCGACCCCCGACGAACCCTGGCCCCATACCGGAAATCCCTCGACCAGCCGGCTGGCGATATAGAACGTCGAGTGATTGATGACCACGAGCAGCGCCGCGACGTAGCGCAGCGCCTGGATCACTTGGAACTGGTCGGTTTTCGAGGTCGGAGGGGGCATGGAGGGAAAGGGGGGTCGAAGGGCGGCGCCGCGGGTCGCGAATCGCATCGACCGCTGGACGGATGGTAGTCAATTCGAGACACCGAGTCACTGTCGGACGGCTCGATGGTCGGCCCGGCATCGTGAAACGTCGCGCGCGGCGGGCAAGGCCGATCGAGCGCCGCCGCCCACGCCGCCGCCCGTGTTCACCTGGCGGCCTGGCGCGCCTGGTAGGTCTGCAGGTGGGCGTAGGCGACGCGCAGCAGCGGCGCCGCGATGCCGGCATCGCGGGCGCGGCGCAGCATGTCGCCGGTGATCTGCTGCGCCTCGATGCGCAGGCCCTGCTCGAGGTCGCGCATCATCGACGCGGTCACCGGCGAATCGGCCGTCGTCAGCGTCGCGCGCACGCGGGCGTCGACCTCCGGCGGGATCGGATGGCCGGCGGCCGCCGCGACGGCCTGGCATTCGTCGAGCAGCTCGATGATCAGCGCGGCGCCGTCCTGCGCGCGCAGGATCTGCCCGATATTGCCGCGCATCAGGCAATTGATCGACGCGAGCGTCGTCAGGAACGTGAACTTCTCCCATAGCGCCAGGTTGATCGTGCGCGAGAACTGCGCATCGAATCCGGCCGGCGCGAACAGCTCGCCGATCCGCCGGCAGCGCTCGCTCTCGCTGCCGTCGCGCTCGCCATAGGTCAGCGAGTGGAACGGGCCCATGTGCACGATCTGGCCCTGGTCGCCGACCGTCACCGGAATCTGGCACAGGCCGCCGAGCACGCGCGGCGCGCCGAACGCGGCATCGAGCCGATCGTAGTGGCTGATGCCGTTGAGCAGCGGCATGACCGTCGTCTGCGGGCCGACGGCCGGTCGGATCGATTCGATCGCGCTGTCCAGGTCATAGGCCTTGCAGCTCAGGATGATCAGATCGGCCTGCGGCAGCGGCTGGCCGGCGACGATCAGTTGCGGCTGGATCGCCACGTCGCCCTTGGGGCTCGTGATGCGCAGGCCGCGCTCGGCCAGCAGCGCCGCGCGCGACGGGCGGACGATGAACGATACGTCGGCGCCGGCCGCCGCGCAGCGGCCGCCGTAATAGCCGCCGGTGGCGCCGGCGCCCAGGATCAGGACTTTCATGGCGTGGTGTCCGTGTCTCTCGGCCCGCCGGTCCGGGCGGGCGCGTTGGAAGGGTCGGAAGGGCTCGGTTCGCGAGGAGCGCTCGAACGTCGCGGCACGAGACGATGATGCCAGGATTGATCCCGGCCCGCCGGGCGTCCGACGCGGGCCTCGGGTCGGCGCCGTCGCTGCATCGACCAAGGAAACATCGACCACGGACGGAATGCCGCCCGTATTCCACGAATCCACTGTCCCGCACCGAGCGTTTGCCGGGCGGTCGGCCGAATAAAGCCGCTTTAGCAGACGGACTCGCCGGACTCGCCGGACAACCGGAACCGACCGCCGCCCGTCGTCCACCGGCGACCGCTGCTCGCCGCTCGCGCGCCACGGACCGCCGACGGTCGCGTGGATCGTCTGAATTGGCACGAACCCTCAGCACAGTGCGTGACATCGATCACGTCCCATGGGTCGTTGCGTCGCTGCAACCCAGCGTTGTGTCGTTGCCGCATCACCCCTTCGTGCAGGAGCGAGTCTGTGGACAAAGCGCGCATGCGGGTTGCCAGCGTGCTGGCGAGATGGTGTTGGATCCCGCTGCTGGCGCTCGCCGGCTGCGGAGGCGGCGGAGGGGGGCAGGAAGACGGATCGGCGACCTGGTCGGAACCGGGTGTCTCGTCGTTGACGACCCGGAACGTCGGCCCGGCCAGCGTGGTCGACGAACCGGTGGCCGGCCCACTGGTGTCCGATGAGCCGATCGCTTATGGCGACACGCCGGTCGACGAGGCGCAGGTCAACGGCGAGGATCACCTGACGCATCCGGATGCGACGGATCTGTCGAACAAGTCCGCTGGTGATGCGACGGCTGGGGCCGGCACCGGGAGCGCGTCGAACGGCGGGGGCTCCTCGGGCAGCGCCGGCGGAAAGACGAATGCCGTCTCGTCGACGGGAACAGGCGGGACGGGCTCGACCAGCACGGGCTCGACCAGCACGGGCTCGACCAGCACCGGCTCCGCCGGCACGGGATCGACGGGTGCCGACGTCGCCGATGCCGGCGGCGGAGCAGACTCGACCGGGAGCGGCGGCGCGAGCCCGGCGTCCGGCGCGCTGGTGTCGCTGGTCCAGGGCGGTCTGCGGACGACCAGCGCCGAAGCGGCCCGGTTGTACGGGCCAGGCGCTTACATCATGGACGGCCTGTGGAACATCAACGCCGAACGGACCAGCGGTCGCGACACGTTCGCGGGCATCCGGTTCCGCGCCGCGCACAGCGGATCGGTCGCGTCGATCCGCCTGTACTGGTCCGACGGCAGCGGCTATGCAGGGGGCGATGGCGGCGACATCGAGATCCGCTTGTTGCCCGACGACGACAGTGCGCGTCATCTGCCCGAATGGTCGGCGACGCCGCTGGCGACCGGCCGTCGCGTACCGGGCTCGATGAGCATGGTCAACGGCACGTATACGACGCTCGCGCATCGCTTCTCGCCGGACGTGATGAGCGGCAGTGGCCAGATCGAAGCCGGCAAGCTCTATCACCTGGTGGCCATCAACAATGCCGCCAACCCGTCGCAGAACTGGTCGAGCTGGGACATGGCCTACATCGTCGAGAGCAATGGCCAGGCGGCACGCTGGTTCGATCCTTATGATTTCGCGGCCCTTTATGGATGGCGAAGCGCCGGCGGCTCGGCCGAACCGAGTTGGCAGGACTGGACCGTCGATGGTCATTCGTCGGCATACGTGGTGCCGATCGTCCAGATCACGATGGCCGACGGGCGCGTCTTCGGCAACTCCAACATGGAGACCGGCAATGTCGACCTCGCCAGCCGCATGTGGAAGAACGGCAGCGCCAATCCGGTGCGCGAGCGTTTCAAGCCGACGACGAACCGAACGGTTTCCGGCCTGTCGATCAATACCGCCAAGGTCAGCGGCAGCGGCGGGCTCGGCTGGAGGATCCTCGACGGATCGACGGTGCTGGCCTCGGGCGTCATCGACCAGGCCGCGGTCAACTATCAGGTCGACAAGCGGGTGAACGGTACGGGAACGGGCGTGATGACCTGGTACGACGTGGCATTACCGTCATCGGTCCGGCTGGATGCGAACAGGAACTACGACGTGCAGTTCACGCCGCAAGGCTCGTCGATCTGGGCCTTCGCGGACCAGCGCAACGGCGGCGCTTATGGCTTCGCCAGCCCGGCGGCGTTCACCGAGTCGCAGGCGCAGCACTATCTGGACGGTCAGTGGATCAATGCCAACCACTGGGACAAGACCTCGAGCGGAAGCGGCTCGAACTGGCGCGTCGTCCTGCACCAGGCGCCCTGAGCCCCGGCTCCGATGGCTCGGCCGTTACAGCCCCCTCAACTCCGGCGGCGGCTCCGGCAAGCCCTCGAGCACCGTTCGATAAGCGGTGCTCGACGGCGCCAGCACGGCGACGATCGTCAGCCAGATCAGCGTGAAGTACATGACGAGCCCCTGGCGATCGATGTACCAGCATTCGAGCGCGCCCTTGTACGGCGCGATCACGTCGGCATAGAAGCGCTCTTTGTCGGCCGCTCGCTCCAGGATGTTCTCCTCGTCGCGGAACACGATCGAGCCGATGCCCGAAAGGCCGGGCCTGACCGTCTTCAAACGGACCTTGACGGCTTCGGGAAAGACCTCGAAATGCGGGCGCGCCTGCGGACGAGGGCCGATGACGCTCATGTCGCCGATGAAGATGTTGATCAGTTGCGGCAGTTCGTTGAGCTTGGTCTTGCGCAGGAAGCGGCCGAACGGCAGCACGCGCGGATCGTTCTTGACGGTCAGCAGCCCCGAGCCGAGGTTGGGGCTGTCGCGCAGCATCGTCGCGAACTTGAGCAGGCCGAACATGCGTCCGCCCTCGCCGACGCGCTGCTGGCGATAGAAGATGTCGCCCTCGCCGGTGAACTTCAGGATGATCGCGACGACGATCAGGATCGGAGACAGAAGCAGCAGGGCCAGGCCCGAGAACAGGATATCGAATAAGCGCGTCATCTTTTGTGAGCGTAAGGCTTGCGGGCGGGTGCGGCTTACATCCGGTCGTCCAGGTACTTGCCGGTTTCCTGGTGAGCGAACTCGGGTACCAGCGCGCGGAACTGCTCGACGAGCTGCTGCTTGGTCCAGCGGCGCGACGCGCGCAGCGTCTCGATCGCCTGCGCGAAACGGTCGAGCCGGTCGCCGAGCGCGGGACGATCGTTCAGGATCACGCCGAGGTCGGCGAAGCGCTCCCAGTCCAGCCGAGAATCGGTCGTGTAGAACTCCTCGAACGCCTTTTCGCCGGTCGTGTCGCTGCCGAAGTAGTAGACCGGCCACTGGCGCCGCGCGCGCAGTTCGCCGACCCGCGCGCGCGCCTCGTCCTCGGTCGCGCAGCGCACCGGTTCGTAGCCCAGCGAATGCAGGTAGCGATCGGCGATTTCGGCGAACGTGATCAGGTGCATCGACTCGTCGAGCTTGGGGAAGAACACCTCGCGGTGCGCGCCCAGCAGGCACGAGGCCAGGCACAGGAAGCCGGATTCGGGCTGGGTGATGAAGTAGCGTCGCACGTCGCTGGGCGCCGACAGCGGCTGCCGCTTGGCGATGCGCTGGCCGAAGCCGTGCAGCAGCGAGCCGTCCGAGAACGCGACGTTGGCGAAGCGCGCGGTCGACACCGGCAGCGCGTCGTCGTTGCCGAACAGGAACAGCTCCATGATGCGCTTGGAGCAGCCCATCATGTTGACCGGGTTCGTCGCCTTGTCGGTCGATACGCAGAACAGCTTCTTCGTGCCGTGGTCGCGCGCCCAGCGCCGAAGCCGCTCGGTCTGCGTGACGTTGACGTCGATCAGCCGCATCAGCGTGAACGGATCCTTCTCGCTGCGCACGTGCTTGAGCGCCGACAGGTTCAGCACGTAGTCGTAACCGCCGCTGTCGGCCAGCAGCGCGTCGAACTCGGGCGAGCCGAAGTCCAGCGCGAAGGTCTTGAACTCGCCTTCGATGTAGCCGAGCGAGCTGCGCACGTCGCGAACGACCTCGACCAGGTTGTTCTCGCTGATGTCGACGACGTGCAGCCGCCTGGGCGAGCGCTGGAAGATCTCGCGCACGACGGCCTGGCCGATCGAGCCCGCGCCGCCGACGACGAGGAAGCGGCCGGCGCGGACCAGTTCGTCCATCGCTTCGCCATGGCGCGCCTGGTCGGCTTCGAACAGCGGGCGATCGCGACCGAGCAGGGTCAGCAGTTCGGACATCGAAAGGTCTCCATCCAGAATCAGAGTGTCGGCGGGGCGGGCGGATGCCGGATTCGGTCAGGCCGCCAGCGCCTGGTGCAGGCTGTCGACGACCAGCCGCACCTCGTCGTCGGTCATCGTCGGGTATAGCGGCAGCGTCAGCTCGCGGCCGATCAGCGCCGCGCACACGGGCGTGTCCTCGGGCTTGAAATGCGAGTACGCCTCGAAGCCCCAGAACGGCGGATAGTGGATGCTGGACTGGATGCCCAGATCCTTGAGCCGCGCCATCGTGGCCTGGCGGTCGGCGTCCGCCGGCAGCAGCACCGGCAGGATGTGCCAGGTCGGCAGCGTATCGCCGGTGTTCGCGAACGGCATCCGCACCGGCCCGCCGGACAGCAAGCGCCGGTACAAGGCCGTCAACTCGCCGCGGCGGGCGTTGGCCACCGGCAGCTTGTCGAGCTGCACCAGGCCCAGCGCCGCGTGGATCTCGTCCATCCGGTAATTGAGGCCGGGCTGCGCGACGTCATAAGTGTAGGCGCGGCCCTTGTGCCGATCGAGCGTCAGCGTCGTCATGCCGTGCGAGCGCAGATAGCGAAGCTGCTGGCCGATCTGCGGCTTGCGGAAGCTGAGCATGCCGCCTTCGCCGATCGACAGGTTCTTGTTGGAAAAGAAGCTGAAGCAGCCGATGTCGCCGAAGGTGCCCAGCGCCCGCCCCGCGTACTCGCCGCCGGGCGTGTGCGCGCAGTCCTCGATCAGGACGATGCCCCGTTGGCTGCAAAGCTCGACGATGCCGGCCATGTCGCAGGCGAAGCCGCCGTAATGCGTGACGATGACGGCCTTCGTGCGCGGCGTGATCTTGCGCGCGATGTCGGCGGCGCTCATCGTCAGGTCGTCCTCGCTGGTGCAGTCGGCCAGCACCGCTTCGGCGCCCGCCACCCTGACGACGTTGGCGTCGGCCACGAACGTCAGCGCCGGGATGATCACCTCGTCGCCCGGCCCGACGCCGGCGGCCAGCACCGCCATGTGCAGCGCCGCCGTGCAGTTGGTCACCGCCAGGCATTGCACGTCGCCGCCGCCCAGCAGTCGCGCGAACGCCTGCTCGAACTCGATGACCTTCTCGCCCATCGTCAGCCAGCCGCTTTCGACGACGCCGGCGGCGGCCCTGACCTCGCGGTCATCGTAGTTGAGCTTGAAAAGCTGCACTTTCCACATGGCGTGGGCCTCTCGATAGGGGGTGAGCGGTAAAGACCATGGCGTACGCGAGGATCGGAGGCGCCGGGCCCTGAGAGGCTGAGAGTCTTTCGGGCACGGCCGAAAAACTCTCAGCCTCTGAGCGGCCAAGGCGACAATGGTATGCGATGCGCTCTGCGGTGGGTTGATCTGCCGGGCCGGACACGCAGCGATGTGCGCGTACGCCGCGTCCTCTCGGGGTCGCCCCGCGATCAGCGTCGAACGGTACCGGCGGACAAGGATGTCGCGGAATCGAGGACAGGCCTGACGGCTCATCGACGGGGCGAGTCGCCTCCCTCGCCCGCGAGCTGCCGGCGGGGCAGGCTGCCGTGCGACACTGCGGACCATGACGAGGATCTCGCGTGCCAGCTTTTCCCTGCGTGCCTGGCTGATCATCTCGTGCCTGGCGATCGGATTGCCGATGATCGTCGTCGGCCAGTCGGTCGAGCGTTGTCCGGTGCATTCATCGGACGCGGCGGACGCTCTGTTGCCCGCATGGTCCGGAGGGTATCGATTCGACAGTCCGGATCTGGCTCGGGTGTACGGGCCGGGCCGCTTCATTCTCGACGGGCTCTGGAACGTCAATGCCGAACGCCGGCGAGGCGTGGACGTCTTCCCTGCGATCCGGTTTCGCGCGCCCTTTGACGGAACGATCGCGTCGGTACGCTTGTACTGGTCCGATGGTCGAGGCTACGCGGGCGGCGATGGCGGGGATATCGCGATCCGGTTGCTGCCTGACGACGGCAGCGCGCGCCATTTGCCGGACTGGTCGGCTGCGCCGCTGGCCCGTGGACGGCGCCGGCCCGGCGCGATGAGCATGCGTGACGGACACTACCGGACACGGGCCGATCGTTTCGCGCCCGATCCGTTGAGCGGCGAAGGCGGGATCGAGGCGGGACGCTTCTATCATCTGGTGGCGATCAACGAGGCCATCGATCCCGCCTCGAACTGGTCGAGTTGGGACATGGCCTATACGATCGAGGCCAATGGCCGGCCGGGACGCTGGTTGCACGCGTTGGAATTGTCCACGCTGGTGGGGCGGCGGGCGAGCGGCGACGCGGGCCCGCCCGATTGGGAGGACTGGACCACCGATGGACATGGCGGCGCGTACGTCGCGCCGATCATCGAGGTCGCGCTGACGGATGGTCGTCGTTTCGGCAATGCGAACATGGAAACCGGCAATGTCGATGCTGGCGGACGGTTGTGGAAGAACGGCGCCGCCAATCCCGTGCGAGAGCGGTTCCGGCCTTGCGAGTCGCACACGATCACCGGCTTGTCGATCAATACCGGAAAGATCGACGGCATCGGCGGGCTCGGCTGGCAGATCCGCCTGGGGGCGAGCGTTCTGGCTGAGGGCATCATCGAACAGGCGCAGCCCAACTATCGCGTCGACGACAGCGTGGGAAGCGCGGGCGTGATGACGTGGTACGACGTGGCATTGCGTTCGCCGATCCGTTTCGAGGCCGGACGGACGTATGACGTGACGCTGACGCCTCGAGACGGTTCGACCTGGGCGTTCGCGGACCAGCGCAACGGCAGCAGGTTTGGTTTCCAGCCACCAGTCGCGTTCACCGAATCGCGAGCCCAGCACTATCAGCTGGGCTTGTGGATCGATGCCAATCACTGGGCCAAGCGATGGCCGGGGCGGGGTGCCAATTGGCGCATCGTGCTGCACCGGGCTCCGTGACGCGTTGCGCTGTAGAATCTCCCCGATCTCGACCTTCGCCCATCTTCTCGACGCTGCCGGATGTCGCGTTCGCGGTTCGGCGGCGCGGCAGGCTCCGATGCCAGATCGATCTCCACTACGACGCGATGTGCTGCGCCGACTGGCGCTGTTCGGCGGAGGGTTCGTCATCGGCCACTCGGCCTTGCCCGGCGGCGCCTGGCTGGGCTCGCGCGTCGCACGCGCGGCCACGACCGCCGATGCCACGGCGCTGCCAGCCAGCGCGGCGCGCCCGCTGCCCCCCTACGTGGCGCCGCCGATGATCGTGCGCGCCAACAGTCGTTATTTCAGCAACGCCGGCAACGACCTCGACGACGGCGAGACGCCGCAGACGGCCTGGCGCGACGTCTGGACGCAAGTCCGCCGCGGCGCGGTGCCCGACGATACCAATCTGTACTTCGTCGGCGAGGATTTCCATTGCAAGGCGCCGCGCGGGCTGGTCAGCGTGGCGCAGGCGGACAACAAGGGCACGCTGCTGCCGAGCCGGATCACGTTCGCGCCCGCGTCGCAGGTGTGGCGCGAGACGACGATCCACGGTCCGGATCGATCGCTCAATGCGTTTTCGATCGTCGATCCGGTGACGCGAGCCGGCGACGGCTTGCTCGATTGGCAGATATGGGGCCTGCGCTTGACCGATTGGCACGGCACCGGCGTGATCACGATCGGGGGGCGGGCGCGCAAGGTGTATCTGGATGGCCTTTTCCTTGGCGGAAATGGCCAGCCCGATCATAACCAGTACCACGATATCTATCTGTCGGGCAGCAAGACCGATCCGAAAGCCGTGCCGGACGATATCCGGATTCGCGGCTGCACGTCCGTCGGCGACGTCAATGCGGGCTTCTTCCTGCACGTCTACAACGGCGATGCCGGCATGAACCCGACCAACGTGCTGGTCGAGGGCAATGTCGTGACGCGCATCGGAAACGGCGGCATTCTGCTCGCGAATGCGTTCCACCCCGCATCGAACTGGACGATCCGCCAGAACGACATTCGCGTCGACGGATCGCGAGCGATGATGATCGGCGGGGCGCGGCAAGCGTCGTTCCCGCTGTATTTCTACGCGGGATCCGGCCCGCGATCGCCGGCCGATGCCTCGGTGCGCATGACCGACAATCTGTTCGCGCTGCTCGATGCCCGCCCCGATGCCGAAGTGTCGATGCCCAGTGCGGCCGTGGCCAATCCATCCGGCGCCGCACCGGCGACATCGGGCAACCAGTTCTACGTGCCGGCCGGACGGATGCCGGCGCGGCGGTTCATCGGCGGGCCCGGTGACGTGTCGATCGACGGCTTGCCCACGCCGATGAAGATCATGGCGCCGTCTCGGAAAAAGCGCTGAATGAACAGGCCCTAATCGATCACCAGCCTTACCACCTCGAACACTTCGGCCAGAGGCGTCTGGATCTGCATGCCGCGCGTGACGGCCAGCGCGCGGATGTATTCGCGGCTGCTGTACGTGCGGTTGCTCTGCGATTCATAGCAGGCGAGCGCCTGCAGCTTCTTGTCCAGATCCTCTTCGCTGAGCTTGACGAAGCAACTCGTGCGGAACTCCAGGTTGTTCCACGGCACTTCATAGCCCAGCATCGTCGTGCGTTTGAACGCACGGAATCCCTCGTGCGCGATCACCGCGTGATCCTGGTGCGTGTCATGCGGGCTGGGCAGCAGCACGATCGACGGCTTGTATTGTTGTTGCAGCTTGATCATCGCGTCGAGGATCGCCTGGCGCTGCTCGGGAAACAGCCGGACCTCGAAATGCAACACGATGCAGTCGTCGGTGGCGATGCCCAGCTTGGCGGTGGCGGCCTTGACTTCCTTGCGCAGCACGTCGCGAGGGTACTCGGGGCTGACGGATTTCTCGGCGGCGGAGAACGCGACGTAGACGACGCGCGCGCCTTGGTCGCACAGCTTGGCGATCGTGCCGCCGCAGCCGAACTCGCCATCGTCGGTGTGCGGGGCGAGCACCATGACGGTGGCGCCAGTCTTTGGTAAGAGTCTGTCAAGGACGGAAGACATGGGCGTCCTTCGAAGCAGGGGCACTGGTGTTACGCATCTGGCGCTGACCCTCCATCGTCAAGCGACCGCGCGCTCGGGCGCGCCGTCCGCTATGCCAGTTGACGGGTCGGATTCATGGTCCAATGCCTGACGCCTGCCCACCATGCCGGCCAGATAGCCGAGCGAAAGAAAGAGCAATACGTAGGCGGCGTTCCGGGAGAACGCCCAGGACAATCCGGCGAACAGCAGCAACGGCGCGCAAGCGTTGCCGGCGCGGGGATCGCGCTGCCAGAGCTCGAAGCAACGATGGAGGGCGACGACCCAAAGCGCGACGAACAACGCGAAGGCGAGGATGCCGCCTTGCGCCCACAGGTCCAGGGCGTTGTGAACGTAGAGTCCGCGGGAGCCCAATGCGTCGACCTGGAATGCCCATTCGCCCAGCAATGGTTTTTCGCTGATGACTCGCAGTCCGTGGGACAGGATCCGGCTGCGCAGATCGATCGATGTGTCGTCGCCCCCGGTAAGGATGGTCTCGAAGCGGGTATTGCTGAACCATTCTTCCAATGGAAGCAGCTGGTAGCCGACGAACAAGGCCGTCATCGCCGTGCCGACGATCAAACGGCCCCAGGCGCGCGCGCCGAGAAAAAGCCCGAATACGAGCGCCAGCGCGCCGAAGAACGCGGCGCTGCGCGATGGAATCGTGAACATCACGACCACGCATGGCGCGGTGAACAGCAGGCGCGAGCCCATGCTTCGCACGCGGGGGAGCACCATCAGGCCGCACAGGACGAATGCATCACCCAGGTACTGATAGTCGACGCGGAAGCCGTCGTACATCAGTCTTTCGTAGATTTCCTGCGGAGAGAACGACGCCCTTTCGGCCAGTCCGTAGACGCTTGCCACGACGAGCGCGGCCGGCAGGCCGGCACTGAAAGGATGGCGAGCGATCGCGGCGCCGAACAGAAAGTAGAGCAGACCCAGCGCCATCAGCATCGCGTTGGTCGGCAGAAGGCCGAGTCGCGCTGGCGATGCGTGGTCGGACCATAGATAGCTGAGCAGACACAGTAGCGGATAGCCGATGACGAATGCGAGCGTCAGACGGTAAAGCCGCCGGTCCGTTTGAGTCGTTGCGTGGTCCGATACGATGGCCGCGATCATCAGTGCGGCACCGATGCTTGTCCATAGGACGCTCGGCGCGAACGTCGCTTCGTTCCATAAGACCGGGAGCACGCCCAGTTGAAACAGCGCGGCGGCGGCCAGCAATGAACGGTGCCAGTCGGCGGATGCCGACGCGACGTGGGGATCGCCGGGCGATGCCGCGACGCGAGATCGATTGACCAGGATCACGACAGCGGCTCCGCGGACGGGCGAGGGCGTGGACGGCCCGAGGCCGCGCGATAGGAAAATACCAGGTAGACGAGATACAGGGCCGCGTAGCCGCACGCGTAGGAAAGGATCGCGTCGGCCGAACGAGCCGGAATCAGGAACGCCGCGAGCGTCATCACCAGCAGCCCGATCTGCCAGAGCAGTTGCAGATGGGGGCGTCGCGCGATGTACAGCGTGTATCCGAGAGGGCTCGCGAAGAAGCGCAGATAGGTCATCGGCGCCAGGATCTGGGCCATCTCGCCCGATGCCCGGTACCCGTCACCGAACACGAAACCGAAGAGCATCGGGCCCGCGAAAAACAGCGCCGAAGCCGGCAGCACCGCGACGGCGCTCAATACCTTGAGCGTGTCGAGGTAGGCGCGGCGGCATTCGCCGTTGGCCTGGAACTCGCTGAGCGCTCGTCGCTTATAGACATCCTGGACCGATTGCGAGAAAACCGCGATCGGCGCGTCGATGGCGCGGATCATCAATGCGAAAAGGCCCGCGGCGTCCGGACCGAAGCGCGCGCCGAGCAACACGATCGGCAACTGCTGGCAGACGTTGTTGACCAGATCGGCGGGCAACGCGAATTTCGCCGTATGGGCGTGGTGCCGGATGAACGCGCGGCGGGCCGCGCGATCGGGCCGCTTGGCGCGAGCGGCGAACGCGGGCGTCAGGCGTCGACGCGCGATCTCCACACAAAACGCGCCACCGATGACATAACCCCAGACGAGGCCTCCCCCCCCACCGATGGTCAGTACGCCCAGCAGTTGACCGGCCGCCATCGAGATCGCCTGAGTCATCCGGATGATCGACAAGCCAACGAAATCGCTCAGCATGACGGCGCAGGCTCTGGCGAGCGTGATGCTGGCCAGGGCCCATGCGCTCACGCCCAGGGCGAGGGCGGAAGCCACGGTCCAGCCCGGAACCCATTGGCCCAGATGCTGATGGAGCGCCAGCGCGATCAGCACGCTCGTCGCCGACAGCGGAATCGCCAGACGGCTGGCCAGCGAAGCGCCCGCGCGTAGCTCGTCGGGATTGCGCGAAACGGTGACCGCGACGTCCAGTCTCAGGTTCACGACGACCGCGACGACCGACATGATTCCGAACCAGACGCTGAACAGTCCCATCTCGCCGGGCGTGACCATGCGAGTCAGCACCGGCATGATCAGGATCGGGATCGCTTGCGCGACCGCCGTGCCGCTGAGCACCGTGATCACGTTGCGCCAGTACCGGGCCGCGGGAGGCAGGGACGCCGAGGCCTCATCGGACGCTTGCGTTGGATCTTGGGGCGAGGGCATTTAGGCGGCGGGACGAAGCGAAGAATGCCTCAATGCTTGGCTATGGCATCCAGGAAGCGTCGGGCCAGAACGCGGTGATCGTGGTGGGCCCGGACATAACGCTCGCCGTTGGCACCCATCGCGTCGCGTTGCGCCGGTGTCATCGAAACCAGTTCGCGCACGACGCGGGTCAGCGCCTGCACGTCGTTGGGGCCGACAGAGAAACCGCACTGTGCATCGCCGACCACGTCATTCGACGCGTTGTTGGACTGGATGACGGGTCGGGCTGCCGCCATGTAGTCGAACAACTTGTTCGCGCTGATGCCATACCGATACAGCGGCGATGGAATCAGGCCATAGTACAACGCATCGAACTGGCGAAGCAGATCCGGAACATCGCGTTTGGGCACCGGATCGCAAAAATGGACGTTGTTCAGGCTTTTTTGTTGCGCAGCCTGGATGAGTTCCGCCTTGGATGGCCCGCCGCCGATCATCACGAACGCAACCGGCTGATCCTGTACGCGCGACGCCAGCTCGATCACGGTATCCAGCGCATTGCCGGGGCTGTGGCTGCCCGCGTAGCCGATCAGCAGTCGGCCTTGCGCGCGCAGCGAATCGACCAGCCGGGTGGCTTCGTTCGGCGGAGCCCGATAGTCGCCATCCCACTCGTCGAAATCGATCCCGTTGGGCACGTGAACGTAGCGCTGATGCGGCATGCCTCGCGTGACCAGATGCCGATCGGCGTGCGGCAGGATGCTGACGATCACGTCGGCGTGGCGGCACGCGTAGTCCTCGCCATGCTGGATCGCCACGATGAAAGGATGCCAGCGCGACAGGCCGCCGATCTCCATCGGCGACATCGGCCACAGGTCATGGACCTCGAAGGCCAGGCGAGCGCCCGCCCGGCGCGCGATCGACCGCGCGGGGTAGATGTCCCAGGGATAAGTGGACGAAGCGATGACGACGTCGGGCTTGCCGGCGACGAAACGGTTGCGCAGGCGGTACAGCGCGCGCACGTAGGCGATCATGTTGCGCATCCGCTGCATGCCGTTGCCTTCATAAGGCGGCGTGGCCAGCCACAGGTAATCGATGCCGTCGATCGTTTCGGCGGTGACGTCACCGCGCACGTCAGGCTGGCGACTGCGCACGTGCGCGTAGCTGGCGCCGACCATCGTGACCTGATGCCCCATGCGCACCCACTCGCGGGCGATGTAGTAAGGACGGAACTCCATGCCGTGGCGCAGAGAGCCGATATAGTGGTCGAGGTAGAGGATTCGCATCAGCACGACACGGCGTCTTCGTTCACGCCTCTTCAGACCTGCGCGCCCTGGCCGGCGGGGAGCGCGGCCGGCAGGATCGATTGATAGAGCGCCACCAGCCCCTTGGCCTGGGCGCTCCAGCTATAGGCGGCCAGCGCGGCGGCCCGGCCGTTGCGGCCCATCCGCTGCGCTTCGTCCGGATGCTCGCGCAGGTGGCGGATCGCCTCGGCGACCGCGACCGGATCCTTGGGGTCGACGCACAGGCCGCAGCGGCTGTCTTCGACGACCTGCCGCCAGCCGGGCACCGTCGACGAGATCACGACCGGAATTCCCGCGGCCATGTACTCGAACAGCTTGATCGGCTCGGAATGAACGTGATTGGGGATCGGATATAGCGTGCAGATGCCAGCGAAGCTCCGGTGCAGCGCGTCGCGGATGCCGACGCGATCGACGTAGCCGAGTTCGTCGACCATCGACCAGCCCGGATCCTCGACGACCTCGTCGCGTTCGGCCCGCGACGAGAAGCGGCCGGCCAGCAGCAGCCTGGTGCCGGCCCGCGGCAGCGCGTGGACCAGTTCGAAGATGCCGCGCACGCGCGAGATCGACCCGACATAGGCGACATGCGTGCGCGACGACCAGTCGCCTTCAGCATCGGCGCCATCGAGCTCGCCGTCTAGCGGAAAGTTGCGCACGATGGCGAGCCGCCGCGCGTCGCGGCCGAAGATTTGCTCGTGATAGGGCAGCGCGCCGACGATGCCGTCGAATCGCCGCGCGGCGAATAGCTCGGCGCGGCGGGCGATCGCGGCGATCGTCTTGCGGATCGACGGACGGATCCAGTATTTGTACAGGATCTGATTCTTCAGGTCCTCGTGCGAATCCATGATGACGTGCCGGCCGATGGCTTTGAGCGCGAGGCCCACCGGAATCAGCTCGGGGTCGTGGAAGTGCACGATCTGCGCGCCGGTGTCGCGCACCAGGCGGAACGCACGCGCGGCCAGTGTGGTCGCGCGACGCAGGCGCTGCCCTTGCGAGGGCTCGCTCAACGCGATCATCCGGATGCCGAGGCGCGCGGCCTCCTCGACATCCGCGGCCGTGCCGGGAATGACCAGCCAGGCTTCGTAGCCGGCCCTGGCGAGCGAGGCCAGCTCCTTGCGGACGATGCGGATTTCGACGCCGGAGTGGACGGTGGAGAAATGACAGATTCGGATCGACACGATTGTCGTTGGGCTGGTCGGCTGGATCGGGGCTCCGGCGGCAGGTAAGGGACGACGCGCGACCGGGCGGGTCGGGTTCAGGTCGCGCGTAGCGCGCGCGGCGCGCCCGGCGGTGCCGGCGGCGACGGATGCTGCGCGTTGCGGCGATAGGCGAGTCCTTCACGCAAGCGGCGCCAGGTTTCGGCGGCGTTGTCGCGCGGGCAGGGCTGCCACTGGCGCGGGTGCGTCAGCAGGCCGATCGGTGCGACGCCGGCGCGGATCGCGTCGAACGGGCTGCCGGACTCGCGCCAGTACGCCGGCGGCTGCGCGTCCGTATAGTAGCCGCGCAGGGGCGTCATCAGCGCCTCGTCGTAAGTCTCGTACTCGATGCCGTTCTGCCGGCGGAACGCCGGGTCGCTCAGCAGTTCGAGATTGCGCATCTGCAGGCGGCGGTTCATCCAGTCGCCATGCGAGCAGACGATGCGGGCATCCCAGCCGAAGCGGCCGCGCAGTGCGCGAAGATTGGCGGCGAAGCGGTCGCGGATCTCGTCCATGTGCGCGATCACCTCGGCGGCGCTGCGCAAGCCGCGCGCCTTGGCTACGTCGGCAAGCTCCTCGAAGTGGTAGCTGACGTGAAAGCCGCGCTTCATCACGGTCTCGATCGCTTGGTCGTCGATCGTCGAGAGCCGGTAGAAATAGCTGGCGCCGGCGCCGTGGTCCTGCTCGATCTGGCTCCACGGCAGCGTCAGCCGGGCATCGGTATCGACGTCGTGGCGCAGGACGAGCGCGCGGGTATCGGCGGACGCGGTCGGATCGGCGAGCAGCGCCGCCCATTGCTCGACCGAGATCAGGCGATAACCCTGTTCGCGTGCGAGCGTCAGCAGCCGCGCGTACTCGGGCAAGCGGCTTGGCATCAGGTAGTCTTGATAGGTGCGCCAGCAGGCCGAGCGCGCCATCGACAGCAGGCGTGAGGTGCTCATCGGGCTGTCACCGCTGCAGCCAGCGCATCGGCGATCCGGTCGAGCTGGGTATCGTCGAGATAAGGATGCATCGGCAGGCTGATGACTTCGCCGGCGGCCCGTTCGGCGACCGGCAGCGGCGCCGGCACCACGGCGACGCGCGCCATCGCCGGCTGCCGATGCAGTGGGATCGGGTAATGGACGGCCGTCGGGATGCCGGCGGCCTTCAGGCGTTCGGCGACCTGCGCGCGGTCGAGCGGCTCATGCAGGCGAACCGTGTACTGCGCGTAGACGCTGGTGTTCTCCGGTCCGATCGCCGGCGGCGCGACGGCGTCGCCGACCCGCTCGCGGATGCGCGCCGACAGCGCCGCGCCGATTCGTTCGCGGGCCTGGACCTCGTCGTCGAAGACCGGCAGCTTGGCCAGCAGCACCGCGGCCTGGATCGTGTCGAGCCGGCCATTCAGGCCGACGACCGGATGGTGGTAGCGGCGATCCTGTCCGTGCACCCGGATCTCGCGCATCCGCTTGGCCAGCGCGTCGTCATCGGTGAAGCATGCGCCGCCGTCGCCGTAGCAGCCCAGCGGCTTGGACGGGAAAAAGCTGGTCGTGCCGATCGTGCTGAGCCCGCACGAACGGCGGCCGCGCCGCGTGGCGCCGAAGCTCTGCGCGCCGTCCTCGATCACCGGCAGGCCGTGGCGCGCGGCGATCGCGTTGATCGCGTCGAGATCGGCGCACTGCCCATAGAGGCTGACCGGCAGGATCGCGCGCGTGCGGGGAGTGATCGCAGCCTCGATCAGTGCCGGATCCAGATTGAAGGAGACCGGATCGATGTCGACGAACACCGGTTTGGCGCCCAGCAGCGCGATCGTCTCGCCGGTGGCGATGAACGTGAACGGCGTCGTGATGATCTCGTCGCCGGGGCCGATATCCAGCGCCATCATCGCCACCTGCAGCGCCGTCGTGCCGTCGGAGATGCCGACCGCGTGCTCGACGCCGACATAGGCGGCCAGGCGCTGTTCGAGCTCGGCGACCTCGGGGCCCATGATGTACTGGCCGTGGTCGAGCACGGCCTGGATGCCGGCGTCGATGGCGGGCTTGAGCCGGCGGTATTGCGTCTTCAGGTCGATGAAATCCATCGTTGTCCTCAGCGATCGATCGGGCGGCAGTCTTCGTCGTCGATCCGGTAGTGGCAGCCGCAAGCGGTGCAGCGCGTTTCGCCGCTTTCGGCGCCGAGCTTGACGCCGCATCGGCAGACCCAGCCGCGTCGCCGGGCCGGGGCGCCGACCATCAGCGCGTACGGCGGTACGTCGCGGGTGATCACCGCGCCGGCGCCGATCATCGCATAGCGGCCGATCTCGACGCCGCACACGACCGTGCTGTTGGCGCCCAGCGAGGCGCCGCGGCGCACGTGCGTGTCCCGGTACTCGTCCTTGCGCGATACGTGCGCGCGCGGATTGATGACATTGGTGAACACCATGCTGGGGCCGCAGAACACGTCGTCCTCGAGAAAGACGTTGTCGTAGATCGACACGTTGTTCTGCACGCGCACGTTGTCGCCCAGCGTGGTGCGGTTGCCGACGAAGACGTTCTGGCCGAGCGAGCAGTTGCGCCCCACGCGGGCGCCGCCGCAGACGTGGACCCAGTGCCAGATCGCCGTGCCGTCGCCGATCTGGGCGCCGTCGTCGACGATGGCGGTGGGATGGATGCGGGTCATGGCGAGGATTCGAATCGTGATCAGTAGTTGAGGGGCAGCGGCACGCGCCGGCCGTCGCGTGCCGACAGATAGGCGGCGATCAGCACTTCGAGCGACTTCAGCCCTTCGCGCCCGTCGGTATCGGGTTGCGCCTGCCCTCGCAAGGTCTTGACGACGTTGTCGTAATACAGCGGATGACCGAAACCATAGACCGAGCTTGTCTGGTAGCTGGCTTGCTCCACCAGGGCATCGTCCGGATGCGGCTGATCGAACTCCCAGTGCTGGATCTCGTTGACGGCGACGCCACCGATCCGAACCGATCCGTTTTCGCCGAGAATGGTGATGCTGCCTTCCAGGTTGCGCGGATAGGTAAGCATCGTGACGTTGACGGTGCCCAGCGCTCCGGAACGCCAGCGGACGGTCATCACTCCCGTATCTTCGACCTCGATGTGCCGATCCAATGTCGCTGTGTAGGCTTGAACGGACTCGATCGGGCCGATCAGCCAGTCGAGCAGGTCGATGTAGTGACTGGCTTGATTCATGAACGCGCCGCCATCGAACTCCCATGTTCCTCGCCAGGCCGCGCTGTCGTAGTACGACTGCGGCCGCGTCCAGAACACGTTGATGGCGACCGAGAAAATGCGTCCGAACCGGCGCGCTTCCACCGCATGCTTGAGGAGTTGAAGCGTGGCATTGTGCCGGTTCTGCTTGACGACGAACAGGCGCACGCCCGCCGCATCGCAAGCGTTGACCATCTCGATGCCGTCGTTCCAGCGGGTAGCCATCGGTTTTTCGGTCATCACGTGACGGCCGCTGCGCGCCACCTCGATCGTTTGGCGAGGATGGAGTCCTGACGGGGTCGTCAGGATGACCAAATCGGCGTTGGAATCGCCGAGCATCGCCGTGAGCGACGGGTAGGGTCGAACGCCCGTTGCTTCGGCCGCCGATGCCAGCGCTTTGGCATCGACGTCCGCGATACCGACCAGTTCCAGATCCTTCGCGTGGGCTTCGATCGCGCCGAAGTGGTTGCTAGAGATGCGCCCGCAGCCGGCGAGGGCGACGCGAATGCGCCGGTCGAGGATCGGAGGAGGATAGGGAATCATGGCTGGCTCGGCATGGGATCAGGCTTTGACGACGTTCTCTAGGGGTTCGAGATACACGCCGCGCGTATCCACGATCAACGTCGAACGCCGCCGGATCAGGTCGTAGTCGAACTTGTCGTGATTGGTCGCCAGCAGCACGCAGTCATAGCTGGCCAGGTTTTCGGGGGTCAGCGGCACGCTCTTCAGATCGAAGTAGTGCTCGCGCATCTTCGGAAACACCGGCACGTGCGGATCGGAGTAGGCGATCTCGGCGCCGCGGTCGCGCAACAGCTCCATCAGCTCGACGGCCGGGGACTCGCGCATGTCGTCGACGTTCTTCTTGTAGGCGATGCCCAGCACGAGGATGCGGCTGCCGCGAATGGCCTTGCGACGGTCGTTCAGCGCGTCGGTGATCTTGCCGACGACCCAGGTCGGCATCGCATGGTTGATCTCGCCGGCCAGCTCGATGAAGCGGGTGTTCAATCCGTACTCGCGCGCCTTCCAGCTCAGGTAGAACGGGTCGATCGGGATGCAGTGCCCGCCCAGGCCCGGGCCGGGGTAATAGGGGACGAAGCCGAACGGCTTGGTGGCGGCCGCGCGGATCACCTCGTGGATGTCGATGCCCATCTTGTCGGCGACGATCTTCATCTCGTTGACGAGGCCGATGTTGACCGAGCGATGGATGTTCTCGAGCAGCTTGGTCATCTCGGCCGCGCGTGTCGAGCTGACCGGGACGACCTTGTCGATCGCATGCCCGTACAAGGCCAGGCCCACCTCGAGGCAGGCCGGCGTGTGGCCGCCGCAGATCTTCGGGATCGTGCGTGTTTCGAAGTCGGGGTTGCCCGGGTCCTCGCGCTCGGGCGAGAAGACGACGAACATGTTCTCGCCGACGACCAGGCCCGGACGGCTCTGCACGCGCGGCACCAGCTCCTCGTCGGTGGTGCCGGGGTAAGTGGTGCTCTCCAGCGACAGCAACTGGCCCGGGCGCAGGTGCGGGACGATGGCGTCGATCGTGTTGATGACGAAGCTCAGGTCCGGCTCGCGGTGGACGTCGAGCGGCGTGGGCACGCAGATGATCAGCGCGTCGGCCTCGGCGGCGCGCGACATGTCGTTGGTGGCCTTGAACCCGCGCTCGCGCGCCTGCGCCAGCGATTCGGAGCGGATGTGCTCGATGTAGCTGCGGCCGGCGTTCAGCTCGGCGACCTTGTCGGGATCGATGTCGAAGCCCAGCACCTTGAAGCCGACGGCCGAGTAGCGCAGCGTCAGCGGCAGGCCGACGTAGCCCAGGCCGAGAATGCCGACGACCGCTTGCTTGTGCTGGATCTTCTGGATCAGTTGTTCTTTCATGTCATCGAGCAAATGAAGGAGTGTCGTGCCGGGGGCGACTGGCTTGACATGCTCCGTCAGGTGCTTTCGTAGCCGTACTTCGTGTAGGCGGAATACTCGCCGTAATACTTCTCCGCGCGGTGATAGTCGTGGCCGTTCAGCGCCACGCCGAACACCGGGGCGCCGGCCTTGGCCAGGCGGTTCAGGCTGCGCTGGATCAGTGGGACCGGCGTTTCGCCGGAGCGCACGACGTAGACGACGCCCGTGCACGACGCGGCGATCAGCATCACGTCGGAGACGACCTGCATCGGCGGCGTGTCGATGAGGATGATGTCGAACTGGTCGCGCATCGTCGCCAGCCTGTCGGCGAAGCGCGGTCCGGACACCAGTTCGTGCGCGTTCGGACGCGCCTTGCCGGCCGGCATCACCGTCAACCGCAGCCCCTCCTTCAGGCGGTCCATCCGGTACAGGCATTGCTCGACTTCGGCCCTGCCCGCCAGCAGGTCGGCGGCGCCGCGGCTGTCGTCCGGCAGCCCCAGCTTGCCGCCGATCGTCGGCCGGCGCAGGTCCAGGTCGATCAGCAGCACGTTCTTGGTCCGCGCCTGCTCCAGCGCGAAATTGATCGACAGCGTGGACTTGCCTTCGCCGGGCAGCGTCGACGTGAACGCGATGATCGGTTGCGGCTCGTCGATCGTGGCCAGGCTCACGTCGGTGAGCACCGAGCGGATCGATTCGGCGAACAGCGATCCCGGATGCTCGATCTGCATCAGCGCCGCGCGCTCGGCCTGCTTGGCGGGCAGCAGCGGGAACGCGGCCAGCAGCGGCTGGCGCAGCAGCGTGTCGACGTCGTCGGACGACCGGATCACGTGCGTCATCCGTTCGCGCAGCCACGCCGCCAGTCCGCCCAGCGCGAGCCCCAGCAGGACACCGAGGCCGATCAACTGGAGCTTGGGCGGCTTGGCCGGCTCCATCGGCGTGCTGGCCGGGTCGATGACGCGAGCGACCGGCGTCAGGAAATCGCCGGTCGCGTTGGTTTCCTTGGTGCGGGACAGGAAGGTCTGGTAGATCTGCCGGTTGCTGGCCGCTTCGCGATCCAGCGCATCGAGCTGGAGCTCCTTGCGGTTGAAGGTCTGCAGCGAATTGCGCGCGCGGTTGAGCTGCTCGTCGATCGCGCGTTCGGTGGCGGCGGTCACCTCGTAGTCCTTGGCGATGCTGGCGATGACGGCATCGGCCTGGCGGATCGTGTTCTGCCGGGCGCTGCGCAGCTCGTTCTGCGCGGCCAGGTATTGCGGGTGCGCGGTGCCGACTTTTTGCGCGATCTCGACGAGCTTGGCTTCGGCGGCCACTTCGGCTTCGCGGGCATGGGCGACGGCCGGGTTGTTGAACACCGCGGGAACCTGGTAGCGCTTGTCCGAGGTGCTGCGCACCTGGTTGTAGATCTGCTCGGCCTGGGCGCGGGCGACCTTGGCCTGCACGAGCCGCTGCGAGATCTCGTCGAGCTGGCGGCCGGCCGAGCCTTGCGCCGTGTTCTTGCCTTCGACGATGCCGGATTCGTCGCGGTACTGCTGCAGCGCCTTCTCGGACTGGTCGAGCTTGTCGCGCAGCACGGACAGGCGCTCGCTGAGCCAGGCATTGGCTTTCTGGGTCATCTCGAAGCGGGCATCGAGATCGGCGCGGATGTACTGCTCGGCGACGGCGTTGGCGATCTTGCCGGCCAGCACGGCGTCGGGGGATTCGTAGCTGACTTCGATGAGCTGGCTCATGCGCATCTGAGCGATCCCCAGGCCGCGCTGGAAGCGAGTCAGCACGATGTTCTCGAGCTTCTCGTGGTCCAGTTCGGCCGCTTCCTTGCCGCTGAGCTTGCTCCACAGCGCGCCGATCGAGAAACCCGACTGGCGCGGGTCGAACAACGGGTTGTCGGTCAATTCGAGCTGGCGGATGACGCGCAACGCGACCTCGCGCGAGCGCAGGAAGTCGGCCTGCGTCTGGAAATATTCTCGAGTGCTGGAGATGCCGCCGTAGACTTCATCGATCGACACGACCTTGTTCTTGGCGGATTCGACCAGCACGGTCGCGCTGGCGCGATAGATCGGCGTGAGCTGGAAGACGACGAGCGCGCTAAGCAGCGTGACGATCGCGGCAATGCCCAGGATCAGCGTCTTGTTGGCCAGGATCAGCCGCCAGACCGTGACCAGCGCGGGGGTGGCCGCGCGCGCCAGATGCAGCAGGTCGTTGTGACGGGATGCGGGCAATGGCAGGGCTGAGCGTGGGCTTGCTTGAGGCGAGT
>JASGFT010000050.1:0-28995 GCA_047605425.1 Burkholderiaceae bacterium | reverse complement strand
CCGATCGCGCGCCGTCCGTCGGCCGACGAACGGTCGATCGGCGGGCGCGGATCAATTCAACCCCAACCGATGCATCCGGTAGCGCAGCGCGCGGAACGTGATGCCGAGCAGCTTGGCGGCGGCCGTGCGGTTGTAGCGCGTGCGTTCGAGCGCGCGCTGGATCGCCTCGCGCTCGACCTGGTCCAGGTAATCGGGCAGCGACGCCGGAATCCCTTCCGGCGACAGCTTGACCGGGCGCCGCTCGCCGGCCGCGTCGCCGATCTGCGGTCCGCCCTGCGACGATGCGCCGCGCTCGTCCTCGGGCAGGTCGTCGCGCTCGTTCTCGTCGGCATCGAGCACCGTCGGCCGCAGCCCCAGGTCCTCGACGTTGATGACCTCGCCGTTCGAGAACGCCATCGCCCGTTCGAGGATGTTCTCGAGCTCGCGCACGTTGCCGGGGAACGCGTAGCTCTGCAGGTACTTGGCGGTCACCGAGGCCAGCCGCGGCACCTGATCGAGGCCGGCGCGCGCGCTCAGCCGCGCGAGCGTGGCCTCGGCCAGCGCCGGGATGTCGCCGGGCCGGTCGCGCAGCGGCGGTAGCTTCAGCTCGATGACGTTCAGCCGGTAGTACAGGTCCTGGCGGAAGCGGCCGGCGGCCACGCACTGGGCCAGGTCCTGGTGGGTGGCGCTGACGATCCGCACGTCGACCGGATCCTCGGACGTGGCGCCGACCTTGCGCACGCGCTTTTCCTGGATCGCGCGCAGCAGCTTGACCTGCATCGGCAGCGGCAGGTCGGCGACCTCGTCGAGGAACAGCGTGCCGCCGTTGGCGGCCTGGAAGAAACCGTCGCGATCCTGATCGGCGCCGGTGAACGCGCCGCGCTTGTAGCCGAAGAACTCCGACTCCATCAGCGTCTCGGGGATCGCGCCGCAGTTGACGGCGATGAACGGCTGCGCGGCGCGCGCGCTGGTCTGGTGGACCAGCCGCGCCGCCAGTTCCTTGCCCGATCCGCTCTCGCCGGTGATCGCGACCGGCGCCATGCTGCGCGCCAGCCGCATGATCGACGCGCGCACCTCGGCCATCGCCTGCGAATCGCCGAGGAGCTGCCCGACCAGTTCGGTGGCCGGCTCCTGCGCGCCGCGCGACTCGCCGACGCTGAACTGCACGGCGCTGCGCACCAGGCTGCGCAGCGCCTCGAGCGCGACCGGCTTGGCCAGGTAGTCGAACGCGCCGGACTTGAGCGCGGCGATCGCGTTCTCGGTGCTGCCATAAGCGGTGATGACGGCCACCGGCGTGTTCGGCGTCTCGCGATTGATCTGCGAGACGAGCTGCAGCCCCTCGCCGTCGGGCAGGCGCATGTCGGTCAGGCACAGCGCGTAGACGTTCTGGCTCAGGAAGCGGCGCGCTTCGGCCAGCGAGGCCGCGCAGTCGACGTCCAGGCCCATCCGGATCAGCGTGATGTCGAGCAGCTCGCGAAGGTCCGCTTCATCGTCGACGACCAGCACGCGGGGGGTCTTGCCCGCGCGAACGGCATTGCGCGACGGAAGGCTGGCTTGGCTCATGGGTTCGGGGACCGGGTCGAAGGAATGGGAGGCGGCGCGCGACGCTCGCCGTCGGCGTCGTCGCCGTCGACGCGCCAGGCGGCCGGGTCGGCGAACGAGATGCCGGACGGCTCGTCGCTCAGCGCGATGCCGGCCCATACGGACAGGCCGGCGTCGTGCGCGTCGTCGGCGGCCGAGGCCGCGTCGTCGCGCGAGACGCCCGGCGCCTCGAAACGCAGGCGCGGCTCGATGACGAACTCGGCCGGGTAGCGATCATCGCCGGGCCGGCGCTCGGAGCGGATGCTGGCGCCATTGGCGAAGCACAGCTCGCGGGCCAGGTACAAACCCAATCCGGTGCCCCGGGCCTCGGTCGTGAAGAACGGTTCGAACAGATGCTGCATGACTTCGGGGGCCAGGCCGGGTCCATCGTCAGCGACGCTCAATTCTAGTCGATCATCCGGCCGGCGCCGCCATGCGACGACGATCGCCGCCGGCTTCATGCTCGCGTAGCGGCTGGCGTTGCCGAGCACGTTGACCAGGATCTGGCGCAGATGGTTCGGATCGAACGGCATCGGCAGCGCGCTGTCGATCCGCACGGCGATGCGATCGGGCGGCCCGGCCTCGGGCATCGACGCGCAGTACTCGGCGACGAAGGCCGGCAGGAACCGGCGCAGGTCGATCGCCTCGATCGCCGGCGGCTCGCGCCGCGAGATCGACAGCACGTCCTCGACGATCCGGTTGATGCGCACGGTGTTCGTCTCGATGATGCCGGCCAGCCGGCGCACCTGCGCCTGCTGCGCGGCGTGCGCGACGGACTCGTCCGGATCGGCAACGCCGTCGGCCGCCCGAACCCCGTCGCCGTCGCCGTCGCCGTCGCCGTCGCCGTCGCGGCCATCGTCATCGTCGAACTGCTCGGCCAGCAGGCTGTTGGCATGGCGGATCGCGGCCAGCGGATTGCGGATCTCGTGCGCGATCGACGCCGACAGCCGGCCCATCGACGCGAGCTTGAGCTGCTGCGCGCGCTCTTCGAGGTTGCGCAGGTTCTCGACGACCATCACGGTGTCGCCGCTCTCGGCGCGCGCGGGCAGGAAGCGCACGCGCAGGCGCAGGCCGTCGGCGCGCTGGCCCGGCGGGTGCAGCATGATCTCCTGCGATTCGGGCTTGGGCGCCGGCATCCGCTGCCAATCGCGCAGGGCCAGGCCGAGCTGCTCGGCCGCATCCGGCGGCGCCGGACCGCCGGCCCGGTCGGCGCGCAGCAGCGGCTCGCCGACCAGCGCGCGGCCGCCGAGCACGAGCGCCGCGGCGCGATTGATCGTCAGCAGCACGCCGTCCTCGGACACGACCATGACGCCCTGCTGCAGCTCGGCGATCACGAGCTGCGTGATCGCGAGCTGGTTGCGCAGATCCTCGCCGCGCCGGGCGGCCAGCCGCTCCTGCCGGTCCAGCCGCGTCGCCAGCCAGTTGACCAGGTAGGCGGTGACGAAGCCGACCGCGCCGATCAGCGCGTTCTGCACCAGCAGCGACAGCGAGCCGCCGTCGCCGGACCACAGCGACAGCAGCCCTTCGAACAGCAGCGCCAGCGCGGCCAGCGCCGCGAAGTAGCCGACCAGCATCGGCGGCGACAGCACGGCCAGCGTCGCCAGCGTCATCACGATCAGCAGCGACAGCCCGTAGAAGATCGAGCCGGCCAGGTGGGCCATGACGATCAGCACGAGGATGTCGACCGTGCCGTACACGACCAACTGCGCGTGGAAGCGTCCGCGGATCAGGCCCTGCCCGAGCAGGACGGCGATCGAGAAACCCAGGTAGAGCGAGGCGACGACCAGGAACGCGCTGCGGTCCGGCGGCGAGGCGAACAGGCCGTCCAGCGGCGCGAGGCCGACCGACATGATCAGCAACGCGGCGATCGCGCAGCGCGACCAGCACATCACCCGCAGCGCGAACCAGTGGCTCGACGAAGGCGGCGGGGGCACTGGCCGGGACGCGCGGCGGGCGGACGCCGTCGACAAGGCGGATCAGGCGGCCTGGTCGCGGTGCGCGGCGCAGCAGTAGAAGCGGCCGCGCGCCCGCAGCGCGTCGCTGTCGGGCACGTGGGTGCCACAGACCTCGCACTGGCGCATCAGCTCGCGCGGGGCCGGACGGGGCGGCGCGGGCGCGCGCCCCTGTCCATACCCTTGGCCGGCGCGCGCGGCCAGCGCCTTGCGCTGGAGCACCTGCGTCAGCCGCCACGCGAGGTAGCCGACCCCTCCGATCACGATCCACGACAACAACTTGCCCATCGCGGCCTCCGTTCACCGTCGATTCAATAGCGCTGCAGCAGCACTTCGCGAACGAAATGGCTGCCGACATAAGCGAGCAGCAGCACGACGAAGCCCGACAGCGTCAGCCGCAGCGCGGTGCGGCCCCGCCACCCCCAACGCCGGCGTCCGAGCAGCAGCAGGCCGAACAGCCCCCAGGCGATCAGCGTGAACACCGTCTTGTGATCGAAGCGCAGCGGCTGGCCGAAGATCTGTTCGGAAAACAGGATGCCCGAAAGCGCGGTCAGCGTCAGCATCAGGAAGCCGACGCCGAGGAAGCGGAACAGGATCCGTTCGAGCACCAGCAGCGGCGGCAGCCGGTCGAGCCACGCGCTCCAGCGGCGGTCGCCGCCGTCGGCCGGCCGGTGCAGCGCGCGGTCGGCGACCCACATCAGCCCCGCGTGCAGCGCCGCCAGCAGCAGCAGGCCATAAGCGAGCGTGCCGACCAGCAGGTGCGGCACGAACAGCGGCAGGCCGGCCAGGCGGCTCAGGTCGTTGCCCGGAAAGAACAGCGGCAGCAGCACGGCCAGCGCGGCCACCGGCAGCACGATCAACTGCAGCGACTCGATGCGCATCCGCAGGCTTTCGAGCCACAGGATCAGCACGCCGAGCCACAGCGTGACCGACAGCGCGCTCGCGAAGCCGAAGTGCAGGAACGACGCCTCGACGGCGCCGCGCGTCAGCACCAGCGTGCGGCCGTCGAGCGCCAGCGAGATCGACAGCGCGTGCAGCACCAGCGCGGCGAGCAGCAGAGCGCCGCCCGGGTCGTCGCCGGCAACGCGCGCCGGCCGCTGACCCGCGCCGCCGATCGCCGGACGAGCGATGCCGCCCCCCGGGGTCGCGGCCGCATGCCCGCGGGTCATCGCCCCCGGCGCCGTCGGCGGCCGGCGAGGCCAGCCGGTGCCGCGCGCACCACCAGGCGGCCAGATACAGCAGCGACGGCAGCGCGAATGCGACAACCAGTAGAATGTTCACCAACCCAGTTTACCGCAAGCAAATGCTCGAAAACCTTTCCCAGCGCATGGCGCGCGTGGTCAAGACGATGCGCGGCGAAGCCCGCCTGACCGAGGTCAACACGCAGGACATGCTGCGCGAGATCCGCATCGCGCTGCTCGAGGCGGACGTCGCGCTGCCGGTGGTCCGCGACCTGATCGCGCGCATCCGGGACAAGGCGATGGGGCAGGACGTCGTCGGCAGCCTGACGCCCGGCCAGGCGCTGGTCGGGGTCGTCAACCGCGAGCTGACCGAGCTGATGGGCGGCGCCACGGCCGAGCTGGACCTGGCCACGCAACCGCCGGCGGTCGTGCTGATGGCCGGCCTGCAGGGCGCGGGCAAGACGACCACCGTCGGCAAGCTCGCCAAGTGGCTGCGCGAGAACCGCAAGAAGAAGGTGCTGACGGTCTCGTGCGACGTCTACCGGCCGGCGGCCATCGAGCAGTTGAAGACCGTCACCGCGCAGGCCGGCGCCGAGTTCTTTCCGTCGACGCCCGACCAGAAGCCGGTCGACATCGCCCGCGCGGCGATCCAGTGGGCGCGCAGCCATTACTTCGACGTCCTGCTGGTCGACACGGCCGGCCGGCTGGCGATCGACGAGCAGATGATGCGCGAGATCGCCGAGCTGCACCGGGCGATCGATCCGATCGAGACGCTGTTCGTCGTCGACGCGATGCAGGGCCAGGACGCGATCAACACGGCCAAGGCCTTCAGCGAGACGCTGCCGCTGACCGGCGTCGTGCTGACCAAGCTCGACGGCGATTCGCGCGGGGGCGCGGCGCTGTCGGTCAAGGCGATCACCGGCAAGCCGATCAAGTTCGTCGGCGTCGGCGAGAAGCTCAGCGGCCTGGATGGCTTTCACCCCGAGCGGATGGCCAACCGGATCCTCGGCATGGGCGACATCCTGTCGCTGGTCGAGGAGGCGCAGAAGACCGTCGACCACGACGCCGCGAAGGAGCTGGCCGTCAAGCTCAAGGGCGGCAGCCGCTTCGACCTGAACGACTTCCTCTCGCAACTGGGCCAGATGAAGAAGATGGGCGGCCTGTCGTCGCTGATGGACAAGCTGCCGGCGCAGTTCCAGCAGGCGGCGGCCGGCGCCGACATGACGAAGGCCGAGCGCGAGATGCGCCGCATGCAGGGCATCATCCATTCGATGACGCCGGCCGAGCGCTCGCGGCCCGAGCTGATCAAGGCCTCGCGCAAGCGCCGCATCGCCGCCGGCGCCGGCGTGCAGGTGCAGGAAGTCAACCGCCTGCTCAATCAGTTCGACCAGATGCAGTCGATGGTCAAGAAGATGCAGAAGGGCGGGCTGGCCAAGATGCTGCGGGGCATGAAGGGCATGATGCCCGGCATGCGCTGAAGCCGGCGCCCCGCCCGCCCCCTCTTCCCCCCTCGAACGTTGCCGCCGTCGCCGACGGCCCTCCTGACGGAGACTGACGATGAATGCTTCGGATGCCGGCGCGCCGAGACCCGCGGCCGATGAGCGGGGCGCGCTGCGCGCCGGCCTGCTCGCCGAACTGCAGCGGGACTGGCACGGCCGCGTGCTGAGCGATCCGCCGGACATGGCCGGATTCCTGACCGACCACCGTCGCCGCTGGACCGGCCGCGCGCTGGCCGTCGTGCAGCCGGACGCGACCGAGGACGTCGCGCGCGTCGTGCGCTGGTGCGCGGCGAACCGCGTCGCGATCTATCCGCAGGGCGGCAACACCGGTCTGGTCGGCGGCAGCGTGCCCGACGACGACGGCCGCTCGATCCTGCTGTCGCTGTCGCGGATGCAGCGGATCCGCGCGATCGATCCGATCAACAACACGGTGACCGCCGAGGCCGGCTGCGTGCTGGCCAACCTGCAGCAGGCGGCCGAGCAGGCCGACCGGCTGTTCGCGCTGAGCCTGGCGTCCGAAGGCAGTTGCACGCTGGGCGGCAATCTGTCGACCAACGCCGGCGGCACGCAGGTGCTGCGCTACGGCAACACGCGCGAGCTGTGCCTGGGGCTCGAGGTGGTGACCGCCGACGGACAGGTCTGGAACGGCCTGCGCGGCCTGCGCAAGGACAACACCGGCTACGACCTGAAGGACCTGTTCATCGGCGCCGAGGGCACGCTGGGCATCATCACCGCGGCGACGATGAAGCTGTATCCGCGGCCGGCCGCGCGGATGACGGCGATGGCCGGCGTCGACGATCCGTACCAGGCGCTGGCGCTGCTCGAGCTCGCGCAGCGCCGGCTGTCGGCGTCGCTGACCGCGTTCGAGTTGATCAGCGACTACTGCCTGGAGCTGGTCACGCGCCACTTCCCGGACAGCCAGCGGCCGTTCGGCAGCCGCGAGCGGCCCGAGACCAGTCCTTATTACGTGCTGATCGAGAGCAGCGACGCGATCGGCGCCGAGCACGCGACCGAGCAGTTCGAAGCGCTGCTGCAGGAGGCGTTCGAGTCGGGCATCGTCACCAACGCCGCGATCGCCGCGTCGATCGCGCAGTCCAGGGCGTTCTGGGCGCTGCGCGAGAACATCTCCGAGGCGCAGGCGCACGAGGGCCAGAACATCAAGCACGACATCTCGGTGCCGATCTCGGCGATCGGCGACTTCGTCGCGCAGACCAATGCCGAGCTGCAGCGCCGCTTTCCCGATACCGTGATGGTCGTGTTCGGCCACCTGGGCGACGGCAACCTGCACTACAACGTGTCGCCGGCCGTCGGCCGGCCGCGCGAGGGCTTTCTCGCGAACGAGCCGGCGATGAACGCGATCGTCTACGACGCCGTCGCGCGCTTCAACGGCTCGATCTCGGCCGAGCACGGCCTCGGACAGATGAAGGTCGACGAGAACCGCCACTACAAGTCGCCGATCGAGCTGGCGCTGATGCGGCGCATCAAGTCGGCGCTCGATCCGGACGGCCTGTTCAATCCGGGCCGCGTGCTCGAACGGGCCTGAGAGGCTGATTCCTCGCCACCACCACTGAAATGCCGAAGCTGATCCAGACCCGTAAGAGCCCCGTCCACGGACGGGGCGTTTTCGCGCTCGTCGACATCCCGAAGGGCACGCGCATCATCGAGTACAAGGGCGAACGGATCTCCAATGCCGAGGCCGATCGCCGCCATCCGACGAACCCCGACGATCCGTTCCACACGTTCTTCTTCTCGCTGTCGGACAGCGACGAATGCATCGACGCGAACGTCGGCGGCAACGCGGCGCGCTGGATCAACCACTCGTGCGCGCCGAACTGCGCGTCCGAGGAGGTCGAGGACAGCCGCGGGCGCTCGCGCGTCTACATCCATGCGATCCGCAACATCAAGGCGGGCGACGAGCTGAACTACGACTACCGGCTCGGCATGGCCGGCCGGATCACGAAGAAGGACAAGGCCAACTACGCGTGCCGCTGCGGCGCACGCAAGTGCCGCGGCACGATGCTGCTGGTCGAGTAGGCGAGGAGCCGGTCGGCGGCGCCCGCGCCCGGTGCCCGCCCTCGGTATCCGCCGCCGCACGCCCGGCGCCGAGCCCGGGGCGAGGCCCGTCATCGGCGGCGGCGCGAGCCGATCAAGCCTTGTGGATCGGGTCGACCCAGAGCACGGTCTCGGGCTTCTCGATCGGCTCGATGTCGAGGTTGACGACGACCGTCTCGCCATCACTGCGCACCAGCACGCAATCGAGCTTCTCGTCGGCGCTGGCGTTGATCTCCTGGTGCGGCACGTACGGCGGCACGTAGATGAAATCGCCGGGGCCGGCCTCGGCGACGAACTCGAGCTTGTCGCCCCAGCGCAGGCGCGCGCGGCCGCTGACGACGTAGATGACGCTCTCGAGCGGGCCATGGTGATGCGCGCCGGTCTTGGCATCCGGATGGATCGTCACGGTGCCGGCCCACAGCTTCTGCGCGCCGACGCGCGCGAGATCGATCGCGGTGCGGCGGTCCATGCCCGGCGTGGACGCGGTGCTCGGCGGCAGCTTGTCGCCGGGAACGACCTTCACGCCGTCGTATTTCCACGCGGGCGCGGCCCCCTGGTCGTCGTGCGTAGGGGGATGGGAATGATCGGCGGACATCGTGGCGTCTCCTGCGACAAGCTTGACGGACAGCCTGCAAGCTTATCACCGCATCGCGCACCGACACCCTCGCCGCGACGGAGCGGGCCGACGCGGATCGACTGCCGATCGACCACCCGCATATCGACTGCCCACCGACCGCTCACCGACTACCGATCAACTGCCGATCACGCCGCCTTCGATCCGCCGGATCGCCAAGGTCGCCGAACGCGGCCGGCTGCCGGCGCGCGAATCGGGCCAGCTCGACAGGTGGCGCGACGGGTTCGGGTCGACGCCGTTCGAGCCTGTCGCGCCCGGATGCCGGACGTTGACGAACAGCGTCGTGCCATCGGGCGTGAAGCACGCGCCGCCCAGCTCGCTGCCGCGCGGTCCGGTCATGAAGCGGCGCGCCTCGCCGTTGGCCGGGTCGACGGCCAGCATCTGGTTGTTGCCGAACGACGCGAACGCGCGCTGCAGCAGGTCGGCCGGCCGGATGCCGGTCTGCGCCCACAGCAGGCCACCGGCATCGAACGCCAGGCCGCCGGGATTGGGCAGCGGATCGCCGCCCGGCGGCGGGACCAGCCGCCATGCGAACGCGGTCCCCGCGGGCCCGCCGTCGCGCTCGTCGACGGCAAGCAGGCGCCCGAACGGATCCGGCCCGTCGGGATTGACGGCGTCGACGCCCGGCCTACCCGGCGCGCCGCGCTCGGCGTTGCCGGCCAGCGCGCAATAGACGGTGCCGCTGCGCGGATCGACGGCCGTGCCTCGCGGCTGGTCGAGACGGGTCGCGCCGGCGCGGTCGGCGGCCTGCCGCGCGCGGATCAGCACGTCGGCCTGCGACGCGAAGCCGGCGCCGGCCGTCAGGCCGTTGCGGCCCTGGACCAGCTCGATCCAGCGGCCATTGCCGTCGTCGTGGAAGCGCGCGACGTGCAGCGTGCCTTCGTCGAGCAGATCGCGGTTGGCCGCGCGGTCCGCCGGCTGCCAGGGCCGCGCGGTGACGAACTTGTACAGGTACTCGAACGCCTGCCCGTCGGTCAGGTAGAACGCGACGCGGCCGTCGGGCGCGATCGCCGGCGTCGCGGACTCGTGCTTGAAGCGCCCGAGCGCCGTGCGCTTGACCGGCGCGGCGGACGGATCATGGGGATCGATCTCGACGATCCAGCCGAAGTGATTCGGCTCGTTCGGATTGCGTTCGACGTCGAAACGCGGATCGACGTCGCCCCAACGCATCGGGTTGGCGGCGGCGCCGATGCCGTAGCGCGCCTCGTCGGCGCTCGGCTGCGCGCGCCCCTTGAACGCATGATTGAAATCGCGCTCGCACGACAGGTAAGTGCCCCACGGCGTCCAGCCGCCGCCGGCGTTGGCCAGCGTGCCCAGACCGGCCCGGCCGGTCGTGCTGCGCGTGGTCTTCATCGCGTCGTGGCCGGCGGCCGGACCGGCGATGCGCAACGGCGTCTCGGCGTGGATGCGCTGCGCGTGCGGCGACGGGCGCTGCAGCGTCCAGCGCGAGCCGACGCGCAGCACGTCGACGATCGAGACGCCGACCGCGCACTGCGACTTGCGCGCCTTGGCCAGCGACCAGTGCGCGGCGCCGTCGGCGAACAGCAGCGTCGCGTCGGCGTACGCGTGATTGATCGCCAGGTAACCGCGCTCGGACGAGGCCTGCGGGTCGGCGAGCGCCGCCACGCCCTGGCTCGCGCGCCAAGGGCTCGGAAAGAACTGCATCCCGTCGTGATGCATGCCGGCCTGCAGCGCCTGGTCGTCAGCGCCGTTCGACGCGTCGGGGCGGTACGGCGGCAGCCCGCGCGACAGCCCGACCGGGTCGCCCCATGGCAGCAGCACCGTCACCGCGTAGCCTTCGGGCACGTGCACGCCGTCGTCGCGGGCGATGACGACCGGCTTGAAGCGCGGTCCCGCCGCCGCGCGCTCGGCCGGCGCGTCACCGCCAGCGGGGGGTGCTGCGCAGCCGGCCAGCCAGGGCAACGCGACCGAGCCGCCGCCGCCGGCCGTCAGCGACGCGAGCCGCCGCAACCATCGCCGGCGCCCGGAGCGGGATGGTCCGGATCGCGCGGCAGTTCCGACCGCGCCGCCACCGGCCACGCCGGCCACGCCGACCGCGCCAGCCATGCCAGCCATGCCAGCCACGCCGGTCGAGCCGGTCGTACTGGTCGTACCGGTCGTACCACTCGATACGTCGGACGGGCGCTCGGCCGGGCGGCCGGACGCGTCCGGGGATTCGACGGCCGCCGCTTCGATGGACAAACGATGCAGGTCTCGCATGACAGGGACAGGGTAATCGAACGACCGGCGACCCGAGCGTGATCTTTCTCCGCAACACGGGGCGCAAAGCGCGGCGAACCGCGTCGCGGTTCCAGGCGAGATGATAGCGACCGCGCTATGCTGCGCGCTCCCGACCCCCAACCACGGAGCCTCGGCACGATGACGAACTCGACGAAAGCGGCGAAGACGGCGAGACCGATCTGGCAACGACCGGCCACCCTCGAAGCGATCCACGCCAACCATCACGACACGATCTGCGAGCACCTGGGCATCGAGTTCGTCGAGGTCGGCGACGACTATCTGGTCGCGCGCATGCCGGCCGACCGCCGCACGCACCAGCCGATGGGCATCGTGCACGGCGGCGCGTCGGTGACGCTGGCCGAGACGCTCGGCAGCGTCGGCGCCAACCTGTGCCTGGCGCCGCCGCAGGCGGCGGTCGGCCTGGACATCAACGCGAACCACATCCGCTCGGTGCGCGAGGGCTGGGTCACCGGCCGCGCGCACCCCGTGCACCTGGGCCGCACGACGCAGGTGTGGCAGATCGAGATGCGCGACGACGCCGGCAGGCTGACCTGCACGTCGCGGCTGACGATGGCGGTGATCGCCCGGCCGGCCTGAATCAGCGCGGCGACGCGGGCGCGGCCAACGTTGCCGCCGAAGACGCGGCCGGCGGCGATGGCGGAATCGAGGGCGACGATACCGACGGCGATACCGACGGCGATACCGACAGCGATGGCGGAACCGGCGCGGCGGACGGAGACGCGGGCGGCGTGTACGACCAGCGGCGCCACGCGTTGAGCACCAGGTTCGGGTATTCGGGCCGGCCCAGGCTGCCGTTGTAGCGCCCCAGCGCGCGGAACAGGTCGCCCTTCTCGATGTCGAGGTAATGGCGCAGGATCGTGCACCCATAACGCAGGTTGGCGCGCATCTCGAACAGCCGCGAGGCGTCGCCGTCGCCGATCAGGCCGGCCCAGAACGGCATCACCTGCATCAAGCCGCGCGCGCCGGCGCTGGACACCGCGTACTGGCGGAAATTGCTCTCGACCTCGATCAGCCCGAGCACGAGCTGCGGATCGAGCCCGGCGCGCTTGGCCTCGTAGTGCAGCGTCGACAGCAGATCGACGCGCCGGCGATGGTCGGGCGCCCAGCGGCGCGGCAGCCGATCGGCCATCGTCGCCAGCCAGTCGACCTTCTCGAGCACCGACGCGAACACCGGTTCGGGCGGCCGGCGGTCGGCGATCGCGGCGCTCAGCGCGCTGCGCACCGCCGCGCCGAGCGGCTCGTACTGCTGCGCGCCGGCCCGCGCCGGCCGCGGATGCAGCGCGGCAGCGCCGGACACGGCCGCCAGCGGCAGGCCGCCCAGCAGGCGCGCGACCCGGCGGCGGCGCGCGTTCACAGGCCGTCGAGTCGCTCGCAGACGCGCGCCGCCGCGTCGGCGACCGGCACCAGCTCGGTGTCCAGGCCCCGTCGCACGACCATCTCGACCTTGCCGTCCTTCAGGCTGCGCTCGCCGATCGTGACGCGCAGCGGCACGCCGATCAGCTCCCAGTCGGCGAACATCGCGCCCGGCCGCTCGTCGCGGTCGTCGAGCAGCACGTCGACGCCGCGCTCGCGCAGCCGCGCGTACAGCTCGTCGGCGACCTGCCGGACCGCGTCCGACTTGCCGTAGCCGAGCGGGCAGACGACGACCTCGAACGGCGCCAGCGGCCGCGGCCAGATGATGCCGCGCTCGTCGTGGTTCTGCTCGATCGCCGCGCCCAGCAGCCGCGTGATGCCGATGCCGTAGCAGCCCATCTCGATCAGCTTGGACTTGCCGTCGGCGTCGACGAAGGTCGCGCCCAGCGCCGACGAGTACTTGGTGCCGAGGTAGAACACGTGCCCGACCTCGATGCCGCGCTGCAGCTTCAGCGCGCCCTTGCCGTCCGGCGACGGATCGCCCTCGCGCACGTTGCGCAGGTCGGCCACGCGCATCGTCTCGCCGAACGCGGCCAGCGCCGGCGCCACGTCGCGCGCCCAGTTGACGCCGGTGTAGTGGAAGTCCTCCTCGTTGGCGCCGCAGACGAAGTCGCCCATATGGGCGGCCGTGCGATCGGCGACGACCTTGACGGGCCCGCGCAGCCCCAGCGGACCGAGGTAGCCGGGCCGGCAGCCGAAGCGCTCGGCGATCTCGGCCTCGGTCGCGAAGCGAAAGCCGGCCAGGCCCGGCACCTTGCCGGCCTTGACCTCGTTGAGCTCGTGATCGCCGCGCAGCATCAGCAGCCAGATCTCGGTCCTCTCGACCGGTCCGGGCGGATCGCCGGGCTTGCCGGCGGCGCGGTGATCGACGGCCAGCACCAGCGACTTCATCGTGCGCTCGAGCGGCAGGCCCAGCAGCTCGGCGACGTCCTCGCAGCGCGCCCTGCCTGGCGTCGGCGTCTTGGCCAGCGGCTCGGTGGCCGGGCTCGGCTCGGCGATCAGCGGCAGCGCCTCGGCCAGCTCGACGTTGGCCGCGTAGTCCGAATCCGGGCAATAGGCGATCAGGTCCTCGCCGGTCTCGGCGATCACCTGGAACTCGTGGCTCGCCGATCCGCCGATCGCGCCGGTATCGGCGGCCACCGCGCGGAACGTCAGGCCCATCCGCGTGAAGATCGCCTGGTACGCGTCGTACATCTTCTGGTAGCTGACCAGCGCCGCCTGCGGATCGCGGTCGAACGAGTACGCGTCCTTCATCGTGAACTCGCGGCCGCGCATCACGCCGAAGCGCGGCCGGCGCTCGTCGCGGAACTTGGTCTGGATGTGATAGAAGTTGCGCGGCATCTGCCGGTAGCTCTTCAGATCCTGGCGCGCGATGTCGGTGACGACTTCTTCACTGGTCGGCTGGATGATGAAGTCGCGCTGGTGGCGATCCTTGATCCGCATCAGCTCGGCGCCGTACTGGTCCCAGCGGCCGGACTCCTGCCACAGCTCGGCCGGCTGCACGACCGGCATCAGCAACTCGATCGCGCCGGCGCGGTTCATCTCGTCGCGCACGATCGCCTCGATCCGCCGGACCACGCGCAGGCCCATCGGCATGTAGTTGTAGATGCCGGCGGCCAGCTTCTTGATCAGACCGGCCCTCGACATCAGCCGATGGCTGACGATCTCGGCATCGGCCGGGGCTTCCTTGAGCGTGGCGATATGGAACTGGGAGGCTTTCATGGGCGAAGGGGGTGACGCCGGACGGAGGCGGCCAAACGCCGGCGGGTCGATATAATCGAATGCATTCTAAGGTATGAAGGGGTTCGGGCCATGCTGGACCGCGACGGTTACCGGCCCAACGTCGGCATCATTCTGATCAATCACCGGAACGAGGTCTTCTGGGGCAAGCGCATCCGCGAGCATTCGTGGCAGTTTCCCCAGGGCGGCATCAAGCGCGGCGAGACGCCCGAGCAGGCGATGTACCGCGAGCTGAACGAAGAGGTCGGCCTGCTGCCCGAGCACGTGCGCATCGTCGGCCGCACGCGCGAATGGCTGCGCTACGAGGTGCCCGACAACTGGGTGCGCCGCGAATGGCGCGGCCACTACCGGGGCCAGAAGCAGATCTGGTTCCTGCTGCGGATGATCGGCCGGGACTCGGACGTGGATCTGCGCGCCAGCGGCCACCCCGAGTTCGATGCCTGGCGCTGGAACGACTACTGGATTCCGCTGGACTCGGTCATCGAGTTCAAGCGCGGCGTCTACCGGATGGCGCTGCAGGAATTGTCGCGCTTCCTGGGCGTGCCGCGAAGCGACGGGGGACGCGGCGACGGAGGGGGACGCGTCGAGCGCCAGCCGGACGAGCGGCAGCGCGCGCGCGCGCCGGCCCCTCGCCTGCCGAAACCGCCCGACCCGGCCTGATCCGGCCTGAATCGGCCCGACCCCGCCCGCCTTCGCCTGACCGGCCCGATCGATGACACGCCCGATCTTCGTCTTCCACGCCACACCCGACCCGGTCGGTGTGCGCGACCCGCTCCGGGCATCCTGGCCCGGTGCATTCCGGCCCCGTGCATCCCGGCCCCGAGACAGGTCGAGCGCCGGCCCGCCGCCGGGCCTTTCGCGCCAGCAGCATGCTGCTGGCCGGCGCGCTGTCGCTGCTGGCGGCCACGCCCGCCGCGGCCCTGCTGTTCGATGCCGACAAGCGCCCGGCCGAGGTCGAGTGGCCGGATCCGCCGCCGGCGCCGCCGAACCTGGACCGGCTCGTCGAATACTCGCTGATCGAAGGGCGCAGCGACCTGCGTTTCGCGTTCGACCCCGACAGCGTGGTCGCCGTCGACCAGACCGGCGTGCGCCTGACGCTCGTCGTCACCAGCCGTTCGGGCACGCCGAACATCAGCCACGAGGCGTTCCGCTGCACGTCGCTCGAACGCAAGATGCTGGCGACCGGCCATCGCGACGGGCGCTGGAGCCCGGTCGCGCGGCCCGAGTGGAAGAAGCTCGACGCGCACGACAACGCGACGCAGTGGCTCAAGCCCTTGTACCTGGCGATCTGCGACGGCGGCGAGCCGACGACGCGCGTCGACGTCATCAAGCGGCGGCTGAACGACCTGACGCGAATCCCGAGCTGAACGAATCCGAAGGATCCCGGACCGGCCCGCCCGCCGGCCCGGTTCAGCCTTCGTAGCGAGTCAGCACCGGCCTGCCCTCGGTGAACGCGATCACGTTGTCGATCGTCAGCCGGCCCATCGCCGTGCGCGTCGGCACGGTGCCGCTGCCCTGGTGCGGATGCAGCACGACCCGCGGCAGATCGATCAGCGCCTGCGGCACCCGCGGCTCGTCGTCGAACACGTCGAGCCCGGCGCCGCCGAGCCTGCCGTCGGCCAGGCAGTCGATCAGCGCCGCCTGGTCGACGACCGATCCGCGCGCGATGTTGACGAACACGCCGTCGGGCCCGAGCGCCTCGAGCGCCGCGCGCGACACGATATGGCGCGTCGCCTCGCCGCCCGGGCAGGCGGCGATCAGCACGTCGGCCCAATCGGCCATCGCGACGACGTCGGCGAAATAACGGTGCGGTTGCGCCGGCTTCTCGCGCGGACCGGAATAAGCGATCCCGGTACCGAAGGCCGCGCAGCGCCGCGCGATCGCCAGGCCGATGCGGCCCAGCCCGACGATGCCGACCTTGCGGCGCTGCAGGCTACGCGTCAGCGGCATCGGCCCGCGCAGCCAGCGGCCCTCGCGCACGAAGCGATCGCCGGCCGGGATCTGCCGGATCGCGCCCAGCAGCAGCGCCAGCGCCATGTCGGCGACGTCGTCGGTCAGCACGTCGGGCGTATTGGTGACGATGATGCCGTGCTCGCGGCAGTAGTCGGTATCGACGGCGTCGACGCCGACGCCGAAGCAGGACACCAGCGCCAGCCGCGGCAGCGCGCGCATCTCGTCGGCCTTGATGCCGCGGCCGCCGCTGGTGACGACGATCCGGCAGCGATCGGCCAACGAGCGCAGCAGCGCCGGTTTGTCCGCCGCTTCCCACAGCCGATGGCAGTCGAACGTCGCTTCGAGTTCGTTCAGCGTCGGCGCGAACAGCGGCCCCATGACCAGGACGACGGGCTTGCCCATCGCGGTCAGCGCTTGAACCTGACGACTTTCAGCGTCTGCTGGCCGAGCCCTTCGATGCCCAGCGTCATCACGTCACCGGCCTTGAGGAACTGCGGCGGCTTCATCCCCGATCCGACGCCGGGCGGCGTGCCGGTCGTGATCACGTCACCCGGCATCAGCGTCATGAACTGGCTGACGTAGGCGATCAGCGCCGCGCAACCGAAGATCATCGTCCGCGTATTGCCGCGCTGGCGCGGCTGGCCGTTGACGTCGAGCCACATGTCCAGGCGCTGCGGATCGGTGATCTCGTCGGTGGTGACGAGCCAGGGGCCGATCGGCCCGAACGTGTCGCAGCCCTTGCCCTTGTCCCAGGTCCCGCCGCGATCGATCTGGTATTCGCGCTCGGACACGTCGTTGACGAGCACGTAACCGGCGACGTGGCGCAGCGCGTCCTTCTTCGTCACGTAGCGCGCGACCGAACCGATGACGATGCCGAGCTCGACCTCCCAGTCGGTCTTGACCGAGCCCTTGGGCAGCATCACGTCGTCGTCGGGGCCCGACATCGACGTCAGCGTCTTGTGGAAGATGATCGGTTCGCGCGGGATCGGATTGCCGGTCTCGGCCGCGTGATCGCTGTAGTTCAGGCCGATCGCGACGAACTTCGTCGCGCCGGTGAACGGCACGCCGAAGCGGGGCTTGCCGCGTACCTTGGCGAGCTTGGAAAGCTTGATCCGGGCGATCCGCGCGAGCCCGGTCGGCGATAACTGGGCCGGGCCGATGTCCGGCACGACGTCGTCGAGCGAACGCAGCACGCCATCGGCGTCGATCAGGCCCGGCTTTTCCTTGCCGGGTTTGCCGTATCGGACGAGTTTCAAAGGATCCCTCCCAAAGCGCCATCGCGGTCGCACGTTATAACGCAGCGCGACCGATGCGTCGAGCCCGGCGCCGGAACACCGGTCCACCGCGCGGACTGCGGACGCGGGACGGATCGGCGAACGGATCAGCCGTCGCGCATCCGCTCGTGGATCTTGGCCATCGCGATCGCCAGGATCGCGCCGCCGAGCGTCTTGACCAGCGCCGGGTTCCTCGCATAGAACTCGCTGAGCGAGTCGATGATGCTCGGATCGTGCTTCTCGGCTTCGGCCGCGATCCGGCCGACTTCTTCGGGCGACAACTGCGACGCCTGCTCGGGCGTGATCGTCGGGAGCAGGCCGCCGGAGCCGCCCGCGGCGGCGCCGGACGGCGCGACCTGACCCGGTGCCTGCAACGCGCCACCGCCCGCCCCGGCGCCCAGCAGGCCGCCGAGGATCGAGCCCAGTCCCCCCTCGAGGCCGCCCGCCGGCGCGGCGGTATTCGGCATGCCGCCGGCCGGCGCGGCACCACCGCCGCGCAGCAGCTTGTCGAACAGGCCGCCGCCTGCCGCGCCCGCCATGCCGCCGAGCACGGCCGGACCGAGCGACGAGAGGATATGGTTGAGGATGTCGGCCCGCCCCTGCGGTGACGCATTGCCGAACATCTGGCTGACCATGTCGCCGAGCGGCGGCGTCTGGTCCGAGCGCAAGGTCTCGGCAACGCCTTGCTGGAACACGTCGGTAGGCGTGGCGCTGGCCACCTCATCGAAATGACGGTCGGCGTGCTCGGCGTTCAGGCCGCCGGACGCCGTGATGACCTGCTGAAGGATGTCGAACAAGCCCACGATCGCTCTCCTGACAGTGAATGGGATCTACTTCTTGCGGAAGAAACCGTACAACACCAGCAGCACCGCGGCGCCGACGACGGCGCCGATGAAACCGGCCGGTTGACCGGCCTGATACCAGCCCATCCCCTGACCGACGAAGGTCGCGACGAAGGAACCGGCGATACCGAGCGCCGAGGTGAGGAAGAAGCCCTTGGGCCCGTCGCCGGGCGTGACGGCCCTCGCGATCAGGCCCGCGACGAAACCGATGAGGATGGTCCAGATGATTCCCATGCAACACTCCGATGAAGGCCGGCACCGCCAGCGAAACCGATTATCCCCTGATCATCCGACGCCGCCGCGGCGCCGTCAGAGCCCGAACTGCAAGCGCGCGAGCCGCGCGTAATGTCCATCGACGGCGATCAGCTCGCGATGCGTCCCCTGCTCGACGAGCCGGCCGCGATCTAGCACCACGATCCGGTCGGCCTCGACGACCGTCGCCAGACGATGCGCGATCACCAGCGTCGTACGCCCCTTCATCGCCACGCGCAACGCCTGCTGGACCAGCCGCTCGCTCTCGGCGTCCAGCGCGCTGGTGGCCTCGTCGAGCAGCAGCAGCGGAGGATTCTTGAGCAAGGCGCGCGCGATCGCGATTCGCTGTCGCTGCCCCCCGGACAGCCTGACACCGCGCTCGCCCAGGAAGCTACGGTAACCGTCGGGCAGCGCGCTGATGAACTCGTCGGCGTGGGCGGCCACGGCCGCCGCCCTGACCTCGTCGTCGCTGGCGTCCAGGCGTCCGTAGCGGATGTTCTCCATCGCGTCGGCCGAAAACACCGTGTTGTCCTGCGCGACGATGCCGATGCGCTCGCGCAGCCGCGTCGGCTCGCCCGCGCGCACGTCGACGCCGTCGATGCGGATCACGCCGCGCTGCGGATCGTAGAAGCGCAGCAGCAACTGGAACAGCGTCGTCTTGCCGGCGCCCGACGGACCGACGATCGCCACCGTCCGGCCCGGCTCGATCGCCAGCGACAATGCGTCGATCGCCGGCTCGCCGGGCCGCGACGGGTAGCGGAACGTCACCTGGTCGAAGACGACCGACGAACCCTGCGGCCCCTGCGGCGAGCCGGACGCGGGCATCGCTGCCGGCAACACGGCGCCAGCGGCCGAAATACCGGCCCCCGTAGCGCCGGCATCCGAAGCGCCGACGTTCGACACTCTCGCGTCCGACGCTTCCGCGTCCGACGCACCGGCGCCGAGCGCGACGATCGCCGGCCGGGCGGCCAGCAGCTCGACCAGGCGCTCGGTCGCGCCGACCGCGCGCTGCACGTCGCCCCAGACCTCGGACAGCGCGCCGGTCGACGACGCGACCATGGCCGCGTAGAGGATGAACTGGGTCAGCGTGCCGATCGTGATCTGCCCGGCCAGCACGGCCCGGGCGCCGAGCCACAGCACGAAGACGATCGCGCCGAAGATCAGCACGATCGCGGCCGCGGTCAGCGCCGATCGCGCGCGGATCCGGCGCGTCGCCGCGTCGAAGGCCTCGGCGCTGGCCGCCGCGAAGCGATCGGCCTCGAATCCCTCGCGCGCGAACGCCTGCACGGTCTGGATCGCGCCGAGCCGCTCGCCGGCCATCGCGCTGGTGTCGGCCAGCCGGTCCTGGCTGCGCCGCGACAAGGTCCGGACACGCCGGCCGAACACCAGGATCGGCGCCATCATCAGCACGATCAGTCCGGCGATGATCGCGGCCAGCCGCGGACTGGTGATCATCATCAGCACCAGGCTGCCGCCGAACAGCAGCGCGCCGCGCAGTCCCATCGATACGCTGGTGCCGACCAGCGTCTGCACCAGCGTCGCATCGGCGCTCAGGCGCGACAGCACCTCGCCGGCCTGCAGCGTCTCGAAGAACCGCGGATCCTGGCCCAGCACGTGCCGGTAGACGGCGTTGCGCAGATCGGTGCTGACGCGTTCACCCAGCCACGACACCGAGTAGAAGCGCACGGCGGTGCCCAGCGCCAGCACGACGGCGACGCCGAACAGCGCGACGAACACCCGGTCGACGTGCGCGCTGTCGCCCGCCCGCGCGGCAGCGAGCTGCTGTCCGACGAAAGCCTGGTCGACCAGTTGCCGGAACGCCAGCGGAATCGCCAGCGACGCGGCGGCGGCCACCAGCAGCGCCAGCGTCGCGACGGCCAGGCGGGCGCGGTACGGGCGCAGGAACGGCCACAGGCGTCGGAGCAGGGTCAGCGAAGCAGCGGCGGCACGGGTCATCGGAAGGCGGTCGGCGTCGCACGGGTAGGCGGCCGGCCATCGTAACCCGGCGGCCCGAATCGCCGCTGCCTCGCCGGCCGCGCGCTGCGTCGCGGACGCGACAGCGGCCTTCGCAGCGTCGCGGGCCCGGTGTATGGTACGAAACCGATGCCGACCTCCGTCCGCCCCCTCCTCTCGCGGAACCGCGCCGCCCGCGCGCCTTCGCGGCGGACGCGCCCGCCGCGTCGCGCCGCGTCGGCGGTCATCGGTCTGGCGGCGTTCGGCGCCGTCGTGCACGCGCAGCCGCGCGCGCCGGGCACAACGGGCACGCCGCCGGCATCGATGCTGGCCGGCCCGCGCGCCGAACGGAGCTGGCACATGCTGGTCGAGCAGGACGGCGCCGTGCACGCGCTCGAGCGCAAGCCGATGCTCAAGCTCGCGCCGTTCACGCTGCTGTTCACCGGCCCGGCCTCGTACGCGTACGCGCTGATCGCGGCCCGCCACGCGTCGGCGCTGCCGGCCGCGCCGGATTTCGCGACGATGAAGGCGCTGGTGCAACCGGATCGCCTGGCGCCCGAGAAATCGGACCGCACCGATCACGAGCTGACGATCAACGACGATGCCAGCGTCGCCGCGCGCACGGCGATCGCGCACCTGTGGGTCGAGGATGCGGCGCGCGACACGCGCGCGTTCCTGCGTTTCGACGTGGCGCCCGACGGCCGGGCGATCGCGTTCCGGCCGGTGTCGAGCCTGTGCCGCCCGTCGTTCCGGATCGACCGTCCGGACTGCCGCGACCTGAGCGAGATCGCCGCGCGGCATGCGAGCCTGCCCAAGCGTGCGCGTCGGCCCGCGCCGGGCGTGCGCTCGCCCGAGGATTTCGCGATCCTGGTCGCGGCGATCCCGGCCGGCAGGCTGACGCGCTTCGAGACGCCCCGCGTCTACGAGATCCGCTTCGAGCCCGGGCCCTGATTCCGGCGCCCCGATCCCGATCCCGATCCATCCAGATTCCGATCCCGATCCTCGGTCCCCGATCCGCGCGCCCGCCCCCTCGCCCCGATCCCGGCGGCCGCGGGACCGCCCGCTCGAGCCTCAAGTCGGCGGCGCGGCGACCGATAACCCGGGCGTTGCCGGGCATCCGGCGCTCGCCGTGGATCGACCGATGTCTTCAGACCTGACCATCAATGCCGCCATCAGCGCCGTGATGGCGATGCAGCGCGTGCGCTCGGTCAACGAGGCGCAGTTGCTGATGTACCGCAAGGCGCTGGACCTGTCGGCCGCCAGCGTCCAGTCGATGATCGAGACGCTGCCGCAACCGGCGCTGGCCACGTCGGGAACGCTGGGCACGCGGCTGAACGTCTACGCCTGAACCCGAACGGCGCCGCCGATCCCGGCGACGCGCGTCACGGCGTCGTCGCGAACCGCCAGGCCGGCACGCCATCGGCCGTCCGCGAGACGATGCCCGCCGCGCCGGTCGGCCAGGCCTCGTCGTCGACCAGCCGCGCCAGCGCGTCGGCATCACTGCCCTCGATCCGCGCGAGCACGCGTTCGCCGGCCGGATTGCGGCCGATCACCGCCGCCGACGCCGGCTGGCCCGAGCGGTCGTACAGGATCGTGAAGGTTTCGATCCCGGCCGGCCCCTCGTAGCCGGCGTTCAGCGCCGGCACCGGACCGCGCCGCGCATCGGCGATCGCCTGCACCGAATAGTCGGCACGCAGGTCGGTCGCGTCGGCCGCGCGCGGGTTCAGCCCACCGGCCAGCACCAGCGCGTGGTGCTTGGTCGCCAGCCCGCCCTGGCCGTACAGCAGCGCTTGCTGCTGCGGATGCGCGCGCAGGCGGCGCACCATGCCGCAAGTGGCGTGCGTCATGTAGTTGTTCAGCGGCGCGCCGAAGAAGCTCAGGCCGCCGATCGTCGTCAACGGCGTCCGCGGCCCCAGGCCGAGCACCCGCATCGCCATCTTCGGCACGATCGGAAAGCAGCTATACAGCTCGATCGCGTCGACCGTGCCGGACCGGTTTGCCAGCGCCGCCGCGGTCTCGAGCACCACCTGCTGCGACGCGGTGCCGAGGAAATCGTCGCGCTGCAGGAAATCATCGGCTTCGTTGGCGGCCGCGCCGCCGAGCACGCGGATGCAGCGCGACGGATCGACGCCCATCCGGCGCGCCCGCGCCAGGCTGGTCAGGATCACCGCGGCGCCCTGGTTGACCGCCGGATTGGCGACCATCCGCTTCGTGTACGGCCAGGCGATCAGCCGGTTGTCGGCCGAGGGCTCGCCGACCTCGTCCGGCGCGAACGCCTGGCGGCCCCAGGCGCTCGGCGTGTCGGCCGCGACCTGCGAGAACGTCGACCAGATCCGCGCCGATTCGGCGCGCGCCTGCGCCGGCGTCTGCCCCCAGGCGCGCGGCGCGGCATTCTCGTACAACGGATAGACGGTGATCGGCTGGGCGATGCCGAGCGCGGCCGACAGCGGATGCTGCTTGTCACGCGAACGCGCGGGCGCGGCGGCCGTGCCCTGCGGCGTCCACGGCAGCGCGACGCCGGCCGCCCGCGCCTTGTTGACGCTGTACTGCGCCTCGGCGCCGGTGACGGCAGCGACCCGGCATTCGCCGCGGGCGATCGCCAGCGCCGATTCGTGCAGGAAGCGGATCGGCGTCTCGCCGCCGACCGGCCCGTAGACCAGCGTGCGCGGCGCGACGCCCAGCCGCTGCGCGAGCAGCCGCTCGGGCTGGTCGTAGAGCCAGGACACCTCGCAGACCAGGTACAACGCATCCAGGTCGGCGAGCAGGCCGCCGCCCGCGTCGGCAGCGGCGGCGCGCAGCGCGTCTTCCATCAGCGCGATCGGCTCGCGCCCGTCCTGCGGCCGGGCCGGACGATCGGCGAGGTCGGCGACGCCGACGATGACGGGGATGCGGTCTTCTGACAAGGTCGTGCTCATGCGGAATCTGCTCCAACGGGTCGATGCTCGACGGGACGGCCGAACCAGACGACCAGCGCCGCGGCCGCCGCCAGCGCGGCGCAACCGAGCAGCGGCAGCCGATAGTCGCCGGCCGCTTCGCGCGCGGCGCCCATCAGGTAGGCGCCGCACGCGTAGATGAACTGCGTGATGCCGACCGCCAGCCGGTTGACGCGGTTGAACTGCGAGGGCGGGAACTCGCGCTGGATCAACAGCCCGGGGTAAGTGATCATGTTGCCGACGGCCAGGCCGGCGGCGACGCAGCCGGCATACAGGATCGCCGGTTCGGTGGCGAACGCCAGCAGCAGCAGGCCGCCGGCCTGCAGCGCGAAGTTCAGCGCGGCCAGCGCCCGGCGCTCGAGCCGGTCCATCAGCGCGCCGGCCAGCAGGCGGCCGGCGACCGCGCACACCGTCGTCAGGCCGACGGCCCAGGCGGCCGACTGCGCGCCGATCAGCGGCTGCAGCATCGACAACTGGTGCGTGAGGAACCCGACCTGCACCGTGAGCCCGATCGAGAACGGCACGGTGTTGCTCAGGAAGCCCGGCGAGCGCAGCACGCGCGCCAGCGGCCAGGGCGCCTGGCCGTCGCCGTGAGCGGCCTGCTCGCGCGGCCCGGCGTCGCCATCGACGTGCTGGCCGACGGCCGCCGGCTCGCGCACGAAGCAGCGCCAGGCGACGGCCAGCACGACCGCGGCCAGCACCAGGGCCGCGCCGGTCAGCCCGTCGCGAAAGCCCTTGGCCGCGATCATCGCCGTCAGCAGCGGAATCACGACGATGCCGCCGAAGCTCGCGCCGGTCAGCGCGATGCTCAGCGCCAGGCCGCGCCTGCGATCGAACCACGGCGCGAGGATCGCATTGATCGCCGAACTGCTCATCGTCGTCCAGCCGACCGACATCGCCAGCATCGCCGCGTGGAAGTGCCACAGCCGCGTCGACCAGGCGATGACGATCACCGCCGCGGCCATCGCCAGCGTGCCGACCGTGACCGACAGGCGCGGCCCGACGCGATCGATCCACGAGCCGCAGCTCATGATCAGCGCCGCGCTGAACCAGAAGTAAGCGGTGATCGCCGCCGAGGTCGCGCCGATCGGCAGCCCGCGCTCGCCGGTCAGGTAAGCGAGATACAGGCCGGCGCCGTAGAACCCCAGGCCCCAGGCGACCGCGGCCATGACGAAGCAGCCGGCCACGACCTCCCAGCCTCGAAACCAGGCGCCCGCCCGCGGATGTGCTGCCACGATCAACGCTTCCTCGTGCCGCGGGCGTCGCCCTGGCGCGTCAGCGCGAGCGCTCCAGCTCGTCGAGCGCCAACGCGGCCAGGGCCTTGGCGCCGACCGGCATCGCGTCCTCGTCGAAATCGAACTGCGGCGAATGGTTCGGCGCCGGCGGCCGTCCCTTCGGCGGCGCGCCCAGGATGAAGAAGAAGCCGGGCACCTTCAACTGGTAGTCGGAAAAATCCTCCGAACCGCTGACCAACGGGATCACGATGGCCTTGTCGCCGGTCGAGGCCTGCAGCACCGGCACCGCCCGCTTGGACAACTCGGCCGGGTTGACGGTCGGCGGATAGGACACCGTGGTGAACGCCACGTCGGCCTTCGCGCCGCTGGCCGCCGCGATCGACGTGGCCGTCGTCGTGATGCGCTTCTTGGCGTCCTCGCGAAGCTTGTTGTCGAACGTGCGCAGCGTGCCCAGCATGTCGACGGTATCCGGAATGATGTTCTCGCGGTTGCCGCCGTTGATCGCGCCGATCGTCACCACGGTCGGCACCGCCGTGATGTCGAGCTGGCGGCTGACGATCGTCTGCAGGCCGTTGACGATCTGCGCCGACGCGGCGATCGGATCGATGCCGTCCCACGGACGCGAGCCGTGCGTCTGCTTACCGGTCACCTTGATCCGGAAGCCGTCGGCGCCGGCCATCATCGGACCGATCCGATAGCCGACGCTGCCGGTGGCCGGGCCTGGGGCCAGGTGCAGGCCGTAGATCGCGTCGACCTTCGGATCGTCGAGCACGCCCTCTTCGATCATCGCCTTGGCGCCGAACAGCTCGTGCTCGTGCTTCGGCTCCTCGGAGCGCCCTTCCTCGGCCGGCTGGAACACGAACTTGACCGTGCCCTTGATCTGCTCGCGCATGCCGGCCAGCATCTCGGCCACGCCCATCAGGATCGCGGTGTGGCCGTCGTGCCCGCACGCGTGCATGACCGGCGAATCCTTGCCGAAGTTGCGCGCGATGACCTTGGACGCGAACGGCAGGTCGGTGACTTCCTTCACCGGCAGCGCATCCATGTCGGCGCGCAGCGCGACGACCTTGTCGCCGGGCTGGCCGCCCTTGAGCAGGCCGACGACGCCCGTGCCGCCGACGCCGGTCTTGACCTCCATGCCCAGCGCGCGCAGATGGTCGGCGACGAGCTTGGCCGTGCGCACCTCCTGGCCCGACAGCTCGGGGTGCTCGTGGATATCGCGCCGCCAGGCGATCATCTTCGCCTGCACGGCCGTCGCGCGTCCCTGCAGGTCCTGCAGGCGCGCGCCGTCGATCGTCTGCGCCGAAACCGCGGCCGGCAGGCCGGCCGCCAGCGCGAACCCCGCGGCGAGCGCCGAGGCCGCGGCGACCCCGCCCTTCGCCGTGCGCCCGCGCGCGTCCTCGACCGCGCGACGGGCGCGGCCCTCGAAACCGAATGTCATGTCGTTCTCCAATACGATGGACCGGCGGGTTTCCGCCGGTCCCGGGTGCGTCACGCCTGCTGCGCGCGTTCGCGGGTTTCTTCTTCGACCAGATCCTTCTTGGACAGCTTGCCGACGGCCGTCTTCGGCAGCGCATCACGGAATGCCAGGCCGTGCACCATCTCGTGCTTGCCCAGCTTGTCCTTCAGGAACGCCTGCAACTGCGCGAGCGTGAACGGCTCGGCGCCCGGCTTGAGCGCGATGAACGCCTTCGGCGACTGGCCGCGATAAGGATCGGGCACGCCGATCACCGCGACCTCGTGCACGTCCGGATGCTGGTAGATCGCCTCTTCGAGCACGCGCGGATAGACGTTGTAGCCGCTGCACAGCAGCATGTCCTTCGTGCGGTCGACGATGTAGACGAATCCTTCGTCATCCATGTAGCCGACGTCGCCGGTGCGGAAGAAGCCGTCGAACGTCATGCTCTCGGCGGTCGCCTCGGGCTTGTTCCAGTAGCCCTTCATCACGTTCGGACCCTTGATGCACAGCTCGCCCTTCTCGCCGATCGGCACGTAGCGCGACGGGTCGTCCAGGTCGAGCATCCGGATCGTGACGCCCGGATGCGGGATGCCGCAGGATCCCGGCTTGCGCTTGCCGTTGGGCGGCGAGAACGTGCCGGTCGGCGACGTCTCGGTCATCCCCCAGCCTTCGGCGAGCCAGGTGCCGGTCACTTCGTTGAAGCGCTGCCCGACCTCGAGCGGCAGCGGTGCGCCGCCGGAATTGCACAGCTTGAGCGAATGCAGATCGTAGTTGGGCGTCTCGGGGTCACTGATCAGCGCGGTGAACATCGTCGGCACGCCGCAGAACAGCGTCAGCTTCTTCTCGGCGATGTCGCGCAGCGCGGCCTTCGGATCGAAGCGCACGTGCTGCACGATCATCGCGGCCACCCGCACGCCCAGCAGCAGGTTGACGGTGAACGCGTAGATGTGGAACGGCGGCAGCACGGCCAGCGTGCGCTCGTTGCCCATCTCGAGCACCGGCGGCGTCCCGAACTGCGTGATCACCACCTGCTCGCAGGCCGCGGTCAGGTTCGCGTGCGTCAGCATCGCGCCCTTCGGCAGGCCGGTCGTGCCGCCGGTGTACTGCAGCACGGCGATCGCGTCGGCGGGATCAGCGACCGGATGCGGCGTGTACCGCCCGTCGTTGTCGATCAGGTCGGCGAAGCGCACGTGATGGTCGTCGACGGGGATCTCGACGGTCTCGCCCTTGGCCTTCATCTGCGCGGCGACCGTCTCGGGCGCGCCGCTCATCTCGGCGACGTTGCCGACGATCAGCTTCTTGAGCCGCGTCTTGCCGAGCATCGCGGCCATCTGCGGATACAGCGAACCCATGTCGAGCGTGATCAGGAAATCGGTCCGGCTGTCCTCGATCTTGTGCTCGAGCACCTTGGCGGCATCCAGCGGCGAGTAGTTGACGACCGTCCCGCCGGCCTGCAGCACGGCGAACACGCAGACCAGGTAGTGCGGCGTGTTGGGCAGAAACAAGCCGACGTGTACGCCCGGCCCGACGCCGAGCGTCTGCAGCCCCTTGGCCGCGCGATCGACCATCGCGCCCAGCTCGCGATAAGTGAGCTGCCTGCCCATGAAGTCGATCGCCGGCCGGTCCGGATAGTTGGCGACGGTATCGGCCAGCACCTGCTGCACGGCCGTCGGTTCGATCGGTGCGTCCCATCGCACGCCGGCCGGATACGAGGCCAGCCACGGTGTGTCGTTCATTTATCGGTCTCTCTCATCGCTCGTTATCGTTCTGACCGCGTCTGGCGTTCGTGATCGCCCGCGACGCATCGGGCGATCGTGCCGGCTGCCGGCGATCCGCCTACTGGATCGTCGCGCCCGAATCCTTGACGACCTCGGCCCAGCGCGTCAACTCCGCGTCGATGTGCGCGCCGAACGCGGCCGGCGTCGAACCGACCATCTCGTAGCCGTGGCCGGACAACAGGTCGCGCACCCCGGGCTGCTTGACCGCCTCGGCGATCGCCTGGCTGACGCGCTCGACGATCGCCGGCGGCGTGCCGGCGGGCGCGAGCATGCCATACCAGCCCTCGACGACGAAGTCGGCGACGCCGGTCTCCTTGACCGTCGGCACGTCGGGCAGCACGGCCGAGCGCTTCGGCCCGGTGACGGCCAGCGGCGCGAGCTTGCCCGAGCGGATCTGCGGCAGCGACGTCGACAACGAATCGAACATCACGCCGACCTCGCCGCCCATCATCGCCGTGACCGCCGGGCTGCTGCCCTTGTACGGCACGTGGGTCATCTTGATGCCGACCATCGAATCGAACAGCTCGACCGCCAGGTGGCTGGTGTTGCCGTTGCCGGCCGACGCGTAGGTGATCCTGCCCGGCTCGGCCTTGGCGGCCTGCACGAGTCGCGCCAGCGTCTTCACCTCGGGCAGCGCCGGACTGGCGACGACGACCAACGGCAGCGTGGCCACCAGCGAAACCGGCGCGAAGTCCTTGCGCGTGTCATACGGCAGCTTGCTGTACATAGACGGATTGATCGCGTGCGCGGCCAGCACCATGATGTACGTGTAGCCGTCGGGCTTGGCGCGCGCCAACAACTGCGTGGCGATCGTGCCGCCGGCGCCGGCCCGGTAGTCGAGCAGCACCGGCTGGCCGAACTTCTCGTGCAGCTTCTGCGACAGCGGTCGCGCCAGCATGTCGGCGCTGCCGCCCGGCGGATAAGGGATCAGGATCGTGATCGGGCGCGACGGAAACGGCTCCTGCGCCGGCGCGGCCGGCGCGCCGACCAGCGCCAGCGCCCCGACGGCGGCCAGGCCCGCCA
>JASGFT010000049.1:0-29467 GCA_047605425.1 Burkholderiaceae bacterium | reverse complement strand
TCCGTAGAAAAACTTGACTCAACTCATGCAAATTCTTTCCAGTCAAGGAATCTAGCATCTTCTGGCGGGCAGATGCATTGGCCGAATGCACGATCATCCGCGGCGGCCGAAAGCCGCGTAGCACCACCGCCGACGGAATGGATCGGAGTCCGGGATGTTGCCATACCGGGCGAGAGGCCCTGAAGCGTCTGACGCGCAGTCTCCGTTGATCTCAGGGGCAGTAGCCGGGGCCGAGCAAGATCATGAACAACGCAGCCAATGGCCCTCGCGCGGCCTTCGACTGGCAGTCGCCTGGTGAGCAAGCGGTGTCCGGCCGTCCGGCCATTCGTCCGCGCGAGCCGAGTGCTGGCGTTGCGATAGCGCGGCGAGCATCCGGGAAATCGCGAACCCCCGAACAGCCGGAGAATAGGCGGGACGGCCGAAAGGGAATTCACGGCCCGACGCGAGCCCGGATGTATTGATCGGAAGTGATTCATCAAGCCAGCGAGCGTCTGGGGCGCCCCATCATGAATACGATCCGTTCCATTCTCATCGCCCGAGTCATCGTCGCCGCCGTGCTGATGGCGAACGCTTGCGCGGCAGCAGCCGCCGACGTCTCCATCACCTTCATCGACCCCGAGAAGTACACGGATGCGGGCTACTCCCGTTCGTTTCCCGACGAGCAGGAGCGCGCGCAAGTGCAGCACGACATCGAGCAGCATCTGCGATCGCTGGCCGAGCGTTACCTGGCGCCCGGCGATTCGCTGAAGATCGACGTGCTGGACATCGACCTGGCCGGCCATTTCGAGCCGTTCCGCTTCCGTGGCGGCGCCGACGTGCGCATCGTGCGCGACATCAGTTGGCCCCGGATCAAGCTGCGCTATACGCTGAGCCACGACGGACGGGTCGTCGCCAGTGCGACCGAGCAGCTCTCCGACATGAACTACCTGGCTTCGATCAACCGCTACCCGAGCACCGATCGCCTGCGCTACGAAAAACCGATGCTGGACGACTGGTTCGAGAAGCGAATCGGTAAGCGCCGATAGACCGGAGAACCGCCTAGGCGCCGGCTGGGCTGCCTGGCTCTGCCAAGGCGACTATCCTTGCATTTTGAACATCAAATATTCAAAATGTAAGGATGTATGAACGCCTCGCATCCGCCCGCGCCGAGCGAGCTCTGGCTCGCAGCCCCGCCGTCGCGATCCTGGGTCCACGCCAGGTCGGCAAGACCACGCTCGCGCGCGCCGCGGCGGCGAGGCGTCCCGATTCGACCTACCTGGACCTGGAGACGGCCGCCGATCTGGCGAAGCTGACCGACCCGGCACGCTTCCTCGCGGCGCGCCGCGACCGGCTGGTCGTGCTCGACGAGGTTCAGAACGCGCCCGGACTGTTCTCCGAATTGCGAGCCGAGATCGACGCCGACCGACGACCCGGACGTTTCCTGCTGCTGGGCTCGGCATCGTTCCGATTGTTGCGCCAGTCGCAGACGCTGGCCGGGCGCCTCGAAGTGGTCGACATGACGCCGCTGCTGCTGCCCGAGGTGTCCGAACGGTTCGAGGACATCGAGCGGCTCTGGGTCCGAGGAGGTTTTCCTGGTAGCTACACCGCATCGCTCGAAGCCGACTCCTGGCAATGGCGGCAGGACTTCGTCCGGCATTTCCTCAATGTCGATCTGCCCGCGCTCGGGATCGGCATCGATCCGCAGAGCATGGGCCGGTTCTGGCGGATGCTCGCGCACCTGCACGGACAACTGCTGAATGCCTCCGCGCTGTCGCGCTCGCTCGGCGTGTCGGCGCCCTCGGTGGGCCGATGGCTCGATCACCTGGTCGATGCGCTGGTCGTGCGCAGGCTCGAGCCCTGGCATGCGAACCTCGGCAAGCGGCTGGTGAAATCACCAAAGATCCATCTGCGCGACCCCGGCCTGCTGCACGCGCTGCTCGGCATCCGCAACGCCGACGATCTATCGGGCCACCCGGCGGCAGGCGCGTCGTGGGAAGGCTTCGTCGTGGAGCAGGTCTGCGCGCGGCTGCCCGCCGATGTGCCGGTGAGCTTCTACCGGACCGCTGCGGGCGCCGAGCTCGACCTCCTGGTGGAGGTCGGCGGCCGGCGCATCGGTATCGAGGCGAAGCTGTCGTCCGCGCCGACCGTCACCAAAGGCTTCTGGCAGGCCTGCGCCGATACGGACGTATCCGAGGCATGGGTGATCGCGCCGGTGCGCGAAGGCTGGCCGATCGGAGAACGCGCGCGAGTGATGTCGCCGCTGGAGATGCCGATCGAAGAACTCATCTGACTACGGGCCGGAGCGCAAGCCTGGCCCTTCGAGGCGAGGTCGAGCCAGGCACTCGCGCTTGCCTCCACGCGCGCGCCCTTGCCATGGTCCGACAGTCCGCTACGCCTGCCGCTGCACCACCGGCACGCCCGGCGACGGTTCGGCCGACCGCGCCGACCACACGCTGTCGGCCGGCCCATGTTTGACCCGCCGGGCCGTGGCCCTGGCCATCCAGGCGAAGCACAGGGCGCCGATCGCGGCGGTCGCGTCGACGCCCAGCGCCGCGGCGCTGCCATCCGCCCAAGGACCCAGCCCGGGAAACAGCGCGGCCAGCAGCGTCGACAGCGGAATGGCGGCCGTGCAACCGACGGCCAGCCACAGCAGCGGCACGACGGCGCGGGCGGCGCCGCGCCAGAACGCCCAGACGACGCCGCCGAAGAAGACGGCGTAGTAGATGCCCATGTGCCAGGCGGCGAGACTCTCCACCCGGCCGGGCAGCCACTTGGCCGCCGCGATCGTCAGCGAGATGCCGGCCACGCAACCGAGGCACACGCCGACGGTGGCGGCGGCCATCAGTCTCGTGTCGCGACGCTGCACCGGCGGCTCGGCCGACTGATCGCTCTTGCGCTGCGCTTTGCGGCGCGTCTCGACCCACAGCAGGTTGCCGCCGTAGAACAGCCATGCGCCCGCCAGTCCGAGCAGGAAATACAGCCATGGCACCACCGCGCCGCCGAACGAAGCCATGTGCAACGCGAAGAAGCTGCTGATGAACAGGTTGGGCACGTTCTGCCGGCCCGGCAGGAAATCGGTGGCGAGCAGCCGGCCGTCATAAGGATCGACGGCAGCGAAGCCGCCGACCGCCCGCGGCGAGACGGCCGTGGGATCCTTGCCCCAGACGCGCACCACGGCGCGCGGGCCGGTCGCCTGCTGGTACTGCATGCCGCTGGGTTCCAACCCCGGCGCGGCGGCCTTGACGATCTGCAGCAGCCGCTCCGGCGGGAGCATGGCCGCCGGGTCGCGCGGCGGCGGCGCATCGCCGGGCTTGCCCTGCGGCCGCTGGAATGCCTGGCTCCACTGGCCGTGGTGGACCACCTCGTCCTGCAACGCGTAGATCTGGTCGTGATAAGCGAAGACCACGGCGGTCAGCGCCATGACGATGTGGAACGGCAGGCTGACGATGCCCACGACGTTGTGCGCATCGAGCCACATGCGCTTCAGGTTCCGGCCGATGCGCAGCGCGAAGAAGTCCTTGACCAGCGACGGCAGCAGCACGACGACGCCCGACACCAGCGCCACCGTATAGAGCGCGGCGATGACGCCCATGATCCAGCGGTTCGGGTCCGAATCCGTCGGCAGGCCGACGACGCGGTGCAGGATGTCGATGAACTCCACCAGCCGCGACGGCGATTCCTCGACCACTCGCACGCGGCCGTCGGCGCCCATCGTCGCGGCATAGTGACGCGCGGCGCTCTCGTCGTGATCGTCGGCCCGCGGATCGCGCACCTGCCATTCCAGGCGCGGGACGGCCTTGTCTGCGTCCAGCTTCAGCGTGAAGCCGCGCGCGGCGGCCGGCGTCGTTGCCAGCGTCTGCACGATCAACGGCTGCACGGCATCCAGCGGCACGGCCTGCATGACGGTGGCAGGCGGCGTCGACCATTGGCGGATCGGCTCCTTGAACACGGTCAGCGCGCCCGCGTAGAACGCGATGAACAACGCCATGCCGCTGATGATGCCCGTCCAGGTATGGACGGATTTGTAGACGCGAACGAAGTCGGCTCTCATGGGGCACCCGCCTGCGTTGCGAGCCGCGCGGCCAGCAACAGTCCGTACGCCAGCAGGTTGGCGCCGCCCAGCCAGAGCCAGGCCCGCGAACCGCTGGCGAAGAAATAGACACCCGACAGCACGCCCAGCCAGATCGGCGGCACGATCCACATCGCGAGTTGGCCGCGCTCGGAGATCGGCAGATCCGCCAGCAGCGCCACGAGCAATCCGCTGGCGGCCAGCGCCAGCGTCAGGCCGAGCAGCAGGCCGGCGAGCGTCTTGGACACCCAATCCGGCCGAATCGGCGCGGGTTTCCGACGCTGCGCGCCGGCGCCGGGCAACGGACGTTCACCGGGTGCGGCGAGCATGCAGCAAGGCTCCGAGATAAGGCAGGACCGCGAGAACCAGCATCAGCGCGGTGACGAAGACGAAGGCGGTGGCCAGCGGACGCGTGTCCCGCGCCAGCAGCGGCAAGGCCGCCAGCAGCAGCGCCGCGCCGCCGATGCGCGCCGGCCGCCGTGGCCAGGGTTCGACGAGCAGGCGCTGGTTGGGCGAGGCGACGTAGAGGCAGGCCGCACCCAAAGCGATCGCGACGAGGCCGCAGAATGTGAACACCGACATCATGGCTCACCTGGAGATGAAGCCGCCGGGACGGGACGCGACGCCCCGACCGGCCGCGCTTGGGCCCCGCGAATCGATCCGTCCGAGCCGAATGCGCCGCCCATCGGGACGGCACGCCAGGCGCCACTTGATCGAGGCATCAGAAATCGACGGTCAGCGATGCCCACAGCGTGCGCGGCGCCCCTATCGTGGCGATCGCCGCGCCTTCGCGGAAGATGCCCGAATAGTAGTCGCGTCCGGCCACGTTGGTCACGTTCAACCGTAGTACCGCGTTCCTGCCGTACATTTTGGCGGCATAGCGCGCCCCCAGGTCGACCACGCCCCAGCCGGGCAGCTCGAGCGAGTGATCGTTGGTCAGCCACTGGCGGGAACTGGCCTCCACGCGGCCCGTCAGCGTCAGCCCCGGCACGCCGGGCACGTCCAGCTCTGCGCCCAGATTGGCCTGCCACCGCGGCGAGCCGACGCTCGCATAGCCGTCGAGCAGACCGCCCTGCGTCTTGGTCTGGACGCCTTGCGCGTAGAGCACGCCGCCGAGCACGCGCAGGCCGCGCGTGACTTCGCCGAAGGCGTTCCATTCCAGGCCGCGCACGCGCTTTTCGCCACCGTCGGTGGCGTCGAGCCCACTACTGGCGTTGGTGAAGGTCAGCAACGCGGGCTGGGTGATCTGGAACACCGCGAAGGTGTTGGTGAACGTGCCGGCATTCCACTTGACGCCGACTTCGCTCTGCTCGGTCTTGTACGGCGCGAACGTGTGGTTGCGCACGTAGCCGCCCTGCGTGGAGATGCTGTTGCCCTGGCTCAGGCCCTGCACGTAGCTGCCGTACAGCGACAGATGAGGGCCCCAGGGCTTGAAGACCACGCCCAGCGCGGGCGTGATGACGTGCTTGTCGTAGGCGACCTCGCCGCCGGTCGTGATGCCGTCGGCCGTCGGCGCGACCTTGAAGCTCTGGTGCCGCAGCCCGAACGTCAGGCGAAGGCTGTCGTCGGCCAGCGACAGCGTGTCGACCAGCGCCAGGCTGTCGAAGGTCTTGTCGGACCACTTCAGCGCCGAGCCGGGCAGATCGGGCATCGCCACGGACACCGGGTCGTAGATGTTGGTGATGCCGCTGTTCGAGCTGGCGTCGTAGCCGTAGTCCATCTTCAGGCGCGAGGCCTGGATCGTCATCTCGTGGCCGATGCCGCCGGTCCTGAAATTCAGGCGCAGGCCGGTCTCGACATTGACGTTCTTCTCATACATGCGCTGGCCGTACATCGACAGCGAACCGGCGCCGTTCGCGCCCGTCGCGATGACCCACGACCCGGTGAGGAAACCGCCGACCTTGCCATGGCGTACGCCGACGTTGGCGAACGCGGTCACCGAATCGTTGAACGCGTATTCGGCGCGCAGGATCGCCGCCTTGTTCTCGGACTCGCCATAAGCGGCGGGAAACTGGTTCAGGCTGGCATCGGGCGTCTTCAGCACGCCGAGCGCGGAGTTGCGGAAAAGGATGCCGGCCGGCGTGCCGCCCTCGAATTTTTCCTTGCTGTAGTAAGCGTCCAGCGAGCCCCTGAAGCCGCCATTGCGGTAATCGAGCGCGGCGGACAGGAACTGGCGCTGCTTGGACTGTCCTTTCAGCTCGGTATCGCCATCGGCGAACGAGCCGTTGACGCGCACGCCGACGGAATCGTCCGGCCCGAGACGGCGGCTCAGGTCGAAGCGCGTGCCGAACTGGCTCTCGCCGATGTAGTCCAGCGACACGCGGTTCAGCGGCTGCTCCCCGGCGCGCTTGGGCACCAGATTGATCGTGCCGCCCAACGCCCCGGCCGGCGCCATGCCGGAGAACAGCGCGCTCGGCCCGCGCAGCAGTTCCACGCGCTCGAACATCTCGACCGGCGTGTGGCCATAGGGCGCCAGCCCGTACATGCCGCCGATCGTCATCTCGTTCTGGTTGACGGCGAAGTTACGGATCCGGAAGTTCTCGAACGGATGGCCGTCCGAGGTCGCGAAACGCACCGATGCATCGTTGCGCAGCACGTCGGCCACCGTGCGCGCGCCCTGGTTCTCGATGAGCTCCGCCGTGTAGCTGCTCACCGAGAAAGGCGTATCCATCACGTCCGCGTTGCCGGCCAGGCCGAGTCGCGCGCCCCGGGCCACCTGACCGCCGGCATGGGCCGGCGGCAGTTCGCCGGGATTCTGCGCCGCCGAAGCCGTCACGCGCACCGGGGGCAGCGCGGATTCATTGGCATTCGGCGCCGAGCTCGGCTGGGTCGCCGGCGCGGCGGCCTCCACCGACCCGGCGCGCAGCACGAAGCCACCGTTGTCCAGGCGCTCGGCTTGCAGGCCGCTGCCGGCCAGCAGCGCCGACAGCGCTTCCTGCACCGTGTACTGCCCGCGGATGCCCGCCGTGGTCTTGCCGCTGGTCTGCGCCGAGGTGAACGTGAGCAGCACGTTGGCGGAACTCGCCAGGCTGCTGAGCGCCGGAGCCAGCGCGCCGGCCGGGATGTCGTAGCTCTGGCGCGCTGACTGCGCCGATTGGATACCGGCCTGGGCCAGCGCCGCATCCGGCAGCGCCGCGCCCAGGGCGGCACCGCCGATGGCGAGCCATGCCGCGTAGGCGATGGCGTGGCGGCGGCGGACGGGTTGATGGGAACCGGGCTGCCCGGTGCTGTTCGCGCTCGATCGCATGGAATGTACTCGACGAAGTTTGAAAAAGCCTCTCCATCGGGTAGGTGCCGCGAGAACGCGAATCGGGCAGCCGTCTCGTCGAAAAAAATCGCGCCCCGTCGCAGGCGCCATTACCGTGCGGCCTCCACGGTCACCCAGTAGCGGGTGCGCGAATTCACCTGCACCGGCAGCACGCGCGGCAGCGACGACAGGATGCGGTCGGTGTCCTGGAGCGGAAAGACGCCGGAAATCCGCAGTTCGGCCAGCTCGGGCACGCAGCGCACGATGCCTGGACGATAGCGGCCGAGCTCGGCGATGAAGTCGCCCAGCCGCATGTCGCTGGCCAGCAACTGGCCGCGGGTCCAGGCGTCTTCGTGGGCGCCGGCCGCCTCGGGCTCGCCGATCGCTTCGCGGCTGAACGATGCGCGCTCGCCGGCGCGCAGCACGCGCGCCTGGCCGCCGTCGCGCGGTGTGACCTCGACCGCGCTTTCCAGCACCACGACCCGGGTGTCGTCGCCGTGGCGGCGCACGGTGAAGCGCGTGCCCAGCGCCCGCACGCGTCCATCGGCGGTCTCGACGACGAACGGGCGGCTGTCGGTCGACGCGGACGCCGACGCGGCGTGCGCCGTGACGACCAGCACCTCGCCGGTCACCAGGCGCACCAGCCGTTGCCGGCTGTCGAAGCGGACGTCGATCGCGGTGGCGGTGTTCAGGGTGATGGCCGACCCGTCATCGAGCGTGACGCTTTGCCGTTCGCCGGTGCCGGTGCGGAAATCGGCGACGATCTGCTGCCAGGTCCGCGCGTGCGAGGCCAGCAGCCCGCTGCCCCCCAGCACGCCGCCCGTCCACAGCAGCGCGCGCAGCGCCTTGCGGCGGCCGGCGGACCGGGACGGACCCTCGGCGTACGGCGACAGCGCGTTGTACGCGGCGCGTGGCGACAGCCGCTTCATCTTGCCGATGACGGACTCGACGTGCCGCCACGCGCGTTCGTGATCGGGGTGCTCGGCGCGCCACCGCAGCCAACGGCCGCGCTCCTCGTCGCTGACCTCGCCGGACATCATCACCGTCAGCCACTCCGACGCCTGGCCGGCGACCGCTTCGCTGATCGCCTGGCCGCCGGCCATCGGCGAGTGGCGGCCGCCGTCGGACGGCGTCGATGCGCTCATCGGCTCGCGACCCGGCGCACGCCCGCGGCCCTCAAGCCGACAGCGCGAACAGGCAGTGCCGATGCGCGCGCGTCAGGTACTGCTTGACCGAGCTGGCGGAGACCTTCAGCCGGACGGCGATGTCGGCGTAGCCGAGCTCTTCGAAGTGCGCCAGCAGGAAGGCTTCCTTCACCCGAGGCGGCAGCCCGTCGAGCGCCCGATCCATCTGCCTCAGCGCTTCGAGCGCGAGGTACTGCAGTTCGGGCGATGGCGCGAGGTCCTCGGGCAGTGCGGCCAGCGCTTGCAGGTAGGCTTCTTCCAGCACGCGGCGGCGGTGATGATGCGCGACCAGACGGCGCGCGATCGTCGCCAGGAACGGCCGGGGCTCGCGGATCTGGGCGGCCGTGCCCGCCGCGATCACGCTGACGAAGGCATCCTGCGCCAGATCGGCGGCGACGAAGGAATCACCGAGCTTGCGCCGCAGCCAATCCTCCAGCCAACCGTGGTGATCGCTGTAGAGCGTCTCCACCGACGGAGAAAGCGAGCAGTCAGAAGCACTCACCGGAAGCACCCAAGAGCATGTGAATAGGCCGCGCGAATGCCCGCGCAGCGCTTCGAGTCGAAGGAGGAACGCGGCGCGAATGATAATCGATATCAATTATGGCGCCAAGCTCGACGATCGCGCGGCGTCAGCGGATTCGACGCGTCTCGCTCGGGCGGTGACGGGCTAGATCGCCCCGGCCGATCCCACCTGCCGGCGCAGCAGGTGCTTCTGGATCTTGCCGGTGCTGGTCTTGGGCACGGACTCGAAGCGCACCTCTTTCGGACACTTGAAGCCGGCCAGATGCTCGCGGCAGAACGCGATGATCTCGTCGGCCGTCGCGCGCGCACCGTCCTTCAGCTCGACGAAGGCCAGCGGCGTCTCGCCCCACTTCGGATCGGGCTTGGCCACGACCGCGCAGGCCATCACGGCCGGGTGCTTGTACAGCACGTCCTCGACCTCGATCGACGACACGTTCTCGCCGCCGGAGATGATGATGTCCTTGGCGCGGTCCTTCAGCTTCACGTAGCCGTCCGGATAGCGCACGCCCAGGTCGCCGGTATGGAACCAGCCGCCGGCGAAGGCCTCGGCCGTGGCCGCCGGGTTCTTCAGGTAGCCCTTCATCGTGATGTTGCCCTTGAACATCACCTCGCCGAGCGTCGTGCCGTCGGCCGGCACCTCTTGCATCGTCTGCGGATCGAGCACCGTCAGGCCCTGCTGCAACTGATAGCGCACGCCCTGGCGGCCCACCAGATCGACCTGCTCGGCCAGGTCGCGATCGGCCCAATCGGGCTGCGGCGCGCAGGCGGCGGCCGGGCCGTAGACCTCGGTCAGCCCGTAGACGTGCGTCAACTCGAATCCCAGCGCCTGCATGCCGGCGATCATCGCCGCCGGCGGCGACGCGCCGGCCACCATCGCCTTGACGCGATGCGAGATCCCCGCCTTCAGCTCGTCCGGCGCGTTGATCAGCATCGAATGGACGATCGGCGCGCCGCAATAGTGGGTCACGCCATGCTCGCGGATCGCCGACAGGATCGCCGCGGCCTCGATGCGGCGCAGGCAGACGTTGACCCCGGCGACCGCCGGCAGCGTCCACGGGAAGCACCAGCCGTTGCAATGGAACATCGGCAGCGTCCACAGGTAGACCGGGTGGCGCGGCAGATGCCAGCTCAGCACGTTGTTGACCGCGTTCAGGTACGCGCCGCGGTGGTGGACGACGACACCCTTGGGGTTGCCCGTCGTGCCCGACGTGTAGTTCAGCCCGATCGCGTCCCACTCGTCGTCCGGCAGCTTGCCGGTGAACGACGGATCGCCTTGCGCCAGCCAGTCCTCGTACTCGATCTGCCCGATCCGCTCGCCCGGGCCATCGTGGACCGGGTCGTCGACGTCGACGATGAACGGCACCGCGCCTCCCTGCTCGCGCAGGCGTTCGAGCGCCGGCGCGACCGCCGCCGAGAACTCGCGGTCGGTGATCAGCACCTTGGCGCCGCCGTGATGCAGGATGAACGCGATCGTGCCCGGGTCGATCCGCGTGTTCAGCGTGTTCAGCACCGCGCCGGTCAGCGGCACGCCGAAATGCGCCTCGATCATCGGCGGCGTGTTCGGCAGGATCACCGCCACCGTGTCGCCTTCGCCGATGTCGCGCGCGGCCAGCGCGCTGGCCAGCCGCCGCGAACGCTCGCGCACCTGCTCCCAGGTGCGGCGCAGCGGTCCGTGGATCACCGCGAGCTGTCGCGGATAGACGTCGGCCGCCCAATCCAGAAAGCTCAGCGGGGACAGCGGGGTATAGTTGGCCGGATTGCGGTCCAACCCGATCTTGTAAGGATTGGGATGTGTCGGCATGATGGAAACGGACGGTTTGCGTTCGGACGAATCACCGCGCGAACGCGGGCGAGGGCTCCTCGCATTCTGGCAACAATGCCGCGGAACGGCCAGTCGGGTTTGCTTGCACGGCCCGACGGATCGTCTCGGACGCCCGCGGATTCCTCGGCCCCGGGCCGAGGCCCGGGCGGTTCCTGGCTTCAGACATTCAAAGGAAGTGACCCCATGAGCGTGCAAGTCCTGACCACCGAACAGTTCGACGCCACCGTCACCGGCAACGACATCGTCATCATCGACTTCTGGGCCCCGTGGTGCGGGCCGTGCCGCGGGTTCGCGCCGGTGTTCGAGAAGGCCGCCACCGAGAACCCCGACGTCAAGTTCGTCAAGGTCAACACCGACGAGGAGCAGGCGCTGGCCGGCCACTTCGGCATCCGCTCGATCCCGACGCTGCTGGTGTTCCGCGAGCAGGTCATCGTGTTCCAGCAGCCGGGCGCGCTGCCCAAGAGCGCGCTCGACGACCTGATCCGCCAGGTGCGCGACCTGGACATGATCGAGGTCAAGCGCGGCGCCGTCCCTTATGGGCAGGACTCCGACGACGATGACGATGACGACGGCGACGGCGACGAAGCGCCGCGCACGCTGCAATGAGCGGACGCGGGTTGCCATGCCATCGTCCCTGTCCGCTCCGCGCGTCACCCGCCACGGCGAGCTGACGACGATCGAGCTGGCCACCGGCGCCGCGCCGACGGCCAGCGTCGTCTGGCTGCACGGCCTGGGCGCCAGCGGCGACGACTTCGTGCCGATCGTCCCCGAACTGGACCTGAAGGCGCTGCGCCAGGCCGCCGGCGACGTCCGCTTCGTGTTCCCGAACGCGCCGAGCCGCCCGGTCACCGTCAACAACGGCTACGTGATGCCGGCCTGGTACGACATCTTCGGCTTCGGCGGCCGCGCCGGCGAGGACGAAGCGGGCCTGCGCGCGTCGCAGGCCGCGATCGAATCGCTGGTCGCGCGCGAGCGTTCGCGCGGCGTGCCGGCGCGCAAGATCGTGCTGGCCGGCTTCTCGCAGGGCTGCGCGATGACGCTGATGACCGGCCTGCGGCATGCCGAGCGGCTGGCCGGCCTGATGTGCCTGTCCGGCTACCTGCCGCTGGCCGACCGCACGAGCGCCGAGCGGCAGGCGGCCAACGACGACGTGCCGATCTTCATGGCGCACGGCACGCACGACCCGATGATCCCGATCCAACGGGCCGAGGCCTCGCGCGACGCGCTGCGGGCGCTCGGCTACACGGTCCAGTGGCACGCGTACCCGATGCCGCATTCGGTGTGTCCGGAAGAGATCGAAGACATCAGCGACTGGCTGCTGAAGGTGCTCGGCGCGGCGTGAGACGCGCGCGCGACCACATCGAAATACCGTAATGGCGCCTGCCGGTCGCAGTGCAGGGGCGTGCGCGCCATGCGCCACGCCGGCCGCGCGATTGCGGTAGATTGCGGGGCCGTTTACCCCGAACCCGAGGAGATTTCATGAGTGACGACCTGTTTTCGCTGGAGGGCCGCGTCGCGCTGGTGACCGGCGGCTCGCGCGGCATCGGCCGGATGATCGCCGAGGGCTTCCTCCGGCGCGGCGTCAAGGTCTACATCAGCGCCCGCAAGGCCGAAGCCTGCGACAAGGCCGCCGCCGAGATGAGCAAGCTGGGCACCTGCATCTCGCTGCCGGCCGACGTCTCGACCGTCGACGGCGCGCGGGCACTCGCCGCCCGGATCGCCGAGCGCGAGAGCCGGCTCGACATCCTGGTCAACAACGCCGGCGCCGCCTGGGCCGCGCCGTTCGACGAGTTTCCGGAAAGCGGCTGGGACAAGGTCGTCAACTTGAACCTGAAGACGCCATTCTTCCTGACGCGCGCGCTGATCGACCTGCTGCGCGCCAGCGCATCGGACGCGACCACTCGCCGGCCCGCCAAGGTCATCAACATCGCGTCGATCGACGGCGTTTCGGTCAATCCGCTCGAAACGTATTCGTACGCGGCCAGCAAGGCCGGCCTGATCCACCTGACCCGCCGGATGGCTCAGCGCCTGGCGCGCGAGAACATCATCGTATCGGCGATCGCGCCGGGCCCGTTCCAGTCCGAGATGAACACCGATGCGCGCGACAACGCCGATCGGGTCGCCAAGCGCGTTCCGGTCGGCCGGGTCGGCGTCGGCGACGACATGGCGGGCGCGGCGATCTACCTGGCCTCGCGCGCCGGCGACTACGTGGTCGGGGCGACGATCGTCGTCGACGGCGGCGTCAGCGACGCGCGCGGCTTCCGCTCGGCCGACGACTGACGGGCGACGGCCGCGCGACGGATCACAGCAGCGATCCGGCCGTCATCAGCGCGCGGATCAAGGCCTGGTCGATCGGCTGCAAGGTATCGACGACGGCGGGCGCCGGGCCGCCTGCCGCGGCCTGCGGCGCCGTCGGCCGCCATTCGGTGTCGATCGCGCGCGCCAGCAGCGGATAGCCGTCACCGTCGTGCGCGATCAGCGCCCGGCGCAGCGGCTCGGGCAGCGCGGCGGCCTGGGCCAGCGCCGCCAGCGGCACGCCGAGGATGCCGTCGATCAGCGAGAACAGGCCGATCATGAACGCCGATTCGCGCACCGCCGCGTCGGGCTCGCGCCGCGCGATCGCTTCCATCGTCAGGCCGCGCACGACGGCGCGGCCGATCTGCGCCAGATCGCTACCGCGATCGACCTGCGAGGTCACCAGACCCAGCGCCAGCCATCGCGAGAACTGCCGGTAGCCGACCCGCAGGATCGCCGAACGCACGCTGTCGACCGGCTGGCTGCCGCGGTAAGCGGCGGCGTTCGCGTAACGCAGCAGCCGGAACGACAGCACCGGATCGACCCGCAGCACGGCCTCGATCTCGGCCGCGTCGGCGTCCGACTGCAGCATCTGCAGCGCCTTCAGCACGAAGCCATAAGTGGGCGCCGCGCCCGCCTGCCCGGCGCGCGCGGCCCGCGTCGGCGCGAATCCCTCGACCCCGTCGAACAGCGACGACGGCGCGCGGACCGCGCCGCCGGGCGACGAGTCGTCGTCGGGCTCGCGCAGCAGCAGGCATCCGGACCGCTTGACCGCGTACAGCGTATCGAGCGACCGCTCGTCGCCGGCCGGCACGTGCAGGGCCGTGAAGCGTTCGATGCCGCGGATCGACGCCAGCTCGGCGGCCGGACCGCGGACCGCGACGTGATGGCCGCGCTGCATCGCCCGCTCGCACATCGCGTAGCCCGCCGCGCCGGCGGCGATCTGCATCGGCACCAGCCAGACGATCGACGAGGCCTGCGGCGGCACCGCGCACAGCGCATCCAGCAGCGCCGCGCTGGCGGACAGCCAGTAGCGGCCCGGCGGCGGCGCGAGCGGCGCGCCGGCCTCGGCCGCGGCGTTGCCCAGCAGCCGCTCGGTATCGATCAGATCGGCCGTCTGCAAGCCGAGCTGGTCGCGCACGAACGCGACATCGGCGTCGGCGCCCGATTCGAGCACGAGCAGCCGATGCCCGATCGGACGGCATTGGCGGTCGAGGATCGGACGATAACGGACGACGCCGGGCAGCGACACCGGCTGACGGCTAGGCGCGAGCACCGATCCACGATAGCGGCGTCGCGGCGCGCGCGGGGGCGCCGGACCGATCGATGGCCCGTGCGCGGGGCCGGTCGGCCGTGTCGAGGCCACATCGCGGCCGCGCGACGAAACGCCGGTCAGGCCCGTTGCGCGAGCCGGCGCGGCCACAGGCCGGCCAGCAGGATCAGCACGGCCGTGATCGCGAAGCCCGCGGCCAGCGGACTGTGCACGAACACCAATGGATCGCCGTCGGAGATCGCCAGCGCCTGCCGCACCGGGCGCTCGAAGATCGGCCCGAGCACGAAGGCCAGGATCACGATGCCCAGGTCGTAGCCGTGCCGGCGCAGCACGTAGCCGATGCAGCCGAACAGCAGGCCGAACGCGGCCATCAGCAGCGCGCGCGGCAGCGATCCGCCGGCCATGTGGGTGACCATCGCCAGCCCGGCCAGCGCGACGACCAGCAGGCCCAGCGCCGTCAGCCGCGCGCCCCGCCTCGCCGCGCCGCGCGCGCCGATGACGCCGGCCACCGTCACGCGGCTTTCTTGCGCGCCATGCCGGTCTCCTGCAGGATCGGCACCAGATCGCCCTCGAGCTTCTTCAGGAAGGCCTTGTAGTCGGGGCCGCTGCGATAGACCGGCACGATGCCGAGGTTGGCGATCTGCTTGCGGACCGCGTCGTCGGCCATCACGTCGGCCAGCGCCGCCGACATCTTCGCCGTGATCTGCGGATCGACGCCCGTCGGAAACGCATAGCCGAACGGCCCGTTGGTCACGGCCTCGTAGCCGTGCTCGCGCAGCGTCCGGATGTCGGGGTAGTCGGGCCAGCGCTCGGGGCCGGCCGACGCGAGCAGCACCAGCTTGCGGGCCTCGATCTGCGGACGCATCTCGTTGACGGACTGGATCACCAGGTCGACGTGGCCGCCGACCGCCTGCGTGACGGCCTCGACGCCGCCGCTGAACACGACCCAGCGGAAGCGCGCGCCGGTCAGCTTGGCGAGCTGGAACATCGCGACGACGTTGGTCACGTTGTTCGAGCCGTAGGTGACGAGCCGCTGTTTCGCGGTGGCGATCAGGTCCTCGACCGTCTTGATCGGCGACGTCACCGGCACGCCGATGCCGTAACGCAGCTCGGCCACCTGCCCGAGCACGTCGAACGCGCTCCACGGGTCGTACTTGACGTCCATCGTGTTCGGCACCGCGATGTGGCTGGAGATCGCGACCAGCCCCATCGTGTGGCCGTCGGGCGGCGCGCTCGCCAGCGTCGACGGCCCCAGCGCGCCGGCCCCGCCGGCGACGTTCTTGACGATGACGGTGGCGTCCAGGCGCTTCTCGAGCGCCTGCGCGACGATGCGCGCGGTCAGGTCGGTGGAAGCGCCGGGGGCGTTCGGATTGATCAGCGTGATCTCGCGGCTGGGCCAGCGGGCCTGCGCCAGCACGGGCGCGGCCAACGGGCTGGCGAGCAGCGCGCCGGCGGCATGCAGCAGTGTGCGGCGGTGCATGATGTCTCCTGTCGTGGCGCCGCACGCCCCCGTCCGTCGCGCGCAGCCGCTCCGCGAGCGCACCGCCGATCCGGAGGACGACCGCATGGGGCCTATCGATATTAGTGAGGGCTGCCGTTCGGCAACCATAGGGAATTACGCGCACGAACGCCATTTCATGGATCGCGCGCGCTGGCGGTCGCCGTGCGAATGCTGTATCAGTCACTCAGGACGGCGAACGCCGCCGCAACGAGAACGACGGCCCCCGGAACGGCCGCCCGGAACCACCAAGGAGACGAAAGCGATGGACCACCTCAGCAGCCTGGATGCCTCATTCCTGCACCTGGAAACGCCCGAAACGCCGATGCACGTCGGCTCGCTGGCACTGCTGGATCTCCCCAAGGACTATGACGGCGACTTCTACGAGTCGTTCAAGGCGATGATCGCCGACCGGCTGCATGTGGCCCGGGTGCTGACCCGCAAGCTTGCACGGATGCCGTTCGACCTGTCCGAGCCCGTCTGGATCGAGGACGATGACATCGATCTGGACTATCACGTGCGCAGCCTGACGCTGCGCGGCAAGGGCACCATGGATAAATTGCAGCGGCTGGTCGCCCGCCTGCATTCGAGCCTGCTCGACCGCAGCCGTCCGCTGTGGGAGATGTACATCATCGACGGCCTGGAAAGCGGCCAGATCGGGTTCTACTTCAAGGCGCATCACAGCGGCGTCGATGGCAAGTCCGGCGTCGAGATGGCCAAGGTGCTGTACGACCCCACGCCCACGATCCGCAAGGTGCGCCCGCCTTCGCGGCGGCATGGCAAGCAGACCGGCTACCAGCTCGGCGTGGCCGAGCTGCTGCAGGCGGCGGCCTCGCATTCGGCGGCGCAGTACCGCAAGGTCGTCGAGCTGATGCCGACCTCGACACGCGCGCTGAGCACGGCCGGCAACGTACTGGCCAGCCAGCTCACATCCAAGTCCGGACGCAAGTTGAGCCTGGGCACCGCGCCCAAGACGATCTTCAACGACGCGATCACCAATCAGCGCTCGTTCAGCGCGATGTCGCTGCCGTTCCAGGAGCTCAAGGCGCTGGGCAAACGGGTCGGCGGCACGGTCAACACGATCGTGATGGCGATGTGCAGCAGTGCGCTACGGCGCTTCCTGAAGGAGCGTGACCTGCTTCCCAAGGAATCGCTGATCGCGGCGGTGCCGGTCAGCCTGCGCTCCGAAGGCGACGATGCGATGAACAACCAGGTCTCGTCGGTGCGCGTCGATCTGGCCACCGACATCGAGGATCCGGTCGAGCGTTTCAAGGCGATCCACGAATCGTCCGAAGCGGCCAAGGCGGTCGTGCGCGAGCTCAAGCCGGTGCTGGGGCTGGACCTGCCCGTGTTCGGCGCGCCCTGGCTGGTCACCAACATGGCCGCGATGTACGGGCGATCCGAGCTGCCGCGCCGGCTGCCCGCGATGGCCAACGTGCTGATCTCGAACGTGCCGGGCCCGACGGCGAAGCTGTACGTCTGCGGCGCGCTGATGGCCGACTACTACCCGGTGTCGATTCCTTATCACGGCGGGGCGCTGAACATCACCGTCACCAGCTACGGCAGCGAGCTGCTCGAGGTCGGCATCACCTCGTGCCGGCGCATCCTGTCGCAGGAAGAATCGTACGAGATGATCGGCTACCTGAAGGACGCGATCGCGGAAATCGAGAAGATGCCCGACGCGAAGCCGGCGCCGGCCGCGTCGTGATCGATCGGCGGCCCGGGTTCAGGCCGCCGGCATTCCCGCCAGCACGCCCGATACGACACGCGTCAACGCCGTCGCATACGGGATGTGCAGGAACTCGTTCGGCCCGTGCGCGTTCGATTGCGGGCCGAGCACGCCGGTGATCACGAACTGCGCGTTCGGGAACCACCGGCCCAGCATGTTCATGAACGGGATCGTGCCGCCCTCGCCCATCCAGGCGGCCGGCTTGCCGAACGTCTGCCGCGACAGATCGTCGAGCAGACCGGCGAGCCAGGGCGCGGTCTCGGGAGCGTTCCAGCCGCTGGCGCCGAAATCCGCATCGAACCGCACGCGCGCCCGGTAAGGCGCGTCGTGTTCGAGCAGTTGCTTGAGCGCGTGCGTGGCCCGCTCGGCATCGACGGTCGGCGGAATGCGCATCGACAGCTTGAGCTGCGTGCGCGGCCGCAGCACGTTGCCGGCCGAATCCAGGCTCGGCAGGCCGGCGCCGCCGGTCACCGACAGCGCCGGCCGCCACGTGCGGTTCAGGATCGCCTCGACCGGATCGGTCGTCATCGGCATCGCGTGCTGGCCCGCGTGCTCGGCGTGGAACGCCGGATCGTGACTGCAACCGATCCACGGAAACTGCTGCCAGATGCCATCACCCAGGATCGTGCCGGCCGCCCGCGCCTGCTGCAGGCGCTCGTCCGGGATCGCCGCGTGGAACACGTCGGCCAGCACCGCGCCGGTCTTCGGATCGTCGATGCGGTTCAGCAGTTGCCGCGCGATCCGGAACGAGGACGGAACGATGCCGCTGGCGCTGCCCGAATGCACGCCCTCGGACAGGATGTCGACGGTCAGCACGCCGCCGATCAGCCCGCGCAGCGAGGTCGTCACCCACAATTGGTCGTAGTTGCCGCAGCCCGAATCCAGTCCCACGACGAGTTGCACCTGGCCCATCCGCGGCGTCAGCAACTCCAGGTAGGCCGGCAGGTCGTAGCTGCCGCTCTCCTCGCAGGTCTCGATCAGGCCCACGCAGCGCGGCCGCGCGACGCCGGCCGCATCGAGCGCGGCGATCGAGGTCAGCGCCGCGAAGATCGCGTAGCCGTCGTCGGCGCTGCCGCGGCCATAGAGCCGGTCGTTCTCGATGACGGGCTTCCACGGCCCCAGGTCGTCGCGCCAGCCGCTCATCTCGGGCTGCTTGTCCAGGTGGCCGTAGAACAGCACCGAGCGGTCGCCGCCGAGCCCCTGCGTGGCCGGCACGTCGAAAAAGATCACCGGCGTGCGGCCCGGCAGCTCGACGATCTCGAGCCTCATGCCGGCCAGCGCCGCGGCGCCCCCGGGCCCGCCCGGCTGCGCGCGCGCCCAGTCGGAGGCCATCGCGACGACGGCCTTCAGGTGGCCGTGCTGGTCCCAGCTCGCGTCGAAGCCCGGCGACTTGGCGGGGATCTTCACGTAGTCGACGAGGCGCGGCACGATGTCGTGGCGCCACTGGTGGTCGATGAACGGCTTGAGGTCGGCTAGGTTCATGGCGATCTCGCTCGGAGGTGGACGAAAGCGCCGGGCGTCGCGTGCGGGGCGGCGCGCGGCCGGGCTCCCGCCATTGTCGCGCAGACCGTCGATCGCCGGGAATCGCCGTAGCGCCGCATCCGCGGCCCACTGCCGCCACTGCTACCGCCGCCGCTAACGCTATCGCCGCCGCCGTGCTCGCCATCACCGCCGCGAAACCGAGCGGACGAGTGGCCGGCGCCCGGCGGCGTGGGTTCGATCTTCGAGTGAACGGGCGCTAAGTCCGCAGCCGGCTCGCCAGGCGCCGCCTCGCCGGGCCGGTCGCATGGGCATGGCAGAGCGACGCCAGCGCGAAATCGGCTTCCCTGGCCAGACGCTCCGCCGATATCGAGCCGCCGGCCCATTCGAGGAAAATGCCGCGCATCGAGCGCGCCACCGACGCGCCCAGCAGCGACGCGTTCGTGCCGGCCACCAGCAGCCCCTGATCGGCGAGGTCCTGCACCAGTTGCCGCCAGAAATCGACGCGAGGCCCGGCGATCGCGCTGGCCGAGCCTTCGCCATCGCGACGGCCCATCAAAGCCATCGCCTTGTAGAACCGCGGCTCTCGCCGATACAGATCGGCGGCCATCCGCACGGCAACGAAGAGCTTGTCGAGCGGATCGCCCGGCTCCCGCTGCAGCCGGGCCGCGAACTCATCGAGATCCAGATCGAAGACCTCCTGGAAGATCGCGGCCTTGGTCTGGAACAGGTTGTACAGCGTACCGGGGCTCACGCCCGCCCGCTCGGCAACCATCACCATCGACACCTCGCCGGACCCGTGCTCGCGAACCAGCGCCGCCGCGGCCTCCACGATGCGTCGCCTGCGCTGCGCCTTGCCGATCTCCCGCCGGGATCCGCTCACTTCGACCGGCACCGGTATTCGCCCCTTCCGAAAACATGCTCGGCATCGCCAGGTCCACGATCGACCTGCTTGACATGTTTGTAGTGTACTTCAATAATATTGATGAAGCGCACTTCAAAAATCGTTGGCGCCAACCTGCCGCCAACGCGCGGCGCGAACCCATCCAGGAGACATCGTGAGCAAGATCAACGGGGGTGATGTCCTCGCCCGAAGCCTGAAGGCGCTTGGCGTCACCGAGACCTTCACCTTGCACGGCGGTCATCTGGACGCATTCCTGGTCGCTTGCCGCGAGCACGGCATCCAGTTGACGGACACGCGCCACGAGGCCACCGCCGGCTACGCGGCGGAGGCTTATGCCCGCGCCACCGGCAACGTCGGCGTCTGCGTGATCACGGCCGGCCCGGGCTTCTCCAACGGCCTGACGGCGATGGTCAACGCCTGGCTCGACGCGATGCCCGTGCTGTTCATCGCCGGCTCCCCTCCGCTGCGCGAAGCGGCGTTGAATCCGCTGCAGGGCGGCTTCGATCAGATCGCCATGACGCTGCCGGTCACCAAATGGGCTTACCGGATCACCAACATCGAGCGCATTCCCGACATCGTCGACAAAGCGATGCGGATCGCCGCCTCCGGACGCCCGGGCCCGGTGTTTCTCGAAGTGCCGATCGACGTGATGTTCGCGCCGATCCGCGCCGACGATCTGGCATTGCCGACGCGCGCCGCGTTGCAGACCGGTCCGGCACCGGCCGCCGACGCGGTCGAGCGGATCATCGCGATGCTGCGACAGGCCGAACGCCCGGCCATCCTGGCGGGCGGCGGAACGCTATCGCGGCAATGCGCCGAGCAGCTCGCCGCGTTCGCCTCGCTGACCCACACCCCGGTGCTGTTCAACACGAAAGCCAACGGGGTGCTGCCGAACGATCATCCGCAGAACGCCGGAATGGCCGCCACGTTGGCGATGGCGACGAAGGCGAACGAGCCGGCCGACCTGATCATCCAGCTCGGCGCGCGCGCCGGCATGTTCCTGGGCGGACGGCACGGCGCCATCATTCCTCACGGCGCCAGGCTCATCCAGATCGACATCGACGGCGCGGAGATCGGCCGGATCCGCACGCCCGACGTCGCCGTGGTCGCCGACAGCACGCAGGCGCTGATCGCGCTGAACGCGGCCGCCCAGACGCTGACCTGGGTCGGCCGCGACGCGTGGCGCGCGACGCTGCAGGCCTGCCGGCAGGCACTGACGAAGCCGTTCGAAAACCTGCCCAAGGAAACCGCGTCGGGGCTGCTGCATCCTTATCACGCCGCGGCCGCCGTCGCCCAGGCCCTGGCACCCGAGACGGCGATCAGCTTCGATGGCGGCGAGCTGACGGCCTGGTTCCAGCCTCACGGACGCTCGCCCGGGCCCGGCCTGTACATGGGAAACGGTTATCTGGGCACCCTGGGCGTGGGCCAAGGCTATGCGATCGGCATGGCTCGTGCCCGCCCCGGCAAGCCGGTCGCCACGATCATCGGTGACGGCGCGGTGGGTTTTCACATCGCCGACTTCGACACGATGGCCCGCCACCGACTGCCGATCACGACCATCGTCTTCAACAACAGCGCATGGGGGCTGTCGCGCCACGGGCAGGAACTGGTGTTCGGCAAGGACCGGACCGCGGCCGTCGATCTCGAAGCCAGCGCTTATCACGTGGTCGCACAGGGGTTCGGGTGCGACGGCGAACTGATCCGTCGCTACGAAGAGATCGGCCCGGCGATCCGGCGCGCGCAGGCCAGCGGACGCCCGACCTGCCTGAACCTGCTGACGGATCCGGACGTCATGCACCCGAACGTGACGGCGATGATCGGCCGCGTCGACGCCGAGGACGAGATCGCGATCCCCTACTACGAGAACATCCCGGTTCGCCGCTGACGCGGTCGCGCCGCACGGAGACGACGATGACCCAGCGTTTTCCGGCACTCACGTCCGACCTCGATCAGGCCGAACGCGATCTGCGCGAGCACGGCATCTGCCTGGTATCGGGCGTCATGTCCGACGCGCAGATCGCCGACGCGCGCGCGATCCTCTACCGTTGCGCGCGACTCGACACGCAGCGCCAGCTCACGCACAGCGGCTTTCGCCTCGACTACGGCGAGGGTAACCACCGGATCTGGAACACCTTGAGCCTCGATCCGCTGTTCGCGGATCTGGCCGAGAACCCGGCGGCCCTGCGGCTGGTCAGATCGGTGCTGGGCTGGCCGGCGCTGTTGGGCAATCAATCGGCCAACATCGCGATGCCGGGCTGCGAGGGAGGCGCGCTGCACGCCGACCAGATCTTCGTGCCCGAACCCTGGCCCAAGGATCCGCAAGGATGCAACGTCTCCTGGTGCATCGACGACTTCACGCTGGAAAACGGCGCGACCCGCTTCGTGCTGGGCAGCCAGCGCCATCACCGTCCGCCGACCGGCAGCGACGAGGACACCTCGCAGCCCGCGGTCGCGCCGGCCGGCACCATGATCGTCTTCGAAAGCCGCCTGTGGCACCGGACCGGCGAGAATCGCACCCGTGATCAAAGCCGCGCCGCGCTGTTCGGCTGGTATACGCGGCCGATCTATCGCGCACAGGAAAACTGGTTCCTGTCGCTGAATCCCCGGATCCTCGAAGGCGCGTCGGACACGCTGCTGACCTTGCTCGGCTACAAAGCCGAAGGGCTGGGCAAGATCAACGGTCGATCGCCGCGGTGAGCGTCTCCAGCCCCTGCGCCAGGTCGTCGATCAGGTCCTGCGGCGATTCCAGGCCGATGTTCACGCGGATCAGTTGTCCGCCGGTCCACGGGCGCGCGGTGCGCAGCGACGCGATCTTGGCCGGCATGATCAGGCTCTCGAAGCCGCCCCACGAATAGCCGATGCCGAAATGCCGGCGCCCCTCGCACAGCGCCGCCAGTTGCGCGGCGCGGCGCGACGGATCGTCGGCCAGCACGCCGGGCGCCAGCTCGAACGAGAACAGGCCGCTCGATCCGCTGAAATCGCGCTTCCACAGCGCGTGCGACGGAAACTCGGGCAGCGCCGGATGCAGCACGCGCGACACCTCGGGCCGCTGCGCGAGCCATTGCGCGACCCGCAGCGCCGAGCGCTCGTGCTGGCGCATCCGCACCTCGGCCGTGCGCAGCCCGCGCAGGATCAGCCAGGCATCGTCGCCGCCGACGCACATGCCGAGCTGGCGCACCGCGGTCCACAGCGTCGGCCACAGCGCGTCGCGGATCACGACCGCGCCCATCAGCACGTCCGAATGCCCGCTCCAGTACTTGGTCAGCGGCAGGATCGACGCGTCGACGCCCCAGTCGAACGGCCGCGCGAAGACCGGCGACGCCCAGGCGTTGTCGATCATCGTGATGATGCCGCGCGAGCGCGCCAACGCGCAGATCGCCGGCACGTCCTGGATCTCGAACGTATAGCTGCCCGGGCTTTCGAGATAGATGATGCGCGTCGTGTCGCGCAGCAAGGGCTCGAGCGGCTCGCCGGCCTCGTAGAACGTCGTCACGACGCCATAGCGCGCCAGCATCCCGGTCGCGAACCCGCGCGCCGGCCCATAGACGGCATCGGGCATCAGCAGATGATCGCCGGGCTTCAGAAACGCGAACAACGCGGTCGTGATCGCGGCCAGGCCCGACGGCATCAGCGCCGCCCGGCACGCGTGCCCGCCCCCTTCGATCTCGGCCAATGCGTCCATCAGCGCCATCGTCGTCGCCGTGCCGGCGGTGCCGTAGGACGAAGCGTGGTGCAGGCCCGCGGTCGAATCGCGGCCCGTGGCCTCGGCCTGCGCGAGCGAATCGAACAGCACGGTGGACGCGCGGTGCACCGGCAGGTTGGCGGTCCGGATTGCGTCGTCGAACGCGCGCCCGGCGCTGGTCACGCGGGTGGCCAGCTCGCCTGGCGGCGTCGAAGAGGCGCGGTCGGCGTCGGGTTTGCCGGGGGCGTCGGTGCTCGGCTCGGGCATCAGGGGCGCTCCTTGGGAAAAACGACACTATAGGCCGAGCCACCTGCCTGTCGTAAAAAAGCCGCACGCCGTAAAGCCTTCGTCACACCAGCGTCCCAACCAGCGTCCCAGCATGCCGTCAGCCCGCATCGACGTTCGCTTTATGGTCAGGCCGCCGCGCGCCGAGTCGCTTGCGCGGCAGGGATTGGTCATCACCGGTCCGCCTGGCGATCTGCGCGTGCCGGTCACGGTGCTGACGGCGGTGGATTCGCCGTTCGATGCCGTGCTTCTGGCCTGCAAGGCTTACGATCCGGAGGGGGCGATGGAAGCCATCGCGCCGGCGGTCGGACCATCCACTCTGATCGTGCCGCTTCTCAATGGCGTTCGCCAACTCGATGTCCTCGACGCCCGCTTTGGCCGGGAACGGGCCCTGGGCGGGCTATGCCAGCATGGCGACGCTGATGCGCGCGCCCGTCAGCGCGATTCCGGCGACGAGCAAAGGCGAAGCGATCATGCCTATGAGGCACGGCGTCGCGTGACGCTAAGCGACGAGGCATGACCCGTCGGGTAATCGACGGCGCGCCATCCGGGCTCCAAGCTGGCATCGGCGTCCGAGAATTCTTCGGGCGTCGGGCCAATCCTCATCTTGGAGACTCGCCATGTCACTCGACCATTCCTCTCGATTCCTCCGCATCGTCCTGAGCATCGATGCGATCACCTGCGCGGCGGTAGGCGTATTGCAGGTAGCCCTTTCCGGGCTGCTGACCCAGTGGCTCGGCCTCGGAACAACGCTGCTTCTGGAGACCGGCTGGTTCCTGATCGGCTACGCGGCGTTCCTGCTGATTCTGTCGCGGTCTCGCGCGATCCGGACCGGGCTGCTGATCGCCGTGATCGAGGCGAACGTCGTCTGGGGCCTCGGATGCCTGCTGCTCGCATTCGCCAGCGATCTGCCGATCACCGCGCTGGGCAAGGCTTACCTGTGCGTGCAGGCGCTAAGCGTCTTCGCGCTGGCGGCCATGCAATGGCGCGGGCGACGCGCGTCGCCCGAAGCGGGTCTCGCGATGAAATCGACGTGAAGCGCGACGGCGCCGGTGCTTCGACACCAGCGCGTTTCAGCGAGACCCGCATCAAGAATCCAACATCTTCTGGTTCATGTCATCGGCATGCCACATGCAATGACGACACTCGCGGCCAGGGCACGGGGAGGTTGGCTCCGCGCCCGGATTCCCTATCCATCAACCCGCTAAGAGATCGTCATGACCGAGATGTTGACTTCACGCCGCCGAGTTCTGCGGCTCCTGGGCGGAGCGCCGATGCTGCCGCTCGCCTCCTCCCTTTCCGCCGCCGGACTGCTGGCCGCCTGCGGCGGCGGCGGCGATGGCGGCGATGACGCGCCCGCCGCGGCGTTCAGGTCGGTACGCCTGTCCAACATGGCCGCGCCCAGCCTGGCGACGCCCGCCGCGATGGCGACCACCACGACCACGGCGGTGATGAGCATCGAGTACGACGACGGCAGCCAGCGGGACATCGCGCTGGCCTACCAGCCGTTCTTCGTGACCGGCGACATGGTGAGCGACGGCAAGGGCGGCAGCATCCTGGCCGGCGGCTACTACGACATCCGCAACCAGCCGATCATCGACACCTCGGTGCCCGGCAAGGAGCGCCAGTTCTTCTCCGACGCTCCCGACGGCTCGTCGCTGATCCGGATCGAGGGCGCCAAGGTCGACGGCGTCAAGGGCCAACCGGTGTTCTTCGTCGTGCAGTTCGAGTACAACAGCCAGGACCAGGGCGGCAACGATACCTACGGCAGGCTGCCGTCGCCGATCGCCGTGCTGACGCTCGATCAGGACCAGAGCACCGGCCAGCTAAGCCTGGTCAAGTACCACAACGTGGACATGTCCTCGGTCCACGGCCTGTGGATCACCTGCGGCGCCAGCCTCTCGCCCTGGAACACCCACCTGTCCAGCGAGGAGTACGAGCCCGATGCCTTCACCGCCGCCACGTCGGCGCAGTTCAAGGCGTTCAGCAGGAACGTGTTCGGCGACGAGACCACCGCCAACCCTTATCACTACGGCCACCTGCCCGAAGTCACCGTCAACCCCGACGGCACCGGCAGCGTGAAGAAGCACTACTGCCTGGGCCGCATCTCGCACGAGCTGATCCACGTGATGCCCGATGAGCGCACGGCGCTGATGGGCGACGACTACACGAACGGCGGCCTGTTCATGTTCGTGGCCGACAGGGCGAAGGATCTGTCCGCCGGCAACCTGTACGTGGCGCACTACACCGAGACGCTGACCGACAGCTCGACCGCCAGGATCCAGTGGATCCACCTCGGCCACGCCACCAGCGACGAAATCAGGGCGCTGGCCGACAGCCTCAGGCCGACCGACATCATGGAGTCGGTGACGGCCGACCCGCAGAACGCGAGCTACACCAGGATCTTCCTCGACGGCAAGGCCGCCTGGGTCAGGCTCAAGCCGGGCATGGAGAAGGCCGCCGCCTTCCTCGAAACCCACCGCTACGCGAACCTGGCCGGCGGCAGCATGGCCTTCACCAAGATGGAAGGCACGACGCTCAACATCAAGGACAAGGTCGCCTATTCGGCGCTGGCCAACATCCAGGCGTCGATGATCGAGGGCGACGCGGCATGGAACGCCAAGCACAACGTGACATTCCCGAATACGCTGAAGGCCGGCGGCGTGCTCGCGCATCATCTCGGCGGCGGCGTCAGGGACGACAAGGGCGCGGCCATCGACAGCGAATGGGTGCCGATCAGCTCGCGAATGGAGCTGATCGGCGAGGACATCGCCGCCGACGCGCTGGGCAACACCGCCAACCCCGACAAGATCGCCAGCCCGGACAACCTGAAGTTCTCCGAGAAGATGCGCATCCTGTTCATCGGCGAGGACAGCGGCAACCACGTCAACAACTTCTTGTGGGCCTACAACGTCGACACCAGGCAGTTGTCGCGCATCCTGTCGACGCCGGCCGGCGCCGAATCCACCGGCCTGCACGCGGTCGACGAGGTCAACGGCTGGACCTACATCATGAGCAACTTCCAGCACCCCGGTGACTGGAGCAGCCTGCACGCCAAGGTCAAGGACACGCTCGACCCCCTGATCGACACCAACTACAAGGGCAAGTTCGGCGCCGCTGTCGGCTACCTGACCGGCGCGCCGCAGGCGGTGAAGCTGTAGGCTCGCCGGGGTCGCGCGGCCGGGCGCGGGCATGCGCCGCTATAGTGGCGAAAACCATCGACCCGATCGCCCGACATGCCATCCGACGAAACGCCGCCCGTCTCGACGGGCTTGCCTGCTCGAGCAGGCGCCGCGCCGGCGGCGCTGCGCATCGCGGTATCTCTGGCCTTCGCGGCCTGGAGCGCCGTTTTCGCCGCTGCGCCTTCCGCGGCGCGCGACGTGCCGGCCGAAGAGCCGATCGAGGCGCCCGGCCCTCTCGATCGCCTGCAGGGCACGCTGCTCTCTCCGGGCGGACAAGAGGTTGGCAAGGCCGTGGCGCTGATCGTCCCCGGTTCGGGCCCGACGGACCGGGATGGCAACAGCCCGCAAGGTTTGCAGGCGGCGACTTACCGTCTGCTCGCCGAGGGTCTCGCCGCCCGCGGCATTGCCAGCGTGCGCATCGACAAGCGCGGCCTGTTCGGCAGCCGCAGCGCCGTCCGCGACGCCAATGACGTCACGATCAGCGACTATGCGCAGGATGTTCATCGCTGGGTAAGCGCGGTGCGGGAACGCACGAACGCACGCTGCGTGTGGGTGATCGGGCACAGCGAGGGAGGCATCGTCGCGCTGAAGGCCGCCGAATCCGGCACGGGCATCTGCGGGCTGGTGCTCGCCGCCACGCCGGGCCGGCCGCTGGGCCAGGTGCTGCGCGCCCAACTGCGCGCCAATCCGGCCAATGCCCCGCTGCTGGACGCGGCCGAACGGGCGATCGAGACGCTGGAATCGGGACGACGCGTCGAGATGGCGACCTTACCCCCACCTCTTCGCCCGTTGTTTCGTCCGGCCGTTCAAGGCTTTCTGATCGACAGCTTCGCCGTGGATCCGGCCCGGCTGGCCGGCGCGTTCAAGGGGCCGATGCTGGTCCTGCAGGGCGCGCGCGACCTGCAGATCGGTCCCGACAATGCGCGCCTGTTGCGGCAGGCCGCCGCGCAGGCGAAGCTGGTCGTGCTGCCGACCGCCAATCATGTGCTCAAGCCGGTGGCGACCGACGCCCCCACGGCCAACGTGGCGACGTATGGGCGCGCGGATCTCGAACTCGCCCCCGGCGTCGTGGAAGCGATTACCGAGTTCATCGAGGCGAATCCTGCACGGTGACGCTCGCCTCGCGAACACCACGCCGATGCGCATCGGGCTTCAAACCGAGCGCATCAACCCCCCATCGACACGCAGGTTCTGCCCGGTGATGTACCCGGCGCCGTCCGACGCGAGGAAGGCGACGGTCGCCGCGATCTCGGCGGTCGTGCCGTAGCGGCGCATCGGCACGCTGTCGCGGCGCGCGTCGGTGGCCGGCAGGCTGTCGATCCAGCCCGGCAGCACGTTGTTCATCCGCACGTTGTCGGCCGCATGCGCGTCGGCGAACAGCTTGGTGTACGCGGCCAGGCCGGCGCGGAACACCGCCGAGGTCGGGAACATCTCGCTCGGTTCGAACGCCCACGCGGTCGAGATGTCGATGATCGTGCCGCCGCGCTGCGCGCGCATGATCGGCGCGACCAGCCGGGTCGGCCGGATCACGTTCATCAGGTACGTGTCTCGGCGGCCAACGCCTCGCCCTTGCCGGACGACGACAGGATGCCGACACGGAAGCCGTCGGCCGCCAGCCGGCGCGCGGCGGCCGCGCCCATGCCGCTGCCGCCGGCGGTGATCAGGGCCATTTTTTCGTTCGTCATCGAGCTCTCTCCTCTCGCGTTCGTGTCGCGCGCATCGGTATCGCCGAGCGGGGCGCGCTCAAGCGCCCACTACCGCCCGCTACGGCCGGTGCGCCCGGTGCGCCTCAGTCAGCCTTGGCGCCCGAGTCCTTGACGATCTTCGCCCACTTGGCGGACTCGCTGTCCAGGTACGCGGCGAACGCCGCCGGCGTCGAGCCGACGGGCTCGGCGCCCAGGTCGGCGTACTGCTTGCGGACCTCGGCGGTCTTCAGCGCGCGTGCCGCGTGCTCGGCCAGCTTCTCGACGATCGGCGCCGGCGTGCCCGCCGGCGCCCACAACGCGTACCAGGTGCTGACGTCGAAGCCCGGATAACCGGACTCGGCGATCGTCGGCACGTCGGGCAGCGCCTGCGCGCGCCGCGCCGTCGTCGTCGCGACCGCGCGCAGCTTGCCGCCGCGGACATAAGGCATCGCCGACGGCATCGAGTCGAACATCAACTGCACCTGGCCGCCCATCACGTCGGTCAGCGCCGGCGTGCTGCCCTTGTACGGGATGTGCTGCATGTCGATGCCGGCCGCGCGCTTGAAGGTTTCGCCGGCCAGGTGCTGCGCCGACGCGTTGCCGGCCGACGCGAAGCTAAGCGGGCGCCCCGC
>JASGFT010000048.1:0-29652 GCA_047605425.1 Burkholderiaceae bacterium | reverse complement strand
CCCGGCCCCGAGCGGCAAGGAAGCCCGCTGATGCTGTCGATCCAGCACCTGGACAAGCGCTTCGGCGGCGTGCACGCGACGCGCGACGTCTCGATCGATTTTCCCGAGGGCTCGCTGACGGCGATCATCGGCCCGAACGGCGCCGGCAAGACGACGTTCTTCAACCTGATCTCGGGCGCGCTGCGCCCCGACAGCGGCAAGGTCTTGTTCGAGGGCCGGGACATCGTCGGCAAGTCGAGCGTCGAGGTCGTGCGGCTGGGCATGGCGCGCGCGTTCCAGGTCGCCGCGATGTTCCCGACGCTGACGGTGCGGCAGGCGCTGACGGCGGCCGTCACTTCGCACCGGCGGCAGTCGTGGACCTGGCTGAAGCGCTTTCCGCTGGCCGGCACGACCGAGGCGGCCGACGAGATCATCGAGCTGCTGGGCCTGCAGGCGCGTGCCGGCACGCTGTCGCGCAACCTGTCGCACGGCGACCAGAAGCTGCTCGACATCGGCCTGGCGCTGGCGATGCGGCCCAAGGTGCTGCTGCTCGACGAGCCGACCGCCGGCATGGGTCCCGACGAACGCTGGCGGATGATCGGCAAGGTGCAACAGCTCTGGCGCGCGCGCGCGATGACGGTGCTGTTCATCGAGCACGACATGGACATCGTGTTCAAGATCGCGCAGACGATCCACGTGCTCAAGTACGGCGCCGTGCTCGCGCAGGGCACGCCCGAGCAGATCCGCAGCAACCAGGACGTCATCGACGCCTACCTGGGCAGCGACCATCGCCTCGCGCAGGCGGCCGGGGAAGCCGGATGAGCGCGCCGCTGCTGCGCATCGAATCGGCCGACGTCTACTACGGCGACAGCCAGATCCTGTTCGGCGTCGACCTGGACGTCGAGAAAGGCCAGACGATGGCGCTGCTCGGCCGCAACGGCGCCGGCAAGTCGACGACGTTCAAGGCGATCGTCGGCATCGCGCCGCCGCGCCGCGGCAGCGTGCTGCTGCGCGGCGAACCCATCTCGGGCCTGCCGCCGTTCCGCATCGCCCGCGCCGGCATCGGCTACGTGCCCGAGGACCGCCAGGTGTTTCCCGAGCACACGGTCGACGACAACCTGATCGTCGGCGCCAAGCGCGGGCCCCGCGGTGAGGACCACTGGACGCGCGAGCGGATCTACCAGGTGTTTCCGATCCTCGCGTCGATGAAGTCGCGGCTCGCGGGCCGGCTGTCCGGCGGCGAGCAGCAGATGCTGACGATCGCGCGCACGCTGATGGGCAACCCCGAGGTGCTGCTGCTGGACGAACCGAGCGAGGGCCTGGCGCCGATCATCGTGCAGGCGATCGGCGACCTCGTCCGGCGGCTGCGCGACATCGGCGTGACGATCCTGCTGGCCGAGCAGAACATGCACTTCTGCCTGGGCATCGCCACGCACGCGGCCGTCATCGACAAGGGGCAGATCGTCCATCGCTCGACGATCGAGGCGCTGCGCGGCAACGACGCGATCACGCAGCGGTATCTGGCCGTGTGACGCCCGATCCCGCCCCGGAGCTTGGCGAAGGGGTGCCGCCGACGGGTCATGGCAAGGCGGTCGGGCATCGCGCCCGCTCACTTGCGCCGGCTGCGCAGGATCGACACCAGGATCCAGAAACCGCCGAACGCGGCGGCGACGAAACCCAGGATGCCCAGCCATTGCACCTTCGATCCGGCCTCGCCGCCCGCGTGCATGACGATCGACGAGCCGACGATCAGCGCCGCGGTGACGACGCCCAGCGTCAGCCGGTTCGACGCGCGGTCGATCTGCTCGCCGAAGGCCTTCAGCGACGTGATCTCGATCTGCATGTGCAGCCGGCCGCTGCGCGCGCTGCGCAGCAGTTGCCGCAGGTCGCGCGGCGCGCGCGACAGCAGCGTCACCGCGTCGCCGAGCGCGCGCCAGCCGTGCCGCGCCAGCGCGGCCGGCCGATGCCGCTGCATCAGCACCTGCTCGAGGTACGGCGTCATCTGCGTCGCCATGTCGAAGTCCGGATCGAGCTGCCGCCCGAGCCCCTCCAGGCTGATGAACGCCTTGACCATCAGCACCAGGTCGGGCGGCAGCACGAGGCCGTGCTCGCGCAGGATCGCCGCCGCCTCGGACAGCATGTTCGACAGCCGGTACTGGCGCAGCGGAACGCCGCGGTACTGGTCGACGAACGCATCGATGTCGGCCAGCAGCCGCGTTTCGTCGACGACGGCGTCGCCATCGGCCTCGGCCCAGTCGATCAGCACGTGCACGGCCGATTCGCTGTCGTGGATCGCCAGGCCGTGCAGCAACTGCGCCAACTGGTAGCGCCGCTCGCGCGACAACCAGCCGACCATGCCGAAATCGATGAACGCGATCCGGTTGTCCGGCAGGTAGAACACGTTGCCCGGATGCGGGTCGGCGTGGAACAGGCCATCCTCGAGGATCATCTTGAGCACGGCCTGCGCGCCGCGGCGGGCCAGCTCGCGCCGGTCCAGGCCGGCCGGCTCGATCGCGTCCAGGCGGCTGCCCTCGATGCCGGTCACGCGCTCCTGCACGTTCAACCGCTCGCCGGTCCATTCCCAGTAGACCCTGGGCACGACGATCTCGGGATGCTCGGCGAAGTTGTGCGCGACACGCTCGGCGTTGCGGCACTCGGCGCCGAAATCGAGCTCGCGCCGCAGCGAGATCATGAACTGCTGGACGACCTGCTTGGGCCGGTAGCGGCGCAGGTCCGGCATCTTGGCCTCGATGACCTCGGCCAGCAGCAGCATCAGGCGCAGGTCGGCCTCGATGATCTGGCGGATGCCCGGACGACGGATCTTGAGCACCACCTCGGTGCCATCGGGCAACTGCGCGCGATGCGCCTGTGCGAGCGAGGCCGCCGCCAGCGGCGTCTCGTCGATGACCGGAAACACGTGATGCGGCTCGTCGCCGAGGTCTTCGCGCAACTGCGGCAGGACTCGCGACCACGGCACGGCCGGCACGCCGTTCTGCAGGCGGCCGAACTCGGCGATCCAGTCGGGCGGAAACAGGTCGACGCGGGTCGCCAGCACCTGGCCGAGCTTGACGAACGTCGGCCCGAGGTCCTCCATCGATCGGCGCAGCCGCATCGGCAGCGTCATCTGCGCGATGCCTTCGACGGTCTGCCAGTGCAGGATGCGCCCCGCGCGTTCGAGCGCGCCCGCGAGCCCGATGCGATGGACGAGGTCGCCGAATCCGTAGCGGATCAGGACGGCGGCGATCTGGTTGACACGACCCAGATCCCGGATGGCTCCGAACGCTTCACGCAGCATCGTCGATGGATTCGCCGGACGGCTCGATGGGATGCCGGCATTATCCGCGATTGCCCGGCGCGCCGGGCGCGGGCCGCGGTATCCGCTCCGCGAAATGCCGGCTTCGACGCGGCGCGGCCGATCGGCTACAGTCGCTGGATGTCCATCGCCCTGTCACCCGAAGCGCCGCCGGCTCGTGAACACAAACTGCGGGCGCTGCGCCGGATGAAGCGCGTCGCGCTCGGTCTGTTCGGACTGGCGGCCGTCGTGTTCGTCGCCACGCTGTTCCTGCCGCCGTCGCTGTGGATGACCGGGCTGCGCGCGGTCGCCGAGGCCGCGATGGTCGGCGCGCTGGCCGACTGGTTCGCGGTGGTCGCGCTGTTTCGCCGGCCGCTGGGCCTGCCGATCCCGCACACCGCGGTGATCCCGTCGAACAAGGACCGCATCGCCGACAACCTCGCCCGCTTCGTGCAGGAGAAGTTCCTCGACCCGGCCGCGCTGATCGCGCAGATGCGCCGCATCGACCCGGCCGCGTATCTGGCGCAATGGCTGGCGCAGCCGGCCAACGTGCGCTGCATCGGCGGCCACGTCGGGCGGGTGGCGCGCACCTGGCTGCAGTTCGTCGACGACAAGCCGATGCAGGGCTTCTTCGGCGACGCGCTGCGCACGGTGATCAACAAGATCGACCTGTCGCCGGCGCTGGGCTCGATGCTGGACGTGCTGACGCGCGACGGGCGCCACCAGCAATTGCTCGACGCGCTGATCGGCTACGCGCTGCGCGAGCTGCAAAAGCCGTCGGCGCGCGGCGAGATCGCGCGCCGCGTCGTGCAGTGGCTCAAGGAAGAGCACAAGTGGAAGCAGTTGCTGATCCCGACCGAGTGGCTGACGACGCAGGTCGTCGACGCGGCGGGCTCGGTCATCGACCGGCTGCTGACCGACATCAGCCAGCGTCCCGAGCACGAGATCCGCGTGATCTTCGACGAGCAGGTCGACAAGCTGGTCGCGCAACTGCGGCAGAACGAGGCGTTCCTGCGCAAGGGCGACGAGCTGAAGGAATACATCCTGCGCAACGCGGCGATGGCCGGCTACGCGCGCGACCTGTGGGCGCAGTTGCGCGGCTGGCTGGCCGACGACCTCGAACGGCCGACCGACGCGTCGCGAGTGCTGCAGCATACCGAGCGCATCGGCGCGTGGCTGGCCGACGAGTTGGCGCGCGACGAGGCGCTGCGCCGCTCGCTGAACGACTACCTGGAGGCGCTCGCGCAGTTGCTGGCGCCGCAGCTCGGCGATTTCCTGACCGGGCACATCCGCGACACGGTCCGCAAATGGGACGCCGGCGACATGTCCGAGCAGATCGAGCTGCAGATCGGCGCGGACCTGCAGTTCATCCGGATCAACGGCACGCTGGTCGGCGGCGCGATCGGCCTGCTGCTGTTCGTGATCGCGCACGCGTCGCAGATCTGGGCCGCGCTGGGCGGGGGTGGCTGACCGGGGGCGGCCCCCATCAATACCCGTGCTGCGCCTCGTCCGGGAACGAGCCATCCTTGACGGCGGCGTGGTAGGCGCGGAACGCCGACAGCACGTCGGGCTGGCCCTGCATGAAATTGCGCACGAAGCGCGGCAGCTTGCCGACGGTGACGCCGAGCATGTCCTGCATGACCAGCACCTGTCCCGACACGCCCTTGCCGGCGCCGATGCCGATCGTGATGACGTCGGGAATGCTGGCCGACACGCGCGCGGCGACCGCGCTGGGCATCAGCTCCATCACCAGCATCGCCGCGCCGGCGTCGGCGACCTCGCGGGCCTGCGCCATCAGCACCTGCGCGCCCTGGTCGTCCTTGCCCTGGATCCGGTAGCCGCCGATCGCGTGCACCGACTGCGGCGTCAGGCCCAGGTGCGCGCAGACCGGGATGCCGCGCTGGGTCAGCGCGTGGATGACCTCGGCGGTCCAGCCGCCGCCCTCGAGCTTGACCATCTGGGCGCCCGCCTGCATGAGCCGCACCGAGCTGCGGATCGCCTGCTCGACGCTCTCGTGATAGCTGCCGAACGGCAGATCGCCGACCAGCCAGGCCGCCTTGTTGCCGCGCGTCACGCAACCGACGTGGTAGCACGCCTGCTCGATCGTCACCGGCACCGTGCTCGAATGCCCCTGCATGACCATGCCCAGCGAGTCGCCGACCAGGATCGTATCGATGCCCGCCAGGTCGGCGAGCCGGCCGAACGACGAATCGTAGGCGGTCAGCATCGAGATCGGCTCCTTGCGGGCGTGCATCTGCCGCAGCGAAACCAGCGTGTGCGGCTTGCGGCCGCTGTCCGGCGTGTCGGTGACGTGGCTGCTCATCGGGAATCTCCTCAAGTCGGAAACGGATTCGGCGTCGGCGGCGGCACGACGCCGTCACCGGCCGCGCGTGCCGGGAACACGACGGTGGCCGTCAGCCCGTCGTCATTGGTCAATACGATGCTCGCGCCGTGGGCGAGCGCGATCTGGCGGACGATCGCCAGGCCCAGGCCGCTGCCGGCGGCCTCGTTGCCCGGTACGCGATGGAAACGGTCGAACACGCGCGGCAACTGGTCTTGCGGAATGCCGGCGCCGTTGTCGCGCACCGTCAGCCGCGCCCGGCCCGCGTCGTCCCGGTCGACCCGCAGGTCCACGCGACCGCCCGGCTGCGTGTAGCGCACCGCATTGTCCACCAGATTGCCGATCAGGATCGCCAGCGCGTCGGCGTTGCCGTCGATGCGCGGCGGCGGCCCGACGTCGTCGATGCCGATGTCGATGCCCCGCTGCGCGGCGGCCGGCGCGTGGTCGGCGACGGCGCCGGCGGCCAGTGCCCGCAGGTCCAGCTCGGCCATCGGCATGTCGAAGGCGCCAGGCTCCTGGCGAGCCAGCGTCAGCAACTGCTGGACGAGGCGGGTCGCGCGGTCGAGCCCGCGCGCCAGGTCGGCGAACGCGTCGCGGCGGGCGGCCTCGTCGGTCGCGCGCTCGGCCAGGCCCAGTTGCAGCCGCAGCGCGGCCAGCGGCGTGCGCAGCTCATGGGCGGCGTCGGCGACGAACGCGCGCTGCGCGCCGATCGCCCGGTCGAGCCGGCCCAGCAGGTCGTTCAGCGCGTGCGTCAGCGGCTGGATCTCGCTGGGCACGCCGGCATCGGACAGCGGCTGCAGCGCGGCCGCGTCGCGCGCCTGCACGTCGGCGGCCAGCCGGCGCACCGGCGCCAGGCCGCGGCCGATGCTGACCCACAGGACGGCGCCGAGCACCGGCAACATCAGCAGGATCGGCAGCAGCGTGCGCAGCGCGTTGCCGGCCGCGAGCGCGGCGCGGCCAGCCATCGGCTGCGCGACCTGCACGACGGTGTCACCCAGCTCGGCGCTGTAGATCCGCCACCAGCCGTTGGGCGTGCGCAGGCTGGAGAAACCCAGCTCGGCGCGCTGCGGCAGGATCTGCGCGCCGTGCGAGTAGTACAGGCGCAGGCCGGTGAAGTCCCAGATCTGGATGACGATGTCCTGGTCCGGATCGATGCCCTGCGAGCGCCCCGGCCCCATCGGCGAGAACGCGTGGCTGGGCAGCGACAGCGCGAGCTGGCGCAACTGGTGATCGAGCAGCAGGTCGGCCTCCTGCCGCGCCTGCCGGTAGATCAACACGGCCGCCAGCGCCAGCGCGACGCCCAGGCCGAGCGAGATCCACAGCAGCAGGCGGCGGCGGATCGAGATCATCCGCCGCCGGCGGTCGGCTCGTCGAAGCCGCCGATCATGTAGCCGACGCCGCGCACGTTGCGCACCGCGCCGCTGCCGAGCTTGCGGCGCAGCGCGTGGATGTAGACCTCGACTGTGTTGCTGCCGACCTCGTCGTCCCAGCCGTAGATGCGCTCCTGCAACTGGGCGACCGACAGCACGGCGCCCGGCCGGTCCAGCAGCGCCTGCAGCAGCGCGAACTCGCGCGGCGACAGCGCGACCGGCTCGCCGCGCAGCCTGACCTGGCGCGTCAGCGGATTGACCTGCAACGGACCGTGGGTGAGCACCGGCTCGCCGCGACCGGCGCGGCGCCGCAGCAGCGCGTGGATCCGCGCCAGCAGCTCGTCCAGGTCGTAGGGCTTGATCAGGTAGTCGTCGGCGCCGGCGTTCAGGCCGGCGACCCGGTCGGCGACCGCGTCGCGCGCGGTGGTGATCAGGACCGGCACGTCCCGGCCCCGCGCGCGCCAGTCCTTGAGCAGGTCGAGCCCGGCGCGGCGCGGCAGCCCCAGGTCCAGCAGCACGAGATCGTAGGGCGCGGCGTCGTCGACGGCCAGCTCGGCCTCGCGTCCGTCGCGCGCCCAGTCGACGGTGAAGCCTTCGAGGCGCAGCGCCTTGCGCGCGCTCTGGCCGACCATCGGATCGTCCTCGACCAGCAGCAATCGCATCCTAGTCGAGGATCCGGACGAAGCGCAGGCGCTTTTCGCCCTCGGCGAAGCTGATGATCGCCGGGCTGCGCTGCGCGTCGTCGATCAGCCAGAACTCGAGCAGCGTGCCGCCGCCGTTGCTGAGCCGCCGGTACTCGCGCGCCTGCACGCCGGCGCCGTTCTCGAGCGACACGCGCTGCGGCTCGCCGATCGTGATCATCGTCGGCTCGACCGAATCCCAGCCGGCCAGCATCAGCGGAGCCTGGCCGGCCGTCGCCCACGGACGCGGCTGCGTGCGCGCCAGCCACGACAACTGGGCGATGACGCTGAGCCGGTCCTGCGCGCCGGCGGGCAGCATCACGTGGCCGGGCTGCTCGGTATCGGCGAACGCCACCTCGCGCGTGCGCGGCGAGCGCAGCGGCAGGCGACGCGTCTCGCGATACGCGCGCGGCCGCAGCCCCGTCGCATCGATCAGCCCCTCGCTCTCGTAGCGCAGGTCCGCCAGCGCGCTGTCGACCCGGAGCACGATGCGATAGCGCGCCCCGTCGAGAACCTCGAACGTGTAGTCGGCGACGGCGATGCGCATCGGCGCGGCGCTGCCGGTCGCGTTCAGGTAGCCGCCAAAGCGCATCGACGTCGAAATCCAGCCGCGCCCCGGCGCCTGGCCCTTGGCGCGGCCCGCCGCGTGGCCGAGCGGCGGCACCGCGATCATCGCGACCGCGGCCGCGGCGACGCGCAGGCCGTGCCGCCGGCCCGGATCCGGTCGATACGAAGTCATGCCGACTCCTGCGCGCGGCGCAGGTCGACCGCGCGCGCGACCTCGGCGCCGAAGATCAGGATCTGCCACGTGTAATGCATCCAGATCAGGATGACGGCCAGCGTGCCGGCCGCGCCGAATGCCGACGCGGTGCCGGCCATGCCGATGTACAGGCCGATCAGGTGGCGGCCGACCGAGAACAGCAGCGCGCTGACCAGCGCCCCGCGCAGGCACGCGGCCTTCGACGGCATGCGCTCGGGGAAGAATCGCATCACGAAGTAATACAACACGACCGCGCCGGCGATCGAGACCGCCTGGTCGGCGATCCAGACGAACTTGATCCACGGCGGCAGATAGCTGGACGCGACGGCGATCGCGGTCGTCAGCGACGCGCTGAGCAGCAGCGAGGCCAGCATCAGCAGCGCCAACGCGAGGATCAGCGAGACCGTGCGCACGCGAACGGCCAGCAGGCTGTACCACGCGGGCTTGACGGCGCCGGCCTCGCGCTTGCCGAAGACGTCGTCGAGCGAGCGCTTGAGCTCGACGAACACGGCGGTCGCGCCGATCGCCATGCCGCCGAACGCGATGATGGCCGATCGCGCGCCGGAACCGGGCCGGTTGACGCGGTCGATCATCTGCCCGACCGTGTCGGCCACCGACTGGCCCCACGCGTCGGCGAGCTGCGTCATCAGGAACTCGCGCGACTGTCCGGCGTCGAGCACCAGCGACACGATGGCCAGCACCAGCACCAGCAGCGGCGCCAGCGAGAACACCGAATAGAACGACAACGACGCGCTCAGGCGCGGCGCGTTGTGCGACATGAAACCGGCGACGGCCGTATGCGTGACGAACCACGCGTGGCGCACGACGGAAGGGATCTGTCCGATGGAGACGCTCAAGACTGACTTTCCTCGATCCGGGTCGGCTGATGACGATACCATCTTCGCCGCCGGCGCCCCAGGGCTTTCCGATGGGTCCGGACGAAGCGGCCCGCCTTGCGGGCGACGATCAGCCGGACGCGGACGCGCGGGCGCGCGCCAGGAAGTCGTAGGCGGCGTTGATCCGCTTGATCTCGCGTTCGGCGGCCTGCTGCAGGCGTTCGGGCAGACGTCCGTGCTTGTCCGGATGGTAATGCTGGCTGGCGCGGCGCCATGCCCGCTTGATCGCCGGCGCGTCGGCGCCCGGCCCGACCGACAGGATCTGCCGCGCCAGCGACTCGGTCATCGGCGCATCGTCGGCGGCCGGCGGCGGCGCGACCGGCCGCCATTCGATGTGGAACGCGCGATCGCGCCACTCGGCCTCGAACTCGGATCGGCAGCGCGGGCAGCCATAGACCGCGCACGCGGCCCGCACCGGCACGCGCAGATCGGTCCGGCAGGCGCGGCAGCGCAGCCGCAGCGACGCCGGCATCGACTCGGCGGCGGCGGATGGACCGGTTGTCGGACCCGTGGTCGGACCCGTGGTCGGACCGGTTGTCGGACCACTGGTCGGACCGGCGGCGGACGGGCTGGCGGTCGAACCTGCGGACGGACCAGCGGAGGAACTTGCGGACGAACCCGCGGCGGACGAGGCGGCCGCCGACGGTCGCGGTGAACCGGACGACCGCGGGGACGGATCGTCGCCTGCTCCCGGCTCCGGCACCGGACGCACCGGCGGCACCTCGGGCGGCAGCCGTCGCAACGCGGCCTCGACCCGCCGCTGCAGCGCTTGCGCGGTCGGCGAGGCGCGGTGCCGCAACTCGCGCAGCAGCTCGTTCAGCGTCGTCCGGTCGCGCCGACCGGCGTCGAAGACGCACTGCAACTCGGGAACCGATCTGTGGAAATGCGGTCGCAACTTCTGCATGGGCATGACGGCCGGCGGGCGTCAACGTGTCTCCACGGTATCGGCAGCCGGCCGGCAGGCTTGAATCCGCCGTCCCGGTTGCTCAGACCAGCTTGCTGCCGTGTCCTTCCCAGTACTTGTCGCGCAGCAGCCGCTTGTACAGCTTGCCGGTCGGGTGGCGCGGCAGCTCGGCGGCGAAGTCGACCGATCGCGGGCACTTGATCGGCGACAGGCTCGCTCGGCAGAACGCGATCAGCTCGGCTTCGAGCTCGGGGCCGGCGTCGCCCATGTCGCGCGGCTGCACGACCGCCTTGACCTCTTCACCGAAATCCTCGTTGGGCACGCCGATGACGGCGGCGTCGAGGACCTTCGGATGCGTGACCAGCAGGTTCTCGGCCTCCTGCGGGTAGATGTTGACGCCGCCCGAGATGATCATGTGCGCCTTGCGGTCGGTCAGGTACAGGTACTGCTCGTCGTCGACGTAGCCGACGTCGCCGAGCGTGGTCCAGCCGTTCGGGTGGCGCGACTCGGCGGTCTTGGCCGGATCGTTGTAGTACTCGAACGGCTTGCCGTCGGCGAAGTAGATCGTGCCGGATTCGCCGTTCGGCAGCTCCTGGCCGTCCGGCCCGCAGATCTTGAGGACGCCCAGGACCGAGCGCCCGACCGTGCCCTTGTGCGTCAGCCAGTCGGCGCTGTCGACCAGCGTCAGCCCGTTGCCCTCGGTGCCCGCGTAGTACTCCCAGATGACCGGGCCGAACCAGTCGATCATCTGCTCCTTGACCGGCACCGGGCACGGCGCGGCCGCGTGGATCACGCAGCGCAGCGACGACAGGTCGAAGCGGCGGCGCACGTCGTCGGGCAGCTTGAGCATCCGCACGAACATCGTCGGCACGACCTGGCTGTGCGTGATCCTGTGCCGTTCGACCAGCTCCAGGTAGCGCGCCGCGTCGAACTCCTCCATCACGACGCAGGTGCCGCCCAGGCGCATCACCGTCATGTTGAAGCGCAGCGGAGCCGCGTGGTACAGCGGCGCCGGCGACAGGTAGATGCTGTCCTCGCCGAGGCCGTAGAACACGCGGCAGATCTCGATCAGCGGATTGTCGGCGTCGATCAGCGGCGACTCGGGCGGCACGTACACGCCCTTGGGCCGGCCGGTGGTGCCCGACGAATACAGCATGTCGCCGCCGGCGGTCTCGTCGGCGATCGGCGTCGTCGGCATCGCGGCCATCGCCGCCTCGAGCGACTCGTAGCCGTCGATCGCGCCGTCGATCATCATCCGGTGCTCGGCGCCGGGCATCTGGTCGAGCAGCCCGGCCGCGGTCTCGGCCAGCTTGCGCGAGGTGACGACCATCCGGGCCTGGCAGTCGCCGATGATGTACGCGGCCTCGCCGGCGGTCAGCCGCGTGCTGCACGCGGTGAAGATGATGCCGGCCCGCTGCGCGCCCCAGCACACCTCGAAGAACCGCGGATGGTTCTCCATCAGGATCGCGATCCGGTCGCCGGCCTGCAAGCCGCGGGCGCGCAGCAACTGCGCGAACTGGTTCGAGCGCTCGTCGAGCTGGCGATAGGTGACGGCCTCGCCGCCGTTGGCCATCAGGTAGGCGATCTTGTCGGGGTGGGTGCGGGCGTAGCGGTTAGGATGCATGATGTCTCCATCGTTCGATCGGTCTGCGGCCAGTGTATTCAAATTCGCGCGGCGCCGGCATGAACGAGTTCCGCGACACGCAACTGCGGGCGACACGCCGGCGGTTGTGAGACGATGCCGGCCGACAGGCCGCATACGTCGGCGCGCCCCCTGCCGGCCCGCACGCCGGCCGGCAACGCCACGAGAGCGGCCGACGACGCCACACGAGGAGCCCCCGTCATGACGATCGACTACCAGACCCTGCGGCAGCACGCGTTCGAGGACATCGTCCACGACTACACGCAGAAGGACTGCATGCTGTACGCGCTGGGCATCGGTCTCGGGCACGACCCGATGGACGCCGAGCAGTTGAAGTTCGTCTACGAGGGCGCGCCCGGCGGCCTACGGATGCTGCCGTCGATGCCCGTCGTGCTGGCCACGCCGGGCTTCTGGGCCAAGGAGTCGTGGACCGGCATCGACTGGAAGGGGATCCTGCACGGCGAGCAGCGGTTGACGATCCACCGGCCGCTGCCGTCCAGCGGCTCGCTCGTCGGCAAGCTCGTCATCGAGGAGATCATCGACAAGGGACCGGGCAAGGGCGCGCTGATCTATTCGCGGCGCGACCTGATCGAGCGCGCCAGCGGCGAGCTGGTCGCTTCGATCGGCTCGACCTCGTTCTGCCGCAACGACGGCGGCTTCGGCGGCCCGCCGGGCCCCACGCGCGACCCGCACCCGATGCCCGACCGCGCGCCCGACCTGCGCATCGACCTGCCGACGCTGCCGCAGGCGGCGCTGATCTACCGGCTCAGCGGCGACTACAACCCGCTGCATGCCGATCCGGCGGTGGCGGCGACCGCGCGCTTTCCGCGGCCGATCCTGCACGGGCTGTGCACGTACGGCGTGGCCTGCCACGCGCTGCTCAAGGGCGTGCTCGCTTATGACGCGAGCCGGCTGCGCCGGTTCGACGTGCGCTTCACGTCGCCGGTCTATCCGGGCGAGACGATCCGCACCGAGATCTGGCGCGAAGGCGATGGCCAGGCCTCGTTCCGCTGCCGCGTCGTCGAACGCGACGTGGTGGCGATCAACAACGGCCTGGCGCGCTTCTGAGCGGCTCCGGCCTCATCGAACTTCCGCCTTATCGAACCTCCTTATCGACCTTTTTTCGCGGGGACATGCTGATGGGACAACTGGACGGCCGCGTGGCCATCGTCACCGGCTCGGGCCGGGGTATCGGACAGCAGATCGCGCTGCGGCTCGCGCGCGACGGCGCCGCCATCGTCGTCAATGACCTGGACGACGGGCCGGGCAACGAGACGGTCGCGCTGATCACGTCGCAGGGCGGCCGCGCGGTCGCCTGCAACGGCGACGTGACGGACAAGGACTTCGGCGACCGCATCGTCAAGACCGCCGTCGACGCGTTCGGCGACTGCCACATCATCGTCAACAACGCCGGCTATACCTGGGACAGCGTGATCCAGAAGATGACCGACGAGCAGTGGTACGCGATCATCGACGTGCACCTGACCGCGCCGTTCCGCATCCTGCGCGCGTTCGCCGAGCACCTGCGCACGGCCACCGAGGCCGAGGCCAAGGCGGGCAAGCGCGTCGTGCGCAAGATCGTCAACGTCTCGTCGACGTCGGGCGTCAACGGCAACGCCGGCCAGGCCAACTATTCGGCGGGCAAGGCCGGCATCGTCGGCATGACCAAGACGCTGGCCAAGGAATGGGGCCGCTACAACACGACGGTCAACGCGATCGCCTTCGGCTACATCCAGACGCGGCTGACGACACCGCTGCAGGCCGGCGACGGCGGCACGATCGACGTGGCGGGCCACACCGTCAAGGTCGGCATCCAGGCCGGCCGGCTGTCGGCGATGAACCAGATGATCCCGCTGGGCCGCGGCGGCACGGCCGAGGAAGCCGCCGGCTCGGTCTACCTGTTCTGCAGCCCCGACAGCGACTACGTCAGCGGCCAGACGCTGCTCGTCACGGGCGGACTTTGATGGCGCGCCGATGAGCGAGACCTGCCGCGCGCTGGTCTGCGACCGGCTGACCGATGACCGATCCGGCGTATCGATCCGCGATTGGCCGGTCCGCCCCGCCGGCCCCGGTGAGGTCCGCGTGCGCGTGCGCGCGGCCGCGCTGAACTTTCCCGACCTGTTGATGACGGCCGGCCTGTACCAGTACAAGCCGCCGATGCCGTACGTCAGCGGCCTGGAGGGCGCCGGCGAGATCGAGCAGATCGGCGAAGGCGTCGACGGCCTGCGGATCGGCCAGCACGTGTACTTCGGCGTGCGCTGCGGCGCGATCGCCGAGCTCGTCGTGCTGCCGGCCGCCGACGCCCGGCCGACGCCCACCGGCTGGGACCACGCCGAGGCCGCCGCCTGGCGGGTCGGCGCGCTGACCGCTTATGTCGCGCTGACGCGGCGCGGGCAATTGCAGGCCGGCGAAACGCTGCTGGTGCACGGCGCCAGCGGCGGCGTGGGCATCCCGGCCGTGCAGTTGGGCAAGCACCTGGGCGCGACCGTCATCGCCACCGGCACGTCGGACGAGAAGCTGCGCGCGGTGACCGCCGCCGGCGCCGACCACGTGATCAACGTGCGCGGCGGCGCGGACCATCCGCCGGGCTTCAAGGACGCCGTCAAGGCACTGACCGGCGGCGCGGGCGCCGACGTCGTCTACGACCCGGTCGGCGGCGACGTGTTCGACGAATCGCTGCGCTGCATCGCCTGGGACGGCCGGCTGCTGGTGATCGGCTTCGCCAGCGGCCGCATCCCGTCGGTCAACGTCAACCTGCCGCTGATCAAGGGCTTCTCGGTCGTCGGCGTGCGCGCCGGCGAATACGGGCGCCGCAACCCGGCCAAGGGCGCCGAGAACATGGCGGCGATCCAGCGGCTCGCCGAGCAGGGATTGTTCAAGCCTCACATCGGCGCGCGCTTCGACCTCGATCACGCGCTGGACGCGATGCGCTGCCTGGCGGATCGCGCGGTCGCCGGCAAGGTGGTCGTCACGCTGTAGGCGGCGGCCCTGGCGCCCGAGCTCGACGGCCACCGAGCGGCGGGCCGGCCGAGCCATCGCCTGGAACTCTCCGAGGGAGTCCCTGCGCAAATGATTCTCCTCGAGCACCTGTGACGGCCTTCGCCACGTTGCCATCATCCGGCACGCGTCCCAGGCATCTCTATGCCGTCGTTCGAATGGGGCATGCGGATGTCATCGACTCGATGACATCCGGACCATCGGTTGCGAGCCGACCGATACCCATGCCTTCCTGCTGCTGACAGTGACGTAAGCCGACGAGCAGCGGCGCGGCCTGCGGCTCGCGAGCCGCGAATAAGCGCCATATCCTCACTTTTAAGGATGGCAGCGATCGATCCGCGACGTAAGCTGATCTCCAGATGCTAGGCGGCTTGCGCTGCGATTTTAGTGATGGAGATCAGCCAAATAAGCATCCAGTGAATTTCGCGTGGACGTTCGCGTAGGCATTCGTGTGTCCGGTCGAAGTTCCAATCCAGGGGGGGTTTAGGGGGCTCATCCATGGCAACTCCAACATTTCAGCGCATCGACATCGACACGTTCGGATCGCTGCTGCGGCATTTCCAGTTCACCCGCCAGATCACTTCGGTTCACGTTCACCACACGTGGCGTCCTGCCCGCAAGGACTTCCGCGGCCACGAGACGATCGTCGCGATGTGGCGCTATCACACGCAGACCAACGGCTGGCGCGACATCGGCCAACACCTGACCCTCGATCCGTCAGGATTCCTGTGGCTCGGTCGCAACTGGAACTTACCGCCATGCAGCGCGCCGACAGCCAACGGTACGTCGGCTTCCGGTCCGCTGATGGTCGAGGTCGTCGGCGATTTCGACGAGAACTGCGATGTACTGGACGGCGTGCAGCGCGCCAGTCTCGCGCAACTGATCGCGCTGACCTGCCGGCGCTTCGCGCTGGCGCCGGATACGCTTCGCTTTCACAATGAGCTCGGCAGCCACAAGACTTGTCCCGGCACCTCGGTCGACCGGGCCCAGTTGATCGCCGATGTCGCGCAGGCACTGCGCAACCTGCCGGCGGAGCCACCTGCGACGCGCAGCTTCGATATCGATGCAGCAATCGATCCGGTGCTCGAGCCGCTGCTGCGCTCGATGGAGCGGCCGGTGCCCGCGGCCGACGATCCGGTCGACGCCGAACCCGACGAGGACGACGCACAGCGCCGCGGCTTTGGCGACGCGGCCGTTCCGGATGCACGCGCGTTCGGCGGCGAGGGGCCGCCCGATGACGATGCGGCCACGCGTGGCGGCTCGGGCTTGTCACCGTCGGAACTGTCGTTGCTTCGACCGTATCTGGTCAACTTGAGCGCCGGACGCCTGTCGGTCGGTGGCGAGGTGACGACGACGACGGCCGATCTGGACGAGCTGTTCCTGCATCGCCTGCCCGCGGCCGCCGAAGAGGCGCACGGCGAGGGCCGGCCGCTGAAGCTGATGATCTATGCACATGGCGGCCTGGTCGGCGAAGCCGACGGGCTGCGCACGGCGCACAAGCACGTGGCGTGGTGGTTGCGCCAGAAGGTGCAGCCCATCTACTTCGTCTGGGAAACCGGTTTCTTCGAGATTCTGCGCCAGATCATCGGGGGCGCGAAGCCGCGCGGCCTGACCGACTGGACGGACTCGTTGATCGAGAGCGCCTCCCGCGGCGCCCCGCGCCTGATCTGGACCGGCATGAAGACCAACGCTCAGCGCGGGGTCGATGCGCCGACGACGCAGGATCCGGCCGGCGGCGCCGCACTGCTGGTGGCGCAGCGCCTGGTGGAGTTCGTGCGGTCTCAGGCGGCGCAACAGCGCGAGGTCGAACTGCACGCCGTGGGCCACAGCGCCGGCTCGATCTTCCATGCCTGGTTCATCCCCGCCGCGCACTCACTCGGTCTGCCGCCGTTCAAGACCGTGCAGTTGCTGGCGCCGGCGATCCGGTGCGACCTGTTCAAGCAGCGCATGCTGACGGGCGGCGCGCTCGCGTCGCACACCGAACGCCTGACGATCTACACGATGAAGCGCGACTACGAACTGCGCGACACGTGCATGCGCCTGTATCGCAAGTCGCTGCTGTATCTGATCCACCATGCGCTCGAGCCCGAGCGCGGTGCCGCCATTCTGGGGCTGGACGAATCGATCAGCGCCGACCCGGAGCTGCGCGCGGCGCTGGGCCTCACGCAGCCATCGGACCGTGTTCAGGTCGTCTGGTCGCCGACCCGGGCCGATACCGGGAACGCGGCAAGCACCTCGATCACCCACGGCGGTTTCGACGACGACCCGCCGACGATGACGAGCGTGCTGCGGCGCGTACTCGGCGTGACGGACGACGTCGCGGTCGAGATCTATCGGGAAAGCCGTCGCGCCCGCGCTGCGCGCGGCGAAGAGGAGGACGGGATGATCACACCCGCTGCACGCCCGCCGGCATGGATCGACAAGCCGGCCCCCCCTCCGAAATCCGCGATCACCACCTCGGCGACCGCTACCATCGTGACAGCCCCCCCGGCCGCGGGGGGCCGCCTGCGACGCGCGCTGTGCATCGGCATCGACGCGTACACGCGCCCCGAGCACCGGCTGTCGGGTTGTGTCGCCGACGCCAGGGCCTGGGCCGACGCGTTGCAACGCATGGGCTTCGAGACGACGGTGATGTCCGACAGGGAAGCGACGCGCGCCGGGATGATCGACGCCATGCGCCGGATGATGCAAGGCAGCGGGGCGGGCGACGTGCTGTTCTGGCACTACTCCGGCCACGGCACGCAGGTGCCCGACCTCGATGGCGATGAAACTCCCGAATTCGGCCAGGAGCCCAAGGATCAGGCGCTCGTGCCCTACGACTACGAAGAGGGCCATTTGCTGCTGGACGACGATATCCGCACGCTGCTGAGCGAGGTGCCGGCCGGCGTCAACATGACCGTGATGATGGACTGCTGCCATTCGTTCACGAACACGCGGGTCATCGCACCCCGCCCGGCGGGCGCCAGGGCGCGCTGGTTCAAGGCGGACGCGGCATTGATCGAGGCGCACCGGCGCGCCTTCATGGCCGATCCGGCGCGGCGCGAGGCGTCGCGCTCGGTGGCCACGACGATCAGCCGGCAATCGATCGTCAAGTTCGCCGCCTGCAAGGACACTGAAGAAGCGCTCGAGCTGAACGGCCAGGGTCAGTTCACCCTTCGCGCGCTCGACGTGCTGAGCCGAGGCATCGATGGCCTCAGCAACCTGCAGTTCATCGACGCCGTGACGCGTGCGTTCGGCAGCACGCCGATCCAGCACCCGGGTCTGGACGAGCAGGCGCTGGGTGATCCGGATCGCAAGTACGCACCGCTGCTGCAGCCGCTTCCCGCCACGCGATTGCAGACTAGCTCGTCGCAGCTGCCGGAAAGGACGTCCGGTTCCACGTCGAGCGACGAGCTCGCCTGGGCTGCGCTGGCTTCGCTCGCCCGCGCAGCCGAGGCGCTGGCCAAGCGACCGCAGAGGTAGCAGCCATGGCACGCCGCGCACTATGCATCGGCATCAACCGCTATCCGGACACCGGTCGCGACCTGTTGGGGAGCGTGAACGACGCCAAGGCCTGGGCCGGTTTCCTGGGTGAACTCGAGGACCAGAGGTTCTCCGTCACATCGCTGCACGACGAGCAGGCCAGCCTGCAGGCGATGCGGGAGGCGATCCGCGAGCTGGTGACCGAAGCGGACGACGGTGACAGCCTGGTCATCACGTTCTCGGGCCATGGCGCCTGCATGACACCCGACGCCGGCGGCGAGGAGCGGTCGGGATGGGACCAGGGTCTCGCGCCGTCCGACTTCGCCTCCCAGGGGCCACTGCTGGACGACGAAGTCCGGCAGCTGTTCAATCAGCGCCGGGGTGACGTGAAGCTGCTGCTGATCGCCGACTGTTGTCACTCCGGCAGCATCAACCGCGCGGTCTTGCCGCGCCAGGCCGGGCCGGCCCTGCGGACGCAACGCGAACGGCTGCTGCCGCCGGAATGCTGGCCTGAGCACGCGGTGAAGGCCGCGGTCGCCGCCAGGGCTGCTGCCAGGGCGGCCGGTCATACCGGCAGGACCCGCCTGGTGGAGACGCTGCGCGACGACGACGTTCTGATGGCGGCATGCCAGGACGGGCCGCAGGATACCGCTGCCGAGATCGATCTCGCCGACGACAGCAGCCACGGTGCTTTCAGCTACTTCGCCCTCGAGGCGCTGCGCGAGTTGACGGCCCGAGGCGCGAGCTGGCCCGTCTACCGGCAATGGCTGGACGCCATCGAGCGCCGGCTTCCGAACACCAGTCAGACGCAGAAGCCGCAATGGTTCTTTCCGCCCGGTGCCCGTGAGCGACCGGTGTTCGCGTGAACGACTCCCTGTCGCCGCCGCCCGGATCGGATCCGCCCGCCAAGACCGACGCCGCCGTCGGGTTCACGTTCTTCGCGGAGCCTGCCCGCGGCAAGATGCAGGTGGCTTCTCTGCTGCCGCTGACGCCGGAGATCGGCGACGCCGATGCGCCGGTAAGACTCGTCGAGTCGCTCGACCTGCGGGCGATGGCGAGCGACGCCGCGCGTCCTGCGCAGCCGATCCCGGCGCGACAGCTGATCGCGCTCGAACTGACGGATGGCGTGCTCTTGACGACCGCGCAACGGCTGCACGCCACCGCCACGCAATGTCGCGGCTACCCGCTGCTGATCGGCGGCAAGATCGATCTGCACGAACTCCGCGCCGAGAACCGGGCCAAAGCCGGTTCGACGAAGGTCGTGCTGATCAGGCGCCTGCACAAGCTGGAGTCCGAGCAACCATCGCTGCCGTCGGCACTGGAGAAGCCCGATGATTTCGTCAGCGCGCTGAGGAAGATCGAAGCCGCCGATGGCCATGGCCGGCTGCTACGCTGGCCGGGTCCGTCGAAGGCGCTGATCGAACCGCCGGAGGGTTGGGCCAGGCAGCGCACCGCCGAGCCGCGGCGCCTGCTCGTCTTCATCCATGACCTCGGCCTCGACACCCTGACCTGCTTCAACGAGTTGGTGTCGCGCGAACCCGAGGTATGGTCCGCCCTGGAGCGCGCCTATCCCGGGCCGCCGGCCGAGGGCGGTACCAGCGAGGCCGACATCTACGGTTTCGAGCACCCGACATTCAGCGCGACTCCGATCGAGAACGCCCTCGCGCTGCTGAAGGCCTTGCCTCAGGGTGCCACCGCCGATTTCGTCACCCTCGGTCGCGGTGGCCTGATCGGCGATCTGCTGGTCGCGCGTTTCGACGACAAGCTCATCGCCGGGTACGAGCGCGACGTGACCGGCTTCGGGCCCTGGGGCAGCGCCGAGCAGCCCTGCCAGGGGGCGGCGGCCAACCGGCTCGAGGAGCCGATGCGGTCCGGAGTCGTCGCTTCCGAGTCCGGGACGTTGCCGACGCCAGGACCTGCACCCGCTGGAGCGTCGACGCTGCGGACGCACCTGAACGAGCGGCTCGACGCTCAGCGCGAGCTCCTGCGGGAGCTCGCGACCCTCAACGAACCGCAGCGGCTGAAGGTCGGTCGCTACGTGCGGGTGGCCTGTCCGGCACGCGGCAGCAAGCTGGCGGGCGGCGATATCGATTTCTACCTGTCGATGCTGCTTGCGCAGGTGGCGACGATCCTGGTGCGCGTGCCTTTCGAGGTGGCGCGCCGGCTGCAGAGGATGGTGCTGACATTGATCGCCGGCTGCCACGATGCCCATGTGATCCCCGGGCTCGAGCCCTTGCTGCCGGATTCCCCGCTGCCGCGCCTGCTGCGCAGCGCCGTCGAATTGCAGCCGGGGCTCGAGATGGCGGTGATCGCCGGCGACCACCGCGACACGACGGTGCTGCACCGGCTGGCGACGCTGGTGACCGACCACTTCAAGCCGGGGGATTTCGAACACGACCTGCTGGTCGACACACCCTCGATGCTCGGCGGAGTGGCCGGCCGTGCCGGCGCCAAGGTGCTGTTCGGGCGGGGATCGAGAGCCGCCCACCTGCGCCACTTCTCCGATCTCGACGCCCGGCTCGGTGTGCGCGACTGGTTGACGGTGCCAGCCAGAGAACTCGCCACGAAGGACGGGCGGTCCACGATCCAGGGCTTCACGCAGTTGCCGCATGAAGTCGACCACGAGGACACTCGCGGCGCAGAAGAAGACGCGCTTGGCAGGGCGCGCAGCCAGCTCGCGGCCGCCACGGCGCCGATCGTGCTGATCGTGCCGAGCCTGATGGGCTCGCATCTCGCGGTCCGCAGGCCAGCCGGTAGCGCCGGTCGTTCCTTGTCGGCGGCCGACCCCGTACGCAAAGACGGTGCCGTCGGCGGTTACGATCGGATATGGTTCGACCCGTTCGACATTGCCGACGGCGCCATCGAGCAGTTGAAGGTGGACCAGCCGGCGGAGGGTATCGACGGCGCCGCCAGGACGGGCCAGGCGCCGCCGCGACCGCAGGTGGAAGCCGAAAAGCTGTTCGGACGTTACTACGGCAAGCTGCTGGTCCATCTGGCGGCCAGCCATGTCGTCGAGCGCTTCGCTTACGACTGGCGCCTGTCGATGGAGAAGCTCGGCAAGCTGCTGGCCGCCAGGCTGCAGAAGATGCTCGACGCCAAGCCGTCGCAGACGGTCCGCATCCTGAGCCACGGCACGGGTGCGCTGGTCGTGCGTGCGGCGGCGCAGTTGCGGCCGGATCTTTTCGAACGGCTGCGCGACCGCAAGGACGCCCGCCTGGTGATGCTCGGGCCGCCGCACCACGGTTCGCATGCGATGGTCGAGACCTTGCTGGGAAAGTCCGATTCGATCCGCTCGATCGCCCGGCTGGATACGATGCACGGGATGCAGCAGGTGCTGGACATCGTGGCCAGTTTCCCCGGCCCTCTTTCCGTGCTGCCACCACCGCCGCAACTGCCGGAGCCGTTCAAGGACGCGTTCTTCGAAGCGCAGAATCTCGAGACTCCGCGCGACTATTTCGATCCGAAGACCTGGACGGATCTGCGAACCAAAGCGCGTGACGACTGGTTCGGCAAGGAAGTGGCAGCGAGGTTCGACGAGAATTCGCAGGCGCTGATGAACGCGCGCTGGCTATGGGACAAGGTCGAGCGCGGGCTGCCGCCCGAATTCGCCGACCGCAACTTCGCGATCAACGTCCTCGGCATGGCGGCCAACACGGCTTGCGGCCTCAAGGAATGGCACGACGAGCGGGACGACGGCGACACCGGCGTGCTGCGCTTGATCGGAACCGCGCTCGGCGACGGCATCGTCACCTGGGCCTCGAGCGCGATCGCCAATGTTGCGCGCACCTATTACATGCCGGTCGAGCACGGCGCCCTGTGCGCGACGGCAGAACACTTCGAGGCACTGACCGACCTGTTGAAGAGTGGCGACACCAGCCGGTTGCGCACCCTGCCGCCGCTGGCCGATCGCGATCGCGAGAACGGGCCGATCCACTACGACGCCGGTCCGCCGCTGATGGACGACAGCGACACGCTTGCACGCGGACTGATGGGAGCGATGGCGCCCTCGGGCCTGATCGAGCAGAGCCGGCGGCGCCTGGAAGTCAGCGTGCGAGCGACCGATCTGCGCTTCGTGCAGGCCCCGATCCTGGTCGGTCACTATCTGAACGACCCGATCTCGGGTCCCGAGCGCCTGATCGACGAGGAACTGCTTGCACGCGACCTGTCGGTGCGCTACGGACTGGGCGCGTATGCCGGTACCTGCAACAGCGCCACGATCGTGCTGCGGCGCCCGAACGAGCTCGAGCTGCAGCGCGGCCGGCTGACGGGCGCGGTCGTTGCCGGGCTCGGCGGCTACGACCAACCCCTAAACCGCGGCGCGCTGGTCGACGCCATCCGCACAGCCGTGTTGCGCTACCTGCTGCATTCGATCGACGTCCTCGGCCGCGACGACAGCAAGCTCAAGCTGTGCGCGCTACTGGTGGGCTACGACTCCTCGGTCAACCTCGGCATCGACGATACCGTCAGCGCGCTGGTGCGGGGCACGCTGCAGGCCAATGCCAAGTTCCAGGAGATGACGCACAAGCGCGCGCACGTCGATCGGCTCGAACTCGTCGAGCTCTACATGGACACCGCGATCGCCGCCGTCTATGCGCTACGCGCACTGGCGCCCCGGCTCTCCGTCGAGGCGCGACGCGAGCAATCGCTGCTCTTCTGCCGCCAGGCCCTGCTCGAAGGAGAAGGCGTACGACCGCGTCTGACCGCCGGCGCCCGGCTCAGCCAATGGTCACGGCTCATCATCACCAACAAGCCGACCGCCAGAGAAGCACGGGCCGGCACCGCGGCAGCCCCCCCACCGTCCGCCACCGCGCCGCCGGCAACGCCTCAAGTCTCGGCCCTGGGGGCGATCGATGCGATGAACTTCGTCTACATCGGCTCGCGCGCACGGGCCGAGGCGACACTGAAGCAGTTGCAGCCGAACCTGCTGGACAAGCTGATGCGTCGCCAACTCACGAAGCGTGCGTGGGACGGGCCATTCGCGCGGATGATGTTCCAGCTGTTGATCCCGCCCGAGTTCAAGGACATCGTGCGCCAGGTCGAGAACCTGATCCTGATCGTCGACGAGACGACCGCTTCGCTGCCGTGGGAGATGATCTGCGACAGCGAAGCCGATGACGACGATCAGGAGCCGCTCGCGATCCGCACGCCAATCGTGCGGCAGTTGCAGACCTACCATTCGCGCCCGCGCAGCCGGGTGAACTACGGCCGCTCGGCGTTGGTCGTCGGCGGTCCGATGACCAACGGCACCGAGGCCGAATTCGAAGGCTGGCAGAACCCGCTCGGCACGCTTCAAGCCGCCCAGAGCGAGGGCCGGTGCGTCGATCAGCAACTGCGGCAGGCGAACTGGAAGCCAGACCTGTTCGGCTCGGATGCCGACGCCAATTCGATCCTGAAGATGCTGCTCGGAGGCAGCTACCGGATCATTCACATTGCGGCCCATGGCATCTACAACCTGAAGCACAACGATGGCGATTTGCGCAGCGGCGTCGTGCTGTCCGACGGAGTGCTCATGACGGCCGAGGAACTGAGCTCGATGGGCACGCTGCCGGAACTCGTGTTCCTGAACTGTTGCAGCCTCGGCCGCACGGATCCAGCGCCAACGCTCGAGCCGGCGGCCGGTCCAGGGGGTGCGGCGCAGCCCGGGCCGGAACCTTTCCGCTCCAATGCCTTCGCCGCCAGTCTGGCCACGCAACTGATTCGCAACGGCGTGCGCTGCGTCGTCGTCACGGGCTGGCCCGTCGATGACGGACTTGCCGAGACCTTCGCCAGGACGTTCTATGAGGCCTTGTTGCAGCACAACCGAACGTTCGGCGACGCCGTGCAGATGGCGCGCAAGGCCTGCCGCGACGACACGAACGGCGGTGCCGAGAGCTCGACCTGGGCCGCCTACCAGGCTTATGGCGACGTCGGCTGGCGCGTCGAATCGGCGGCGGGCGGCACGGGCGCTCTCGGCCCCGAAGGCCATGCGTCGGCCGAGGAATTGCTGGACGAGCTGGTGGGCCTGCGCGTAGGCGCAGCGCAGCGGCGGCTGCAGGTGGTCGCCGAGCGAAGCAGCCGGGTGCAAAAGCTGCGCAGCCTGCTGGCGCAGGTACCCAGTGCGTGGCTCGACCTTCCGGTCGTGCAGTCGGCCGTCGGTGCCGCCTGGAGTGATCTGCGCGAATTCGAGGAGGCGAAAAAAGCGCTCGACAAGGCCATCAAGGCGGTCGACCAGCGAGGCCGCGTGCCGATCCGGGACATCGAGCGCATCGCCCGCGCCGAGATCCACGTGGCGACACGCGGCAACGATGTCCAAGGCATTGGCACCACTTTGGAGGAGCGCGCGGACGCGCTGGATCGCCTGGTCAAGGCCGGCGAGGAGTCGCCGGCCCGCAAGCTGTACCGTGAAGCGCTGCGGGCCGGCGCCGACCGGCGCATCGCCGCGGTCTTCGCGGCCGAGATCGTGCGCGGCGGGCCTGCCATCGGCCGAACGCCGAGCCAGGATCCTTTCAGGGAGATGTGTCACGCGGCCAGGAATGCGGCTGACCGATACTGGTCCATGTACAACTCTCTCGCGCAGCACGACTTCAATCCTTACCATGCGCTGACCCACCTGATGATGAAGTCGGTCAGCGAGCCGCTGCCGATACCGCCTTCCATCACGCAGCCCCAGGAAGCGCTGCTGACACGCTGCGCCAACGCCGTGCGCGACGGCTTCGGCGGCGAAGGGACGATCTACGAGACGGTCGCCGGACCGTCGATCGAGTTGATGCGGGCGCTGCTGAACGGCAGCCTCGGAGCAGCCTACGATCGCGGCCGCCAGGCGCATGACCGGGTGGTGGCCACCTACGAACAAGCCACCGACAACGTCAACGCGACGCCGGCAGCTCTCGGCAACATCTTCGAGAACTTCCACCTTCTGGCGCTGCTACACCGTGCGCACAGCATCGAGGCAGGACGCAGCAAGCAGTTCGACATGCGCGACTACCACCGCAACGTGCACGAAGCGCTGAAGACGATCGCCGAGCGGCTGGCACCGGGCTGCGGTGACGAGTGGCTGCCCGAGTGATCGCCAATCCCCCCCCGGATCAAAACGCGGGTTCTTCGTACCTTGAAGTAACCGGATGCAGGCGCGCCAGTTGCCGCACGGCCCTGCCCCGGCCGTTGTCGGGCGCGACGCTTATGACCGCCCGTTGCTGGGCGGCGTACTGGGTGCCGGACTCCGCTGGTATATCAACTGAATCCGCAGGAGAGCATGCCGTTCGAGGTCGCGCGGGCGCACGGTTACTGTGGGACACCCGCCGCTTCGAGCGCGCTCAGTATCCGCCCGCGCAACTCCGGCGCCACGGTTGATGCCTGCATTTTTACCCAAGGACGTACCGCAAATGCCCAGCGCTGCAGCATCTCCTCGGCGGCGGCCTGCGCTTGCGGGACCTGGCCCGACTCCACCAGGGACAGCAGGCGCATCACATGGCAAGGCGGATACGCCGGTGCCCGGGCCAGGCAACGCTCCGTGGTGGCCAGCGCATCGCCGTAGCGCCTGCCACCCGCCTGGGCATAGGCTGCGAAGCCTTCGATGTAGGCCGGGCGCACCGGCATCAAGGGCAGGCTGGCATCGAGGTCCTGCAACGCCGTCTCGAACCGATCCGCCATGGCGAGCAGGAATACACGGTACATCAGGCAGTCGGAATCGCTCGGCGCATTCTTGATGCATTCGTCGATCGCGACCAGCGCGTCTTCCGGCCTGCGCTCCAGGCTTCGCAGCATCGAACGCGTGAAGTGCGCGGCCGGCAGGCTGGAGTCGAGTTGCATCGCGCGGTCCAGTTGGGCCTGGATCAGGTTGGCGCTTCGCGGCGACCATTGACCGGTGAGGCGCAAGGTCGCGTCGATCGCGTTGACCATCGCCAGATAGGCCCATCCGGGGGCGTGATCCGGATCGCTCTGCGTCACTTCCTCGAGCAGCCGCCGTGCTTCCTTCATGCCGTCGGGCGACATCCGATGCTTGAGCGCGATGGCGAGCAACGTCTTCTCGTAGACGTCCATGCTGGCGGGCGGACGAACGCGCACCCTGTCCATTTCGACCGTGCGCAGGCCGCTGTGCAGCACCACCGCCGCGCGCTTGACGAAGCCCTCGCGAAGGCCCGGCAAATCGGCAGCGCCGGCGTCCTGCTGCTCGGTCCAGACCACGCGACGGTCGGCGGCATCGTTCAATCGGATCGTCACTCGCAGGCGCTCGCCGACGCGTACCACGCTGCCGTCGACGACGTACCGTAGTCCGAGCGCCGCGGCGGCGCCAACCGGATCGTCGGCGTGCTCGGTGGCCATCTTCATCGCCAGCGCGTTGATGACGCGCAGATCGGAATTGCGCGCCAGCGCGCTCGTCAGGTCTTCGGCCAGGCCCAGGCCCAGCAAGCTGGCTTGCTTGTCGTCGGGTTGCTGCTTGAACGGGAGCACCGCGATGGGCGCCCGGTCGGTGGGCCGGACGGTTTGCCGGGGCGAGCGCCCCGAGGTCATCGCGACGATCGCCGCCGACGCCAGCACCAGCACCAGCAGCAGCGCGAGCGCCGATGCGCGCCGCAAGCCCATCCATCGACCGCCTGAGCCCGGCGGCGCCGGCGTGGCCGAGAGCTCCACCGCGGCTTGCCCGGAAGCGGCGGCCCCGGCCGCGCGCTCGAGGTTCAGCCGATAGCCGCGTCTGGGCACGGTGGCGAGAAGCTCGTGCTTCGTGTCGCCCAGCGCGCGGCGGATGTCCCCGACCGCCTGTACCAGCGAATCGTCGGTGACGACCATGCCCGGCCAGACGGCCGCCATCAACGCCTCCTTGGTCAGCAGCGTATTCGGCTGCGTGGCCAGCAGGCAGAGCAACTCCATCGCCTGGGGCCGCAATTTCACATCCTGACCCTGCGCGTCGATCAGCCGGCGGGCGTCGAGATCCAACGTGTGCCGAGGAAAAGCGATGGTGGTCACGGTTCAGCTCCCGCCCGCCCGCGCCCGGAGCGCGGGCTGCGGCGGCTCGATTCGATGCCGAAGTTCCTGTGTTCGGTGTGGCGCTTGCTCGATGGATCCGCATTCGCAGGATGCCACGCTTTCGGCATCCGATCGGCGGATTTCGCCGTATTTCGCCGCCGCTTCAGGACTTCTCGGCGCATCGGGCCGAAGCTGGGTTCCAGCGTAATGCCGCCTTCGGGCGGCGCGCGCTTCCATGAAACCCTTAGAGCAATGGAGATGCACGATGAAACGCACCATCCGCCACCCGCGCGGCCGGAGATCGGCCGGTTCCACCATCACCCTCGCCACGCTGCTGGCCGCTTGCGCGGGCCCCGCGATCGGGGTCGGCGATACCGTGGCCACCTATCGGATGTACGAAAGCGCGATCAATGCCGGCGACGCAACGGCCGCGACCGCAGTGTGGGCCGCCGATGGCCGGTTCGCCGGCGCCCTGGGCTGCTCCACGGCCAAGCCATGCACGAACCGGGCGCAGGTGCGCGCCGGATTCATCGAGCCCGCCGTGGCCATGCGCATGAGTCACCGGATGATCGGCGCCCCCAAGGTCGAGGACGCCGGCAAGGCGCAATTCCGTATCGAGATCGCCTGGCCCGACATCGTGAAACTGGTCCCCGGGGTGCAGCGCATCGTCGGCACCGATGCGGTACAAGTCGAGAACGGCCTGATCGTGTCCAAGGTGTTCACGCCCGACATGGCGGACGAACAAACGCGAACCTTCTACGAAACCGTGGCCAAAGCGCGTCCGCGGCCCGCCGATGAGCCCCCGCATCCCTGAAGGCGCTGCCGGCCATCGTTCGCCGCGCAGACTGCTCGCAGCATTCGCCGTGGACCAGGGGCACCTGGCTGGGGGCCAACGCCACCAGCCAGGGCGGAAAGACTTCACCGAGGCATTGCGGCAAGATACGGCTGGGCGGCATGAGCGGACGTGATGGTTGGTCTAGACACCCATATCGAGGACGATCATGGACCGCTTCTTCTCATTCGTAGCCTTGCGACCGCTTCCACCCGCACCCGCCAGGCTCGAACTCGCTTCCGACACGGAATTCCAGCAACAGCTTTCCGAAGCCGCGTCCGACCGAAATCCCCAGGCAGCAGTGGTAGCTGCTGCGGTAGCCTTCACGACCGGCCAGCGTTTTCTAGGGTCGAACCGCGCCGATGCCGTGAACCTCGGCGAAAAGCTCGTCGAGCTCGTCGCTACTCTGCAGGACGGCACCGACCGTGTACCGACCGAGATCGTCGACCTCGTACGCTCGGCGACCGGCCAACTCGATCCGGCCACGCGCGCGGCGGATGAGAAACGCGCACGCGACAGCGTGCTAGCCGCCTATCTGGCATCGATTTCTGCCGAGGATGCCCGTGTCGCGACGTCTCTCGCCCGCGCTTACGCGCTCGCCTACATGGTAACGACAGATGCCCCTCCCGCAGACGTCGTGGCCCTCGTACACGCGCCGTTCGTCGTGCCAGCGGCCTTCCGCGACCCGAAGCCGGCCGCCGACAACGATGTCGTCGACGCCGATCGGGAGGTTAGCGAGCTGCTCGACCTGTTCACTGTGGCGATCGAGCGTAGAGAGCGTCTCGGTCGTGCGATCGCCGAACTGGATTCTCACGAGGAGGACGAACTCAATCTCAACGAGGCGGGGCAGTCGATCCTTCTCGCCGACCTCTACCGCGTCGAACCGGTCCGCGACCTCGGTCGCGAAGGCGTAACAGTACGGGACCGTGCGATCAAGGCCGCAACCGACGGAAAGACGCAGCAGTCGTCTCCCTTCCGCCGGGCCGCGGCGCGCTCGAACATTTTCCTATCTCGCGGCGCCCTCGAGATCATGAGCGACACCACGCGCCGGACGCTAAGTGAACTCGCGCTCGACCCCGCGACATCCTCGATGCAGACCCTGCAGCAGCACACCTTGGACGGGTTCGCCGATGCAACGCGCCAAGTGCGCGACCTCACCATCGACATCGGGTCGAAGATCACGACGGTGAGCGCAGGACTCGGGATGAAGATTGGAGCCATCATCGGCAACTATCGACTCGACCCGGTGGACGAACCCCCGGCCGCCGCAGAGCCCGTGACCACCGCTGTTCCGCAAACGCATACGCCCATCCAGCCGCTCGGCGTGGCAGACCTGCTCGTCGTACGTACGCACCTGGTGCGTTGCGACCGAGCTGACGTCGCGGCCCTCGAGAACGTGATCGGCGGAGAGAAGCTCACGCACCGGTCGAGCCGGACCGACGAGATCGAGACGACGACGACTACCGAGTTGGAACGCTCGAGCGTGCAGGCCCTCGCCCAGACCGCGGCCGATCAAAGCACCGGAAAGACCACGGCGCAGGCCATGGGCACGGG
>JASGFT010000047.1:0-29938 GCA_047605425.1 Burkholderiaceae bacterium | reverse complement strand
GCCGGTGGCCCTCGGCGCTCATCCGCGAGTTGGTCAGGATCTGCGCGATCGCGTCGCGCGCGGCCTCGCTCTTCTCGAGCTCGTAGGCCTTGGCCAGGTGCCGGATGTAGTCGGCCGGGTGGTAGTAGCTGATGAACTGCAGCGCATCGGCGATGGACTGGATCAGATCATCCTGTCGAATGACGGTCATGGTGACGACAAGCCTGAAAGTAGAGTCAATGGTCGGGCGGCTCGGCCGGGGGGCGTACCGCGTGCGTCGGGTCCGGCGCCGCGGACGGGCCGGCCTCGTGGTTCTCCAGATCCGAATGATGGACCATTACGCGATCGATCAGTGCGATCGCCAGCGCCGACAGCAGGAAGACGCAATGGATGACCGTCTGCCACAGCAGCGACTTGTCCGACACCGTATTGGTCGAGATGAAGGTCTTGAGCAGGTGGATCGACGAGATGCCGATGATCGCCGTGCCCAGCTTGACCTTCAGCACGTTGGCGTTGACGTGCGACAGCCACTCGGGCTGGTCCGGGTGCTCGTCCAGGTTCAGCCGCGACACGAAGGTCTCGTAGCCGCCGACGATGACCATGATCAGCAGGTTCGAGATCATCACGACGTCGATCAACGACAGCACGATGATCATCACCACGGTTTCCTTGTTGTCGGCGGCGATGTGCAGCCGGTCCGCGGCGTGGTGCAGCGCGTCGGGGCTCCAAAGCAGCATCACCAGGTGGACCAGCTCCTCGAAGAACAGCACGACGTAGACGACCTGGGCGACGATCAGCCCCAGGTACAGCGGTAGCTGCAGCCAGCGGCTGGCGAAGATCAGCGCGGGCAACGGGCGCAGCACGGGCACCGGGCGGGACGGGTCGAGACGTTTCTTGGCCATGCGAAAAATGAGGGGAGGGATGAGGGGCGCGCGCCGCGCGGGATCCGCGCGATTCTAACGGATCGCCCGTCCCGGCCCGCCGCCCGGGACGGTCCGGGCAGCGTAAGTCGCGAGTAAGTCTCCCTGCCTACTGTTACGATCACATTCTCGGCGGATGCGTGAGGTTCGGCCGCGATCGTATCGAGCCCGATACGAGATACGAAAGACAATGACAGGAGAGACACCATGGCAGGCGCCATCGAATCGTTGTTGGTCGAAGACCGCATCTTCCCCCCTCCACCGGACTTCGCCCGCCAGGCCGCCGTATCGGGCATGGACCAGTATCGCGCGCTGTGCGCGCAGGCGGACGAGGACCACGTCGGCTTCTGGGCGCGGCACGCGCGCGAGCAGCTCCAGTGGCACAAGCCGTTCGCCCGGGCGCTGGACGACGGCAACGCGCCGTTCTACAAGTGGTTCGACGACGGCGAGCTGAACGCCTCGGCCAACTGCCTGGATCGCCACCTGGGCACGCCGACCGAGAACAAGACGGCGATCGTGTTCGAGAGCGACGACGGCCAGGTCACGAGCGTGACCTACCGCGAGCTGCACGAACGGGTCTGCCGGTTCGCCAACGGATTGAAGGCGCTCGGCTACCAGAAAGGCGAACGCGCGATCATCTACCTGCCGATGTCGATCGAGGGCGTCGTCGCGATGCAGGCCTGCGCGCGGCTCGGCATCATCCACTCGGTCGTGTTCGGCGGCTTCTCGGCCAAGAGCCTGCAGGAGCGGATCCACGATGCCGGCGCCACGCTGGTGATCACCGCCGACGAGCAGGTGCGCGGCGGCAGGAGCATCCCGTTGAAGCCGGCCGTCGACGACGCGTTCGCGATGGGCGGCTGCGAGACCGTGCGCAAGGTCGTCGTGTACCAGCGCACCGGCGCGGCCGTGCCGATGGTCGAGGGGCGCGAGATCACCTGGTCGCAGTTGATCGAAGGGCAGTCGAGCGACTGCCCGCCCGAATACGTGTCGGCCGAGCATCCGCTGTTCGTGCTGTACACGTCCGGCTCGACCGGCAAGCCCAAGGGCGTCCAGCACTCGACCGGCGGATACCTGCTGCACGCGCTGCTGTCGATGCGCTGGACCTTCGACCTGAAGCCGACCGACGTGTTCTGGTGCACGGCCGACATCGGTTGGGTCACCGGGCACTCGTATGTCGCATACGGGCCGCTTGCGGCCGGCGCCACCCAGGTGGTGTTCGAGGGCGTGCCCTCGTATCCGGACAGCAGCCGGTTCTGGCGGATGATCGCCCGGCACAAGGTCTCGATCTTCTATACGGCGCCGACCGCGATCCGCGCGCTGATCAAGGCCTGCGAATCGGACCGGGCGACGCATCCGACGCGGTTCGACCTGTCGAGCCTGCGGCTGCTGGGGTCGGTCGGCGAACCGATCAATCCCGAAGCCTGGATCTGGTACCACACGAACGTCGGCGGCGGCCGCTGCCCGATCGTCGATACGTTCTGGCAGACCGAGACCGGCGCCCACGTGATCACGCCGCTGCCGGGCGCCACGCCGCTGGTGCCCGGATCGTGCACGCTGCCGTTCCCGGGCATCGACGCGGCGGTCGTCGACGAGACCGGCCACGAGCTGCCGAACGGGCAGGGCGGGCTCCTGGTCATCCGCAAGCCCTGGCCGGCGATGATCCGCACGATCTGGAACGACCCCGACCGCTTCAGCAAGAGCTACTTCCCGCCCGAGCTGCACGGCTTCTACCTGGCCGGCGACGGCGCGGTGCGCAACAAGGACACCGGCTACTTCACGATCACCGGCCGCATCGACGACGTGCTGAACGTCTCGGGCCACCGGATGGGCACGATGGAGATCGAGTCGGCGCTGGTCGCCAACAAGCTGGTCGCCGAGGCGGCGGTCGTCGGCCGTCCCGACGACGTCACCGGCGAGGCGATCGTCGCCTTCGTCGTGCTCAAGGGCGCGCGGCCCAGCGGCGCCGCCGCAGCGGAAGTCGCCAAGTCGCTGCGCGACTGGGTCGGCAAGGAGATCGGCCCGATCGCCAAGCCCAAGGAGGTGCGTTTCGGCGACAACCTGCCGAAGACCCGCTCGGGCAAGATCATGCGGCGCCTGCTGCGGGTCATCGCCCGCGGCGAGGAGATCACGCAGGACGTCTCGACGCTGGAGAATCCGGCGATCCTCGAGCAGTTGAAGCAGGTGCTTTGAGCGCTCGGCGCGATTCGCGCCGGCGGCCGGCGGCCGGACTCGAACGGCTCGGACCGGCCGCGCACTGGCGCGCCAACGTGCGGCTGACGGCCGCGCTGCTGCTGCTGTGGGCCGTCGTCACGTTCGGCGGCGTCTACTACGCGCGCGTGCTGAACTTCTCGTTCTTCGGCTGGCCGTTCAGCTTCTTCCTGGGCGCGCAGGGCGCGCCGGTCCTGTACCTGCTGATCGTCTGCGCGTACGCGTGGGCGATGGGGCGCGCCGACCGGCGCCACGGCGTCGGCGATGACGATCGCGACGGCGGTCGAGGCGGCGGTCGAGGCGGCGGTCGAGGCGCCCCGGTCGACGAGCGCGCGATCGCCCGGCGGCTGGCGCGCATCTACGCGTGGTTCACCGCCGGTTTCGTGCTGTTCGTGATGGCGCTGGGCGTGGCCGAGACCGTCGGCATGCCGCGCCAGACGATCGGCCACATCTTCCTGGCCGCGACGATCCTGCTGTACGCGGTGATCGGCATCATCAGCCGCACCAACGACCCGGTCGCCTACTACGTGGCCGGCCGCCGGGTTCCGGCGGTGTTCAACGGCATGGCGACGGCGGCCGACTGGATGTCGGCCGCCTCGTTCATCGGGCTGGCCGGCAGCCTCTACCTGAAGGGCTACGCGGGGCTGGCCTTCGTCATCGGCTGGACCGGCGGCTACGTGCTGGTCGCGCTGCTGATCGCGCCGTACCTGAGGCGGTTCGCGCGCTACACGATTCCGGACTTCATCGGCGCGCGCTACGGCGGCGCGATCGCGCGCCTGGTGGCCGTCGTGCTGACGATCGTCTGCTCGTTCACCTACGTCGTCGCGCAGATCTATGCGGTGGGGCTGATCACGACCTGGCTGACCGGCGTCGACTTCACGGTCGGCATCCTGCTCGGGCTGGCCGGCGTGCTGGTGTGCTCGTTCCTGGGCGGGATGCGGGCCGTCACCTGGACCCAGGTCGCGCAGTACATCATCCTGATCATCGCCTACCTGATCCCGGTCGCCTGGCTGGCCATCGAGCAGACCGGCGTACCGCTGCCGCAGATCGTCTACGGCAAGCAGCTCGAACGCGTCACGCAGATCGAGGAGAAGCTGATCAACGATCCGCGCGAGCGCGAGGTGCGCGAGCATTTCGGCCGCGAAGCGCTGGCCGCGCGCGAGCGGCTGCGCGATCCGTCCGGCGCCTATCGCGACGGCAGGGCGGCGCTCGAGCAAGCGCTGGCCGACGCGCGCGCCGCGCGCGACGCGCAAGCGATCGACGAGGCCGAGCGGGCGCTGGCGCGCTACCCGCGCGGCGAGGAGCAGGCGCGCGAGCAATGGCGTCAGCAGGCGGCCGACGGCGCGCGCGCGCGACCGCCGCTGCGGCATGCCGAACCGTTCCCGGGAGGAGACGAAGCGACCCGCGATGCCGACCGCCGTCATTTCCTCGCGCTGATCTTCTGCCTGATGCTGGGGACGGCCGGCTTGCCGCACGTGCTGACGCGCTACTACACGACCCCGTCGGTCGCGGCGGCGCGGCGCTCGGTCGCGTGGTCGCTGGGCTTCATCGTGCTGCTGTACGTGACGGCACCCGCGCTGGCGGTGCTCGTCAAGTACGTCATCTATCACGAGTTGGTCGGCAGCCTGTATTCGAACCTGCCCGGATGGGTGCAGACCTGGACCCAGGTCGACCCGAGCCTGCTGAGGATCGCCGACGTCAACGGCGACGGCATCGTCCAACTCGCCGAGGTCGCGATCGGCGAGGACATGGTCGTGCTGGCCACGCCGGAGATCGCCGGCCTGCCTTACGTGATTTCGGGCCTGGTCGCCGCCGGCGGGCTGGCCGCGGCCTTGTCGACGGCGGACGGGCTGCTGCTGACGATCACCAACGCGCTGGCGCACGACCTGTACTTCAAGACGCTGAACAGTCGCGCGCCCGAAGCGCGCCGCGTGCTGATCTCGAAGGTGCTGCTGCTGGTGATCGCGATCACCGCCGCCTTCGTCGCGTCGAACAAGCCGGCGGCGATCCTGGACCTGGTGGCCGCCGCGTTCTCGCTGGCGGCCTCGGGCCTGTTTCCGGCGCTGGTTTGTGGCGTGTTCTGGAAGCGGGCCACCGGCGTGGGCGCCGTCGCCGGGATGCTGGCCGGGTTCTCGACCGCGCTGGGCTACATGGCGATCACGATGCCGTGGCTGCGCGCGCTGATCGGGCTGCCGCCGGCCGCCACGGACAACCTGTGGTGGGGCGTGCAGCCGGTGACCGCCGGCGTTTTCGGCGTGCCGGTCGGTTTCGCGCTCATCATCCTGGGGTCGCTGCTGACGCCGCCGCCGGCGGCCTCGACGCGCCAACTCGTCGAGCAGATCCGGTTTCCCCGTTGGCGGTGAGTTTGCTATCATCCGCCGTCCCGGAGAGATGGATGAGCGGTTTAAGTCGCACGCCTGGAAAGCGTGTAAGGGTTAACAGCCCTTCGGGGGTTCGAATCCCCCTCTCTCCGCCAGTTTGAGTTGTCAGCAGTGGTCGCGTTGGCGCAATGCCAGCAGAAATCCGGCCCCCAACCCCTGAAAAACAGCAGCTTATGAGCGGAATACTCATCCGGAGTTATCTGCCGTTGTCTTGACGTCGCATTCGGTAGCGGGTACGTTTCCGGGTACACATCCCGGAGCAAGCGATGCCGAAGAAGCTTGTTGAAGCGCTGACCGATCTGGTTGTCCGAAGCGCAAAGCCCGGCCAGAAGGACGGGGCGCCAGCCGATCGCAAGCTGAATGATGGTCGGGGGCTCTACCTGCTGGTGCGGGCGACCAAGGGCGCGCCGACGAAGCACTGGCGGCTCCGGTACATCCTGGATGGGAAGGAGCGGCTGCTGGCGCTCGGCGAGTACCCGGACGTTGGCCTGAAGGCCGCGCGCGACAAGGCGTCGGAAGCGCGCGAGCTTGTCCGTCAAGGGATTGACCCGGTCCAGCACGGCCGCGAGATGAGGCTTGAGCGGCAGGAGGCGTCGAAGAACACCTTCGAGGTCGTCGCCGAGCAGTGGATCGCGAAGCGTTCGGTACCGAAGAAGTGGACCGAAGGCCATATCGAACAGATCCGCCAGGCGATGCGCGACTACGTCTATCCGAAGATCGGGAGGCGTCCAGTCGCCGCGCTGACGCCGCAGGACATCATGGCCATCCTGAATCCGCTGGAGGAGGCGGGCAAGCTGGAAACGCTGCGGCGCGTTCGACAGCGGGTCGGGGCTGTCCTGGCCTTCGCAGTGCAGACCGGCCGGCGCCGCGACAATCCGGTGGCCCACATGGCCGGCGCCCACGCCGCGCCGACGCGCGAGCACTTCGCCAGCATCAAACCTGCCGAGCTGCCGGCATTTCTCCAGAAACTGGCGGGCTACCAAGGCCATCCGTCGACGATCGGCATCGTCTGGATGATTCTGTGGACGGCGTGCCGTACCGGTGAAATCCGCGGCGCGACCTGGGAGGAGTTCGACCTGCCGGCGGGTCGATGGACCATACCCGCCGAGCGAATGAAGAAGCGGCGGCCGCACGTCGTGCCGCTGCCACCCCAGGCGGTCGCGATGCTAGAGGAACTGAAGTCGATCAACACGGACCGGTACACGTTCGCCTCGCCGAACAGCATCGATCAGATGCCGTCCGAGAACATCGTCCTGCAGGCGATCGACAAGATGGGCATGAAGGGGCAGATCACCGGTCACGGCCTGCGAGCCCTTGTGGCCACGGCTCTGGAGGAGATGGGCTATCCCACGGAGATCGTGAAGGCTCAGCTCAGCCACGCGAAGGGCAGTCTGACCGACGCCGCCTACTTGCGCGGGGTGCACATCGAACGCCGCACCGAGATGATGGTCGCTTGGGCGAACTACCTTCAGGCGGCGGCCAGTGACGCCGTCGTGCCGATCAGGCGGGCGGCGTGATCGCTCCCGAACTGCCCGTGCCTGATGGCTCCTGCGATGAGACGTTCGAGAGGCAGCGCCGTGCGCGCATTCGCCAGGCGCTCGACGCCTTTCCCCGCTTGGCCCAAGCGAAAGCCGATCTGGAGGCTACAGCTCGGGCTGTGGAGACTGCTCTACAGGGTATCGGTGATCCGACGGCCGCAGGAGACGAAACGCCCGCGGATGCCGATTCGAAGAAAGCTGTCTACCTCCAGGTGCTGAAGGAGAGCGAGGGGCGCGTGGATGAGGCCAAGGCTGGTATTCGGCTGGCATTCGACGTCCTGCTCACTGAGCTTGCCACCGCGATTGGGCGCCACAACCGATTGGACTCCGATCTTGCCGCGTGGTTTGTAGAAGGAGTGCAGCAAGCACGCGTCAATCTCGACAATGGCAAACCCCCGAACCTCGATGCCGCATTGGGCTGGGCGGCGCCGCGAGGGAGGCGCCAGAGCACCGACGCCGCGACGAAGTCGATGCGGCTCGCGGCGATGGTCGAGGTCAATCGCATGGACCGGGCCAGATCGAGAGAGTGCACCGACGATGAGGCGCTGAGGGCCGCGATCGCTGAGGTTCTTGAGCAGAAGGGCGTGGCCGAACAAAGAACGCTTGAGCGCTACTACGCTGAGCATTCGCCGCTGTTTGCCACCATGCCCTTGTCCGAGATTCGGCTGCTCTCCGAGCTGCCTGTCGACGACAAAAAATCGGCTTTGTAGCGACAAGCTTCGGTCGGGTCACGACATGAATTCTGCAATTCGTGTCGTGATAAAAAAACTGCGGGAAAGAAGACTCTTGCCATTGCCTGATCAATAGGAGCGGCGAAAGTGTCCGAAGCTCAGATCTTGAAGTCTCCCCGCGGTTCCGATGTCTCGCCATCGGAGAGGAAGCGCTGCCGCGCCTTCAAGAAGCTGGAGGCCACCGAGGCCTCCTACCAATCATTCGATTCGCTGCCCGCCTCGGCTCTGGTTGACATCGGCGTCGTTTGCCGCGTGTTCAAGCTGTCGACGGCCACGGTTTGGCGTTGGGCAAAGACTGGGCAACTGCCGCCGCCTCGCCGCATCGGTCGCTCAGTGCGATGGAGTGTTGGCGACCTGCGCAAAGCACTGGAGGCCTGATCGCGATGCCTCTAAGACAGCGCAAGCCCGCAAGGAGCGGGGCCGGCCACCGGCGCGGGAACGCCGGGGCGGCAAGGCAAGAGAACAGCGCCGATCATTCTACCTCCGGAAACTCGTCGGCTGCGCAATGCGCGCGCTTGTTGGCAGCCCTTCGCCGGGGGCCAGTGTCGACGATTGACGCGCGTGCGCCGGGCCTTGACGTCATGCATCCAGCCGCGCGGGTATGGATCTGCGCGCCCAAGGGGCGGAGATCTTGACCCAGTGGAGCTACGAGCCCAGTGACGCCGGCAAGACGCACCGCGTCGCGCGGTACGTGCTTATCGGGGAGGGTCGATGATGGGCACCAGCAATCACGTCGCCGAGACCATCGAAGGCGAACGTGCTGCCGATTTCGCGCTGGCCGCGATTCAAGGTCAGGCTGCAGATCCGAACCTCCTCGCAAGAGCCTTCGCGAATCTGTTGGCTGCTGACGGCAGCCTGATCACCCCCTCGCTGCGGCGCAAGGGCTTCGCACGGCGACTGCGGAAGACGATCGAACGATCGGCCCCGATGCCCGAGCAGATCGTTTCGATCGTTTCGCGCGGCGGCGGCCACGGGGTGTTCTGATGGCCCGCGCCCGCAACATCAAGCCGTCGATCATGGACAACGAGCAGTTGGCGGATCTGCCACCTCTGACTCGGCTGCTGTTCATCTACCTGTGGATGCTCGCTGATCGTGAGGGGCGGTTGGAAGACAGGCCCAAGCGGATTGCGGCGCAGGCGTTGCCATACGACAGGGACGCCGACCCTGATCGGATGCTGAACGATCTGCAAGCCGCCGGCTTCATCCTCCGCTACCGAGCCGGTTCGATCGCTGTGATTCAGATCCTGGCCTTCGGAAAACACCAGGCGCCGCATGTCCGCGAATCTGCCTCGACTCTTCCGAGGCCAGGGCAATGCACAACCACCGAAGCGCCCGAGCACTGCCAAGGCGATGTCGAGGCACTGCCTAGGACAGGCCAAGGCGATGTCGAGGCATCGCCAAGATCGCCTGATTCTCTGATTCCTGATTCTCTGATTCCTAATACACCTCCCCTTACCCCTCCTCTTGCGGAGGAGGGGCGAGAGCCTAGTGCGGAAAGGACGCGATTTCGCGCTGACCGCGTCACGCTGAAAACCTTCCTGACCCGCTGCCGGGCGCGTGATGAACCTGCGATCAGCGGATACCAGCCGGTGCATGACTACGCCACTCGCGCCGGCTTGCCCATGGGCTTCGTGCAGTTGGCCTGGGACGTGTTCCGCGACGACCATGGGCCTGGCGGACCGAACGCCGAACGAAGGCAGACCGACTGGCGGCGGCACTTCCTCAACTACGTCCGCAAGGGCTACTACCGCCTCTGGTACGCCAAGCCCGATGGCACGTTCGCGTTGACGACCCAGGGCATCCAAGCCCAGAACGCCTGCGGGAGGGCCGCATGAACGCGCCCCTCTTCTGCGTCGATGCCGAGATGGCGGTCATCGGTGCTCTGCTGCGCGACAACCAGGTTGTCGATCGGATCGACGGACTGACCGCGCAGGCGTTCTACCACGCCAACCACCGCGACATCTTCGACGCCACCGTGCGGCTGATCCATGCGGGCAAGGCGGCCGACATCGTGACCGTGGCCGACGCCATGCGTGCCACCGATCCGGACACGCAGGTCACGACCGCGCACCTGAACGCCATCGAGCAGGAAACGCCCTCGGCCGCGAACGTGCATCTGTACGCCGACATCGTTCGCATTCACGCCCAGCGCCGCGCCTTGGTGGCAACCGCCGATGAGATCGGCACGAGCGCTCAACGGCCGGACGAGAAGCCGGCGGAGATCATCGACCGGGCGCAGACTGCGCTCGAGCGGATCGCCGCGGTGCGTGTCAGCCGTGACCCGGTGCTGGTCGCCCACGACCTGGACGCGTGGGTGCAGGAGCTGCAGCGGCGCGAGGACGGTCGCAGTCGGGCGATTCCAACTGGCTTCGTCGACCTCGATCGCAAGCTGTCGGGCGGGCTGCGGCCGGGCCAACTGATCGTCTTGGCCGGGCGGCCGAAGATGGGCAAGACGGCTCTGGCGTTGAACATCACCCGCAACATCGTCGGAGACTGCAAGCACACCGCTCTGGTGCTGTCGATGGAGGTGTCACGCACCGAGATCCACGATCGGAACGCAGCGGCCGCGTTGCGCATCCCGCTCGATCGCGTGCTGCAGCCGAAGACGTTCAACGACGGCGATTGGTCCAAGCTCACCGCAGGGCTCGGATCAATGCAGAACTGGCGGCTCTGGATCGATGATCAGGGCGGTCTTCTGCTGTCCGATGTCAAAGCGAAGGCCCGCAAGGTCAAGAGGCAGCACGGCCTCGATCTGCTGGTGATCGACTACCTGCAGCTCATGGAAGGCGAAGGCGACAACCGCAACGCCCAGATCGAGGTCACCACGCGAGGGCTGAAGGCGCTGGCAAAGGAACTCGACGTCCCGATCGTTCTCCTGTCGCAGTTGAACCGGCGGGTCGAGGATCGGCCCAACAAGCGCCCGCTGCCTTCAGACCTACGGGACTCCGGCGCGATCGAGCAGGACTGCGACGTCGCTCTGTTCGTCTACCGGGATGAGGCCTACAACCCCGACACGCCTGATCAGGGTGTGATGGAGGTCAATGTCGGGCTGAACCGCCACGGCGCGCCCGGCGTCGTGGGCCTGGCCTTCTTTCCCGAGCATGGGCGGATCGAGAACCTGGACGTCGGCAGACGCTTCGGCCAAGTGCTCGAGCCGCGCCGGCAGAAACGGCTGAGGGACGAATGATGGGAAGCGCACAGGAGATGCCGGCCGCATCCGGCGCTGTGGTTGCGGCTGGGTTGCACGGCCAGGCTGAGCCCGTCATGAACAGCCGCGACATCGCGCAGCTTCTCGGCAAGCGGCACGACAACGTGTTGCGCGACGTCGAGCGAATGCTGGCCGAACTCGGCCAGACATCTCCTCAGTTTTGGGGAGATCTTCCCGACAGCTATGGTCGCCCGCAGCGCGTGGCTTTCCTGCCCCGCCACGAAGTCGAAGTGCTGGTGACGGGTTATGACGTCCGGCGCCGCTCGGCGGTCCTGCGCCGACTGGCTGAACTCGAGGCGGCCCGGCGTGATTCGGGCGTTCCGAACTTACGCGATCCCGCCTCGCTGCAGCGGCTGGCGGTCGAGTTGGTCGGGTTGGTTCAGGAACAGCAGGCCCGGCTCGATGAGCAAAGCCCGAAGGCGGCAGCCTTCGACAGGCTGGCCGTCTCCGACGGTTCGATGGCCCTGCGCGACGCAGCCAAGTCCCTCGGCATCGGACCGAGCCACCTGACGGATTTACTGGCGGCACGCCGTTGGATCTTCCGATCGGGCCGCGCCGGGCGGTGGCAGGCGTACCAGACCCGGATCAATCAGCGCGTGCTCGAGGAGCGCATTTCGCAGGGGTCAAAGCCCGATGGCGGTCAATGGGTCAGCCCCCAGGTCCGGGTCACCAGCAAAGGGCTGGCGGTCTTGGCCGAGATCATCGCGGAGACCGCGCAATGACCCCTCGACAACTACGCATACGGTGCCTGCCGCTCGGCTCGCTGGCGGGGAAACGGAGCGAAACCGCCCGGCCTGCCGATCCTGTGCTGGACTTCGCCATTCGGTTCGTCCGGGACCGAATTGAGCGGCAACTTCGCGACGACGACGATGACGTGGACACGCCTGATGCCGTTGAAGGCCGGCCGGGGCGAGCGTCGGACGGCATCGAATGATGGCTGCCATGAACCGTCGACTGCTCAGGGTGGCACTCAAGATCGGCCGGGTAGCACGCGCTTATCCGCCCAGCTCGCACATTCGCGGCACCGCCGAGGCTGCGGCGTACCTGGGCGTTTCTCGCAGGACGCTGCAAGCCTGGCTGGCCAGCGGCAAGCCTGAACTCGTTGCAGCCCGGCGGCAGATCAGCCGGCGGGTCGTTGCCTTCGATCGAGGCGCGCTCGATGGCCTTCGATCGCAACGAGGGGCGAAGGCCCGGCCCGGCGCTTCTCAGCCAGCGATTTGGTCGCCGACGGCGGCATTGGTCCGAGAGATCGCCCAGACCGGTGGTCCCATACGCGTCTGCGATCTTCACGCGCTCGGCGGCGGGCTCGTGCCGCCATCGACCATTGCATCGGCGGCGCGCCGTCTTGAGCAGCGTGGCGTCGTGACGGCGGTCTACGTCCAGGGGAAGCGACGATCGGCACGTCAGGTGCGCGGGTACATCGCCGGCCCCGCGTTCGATACGTTGGCGAGCAAGTACATGGACACCGAGGGCTGAGCACCGCGGGAATCCCACCCAGCGCGTATGGCGCAGGTTGGCGCAATTCAGATTGTCCGTCAGCTATCACGCGCTGGCGCTTAGGCCAATCTCGGCGCCAAACTTACCCCATTGCGCTTATTGCGCGTAATTCAGACGAGCGCGGCGGTGGAGAGAAGGACGAGATCCTGCGAGCGAGCGCCTCGCTTCGGCCGAGTGAAATGGGTTGCCCTGGACCTCGGCCTGAGCGAATCGACGGTGCGCAGCCTGATCCGCAAGGGCGAGCTGGAGGCGGTCTTTCTCGGGCCGCGCAGTCTCGTCGTGAGCGTCGAATCGGTGGCTCGATTCATCGACCGACGCAAGGCCGCGCGTCGTGCTCATGCTGGACGCCATCCGCTGCTGGGATTGCCGGCAGATCCAACCAGTCACTGAGGAAATCCATGAAACGCTCCGCAACCTGGCGCAACGCCGACCAGCATGACGAGGCCTTGTCGAGCCGGCGCTTTTGCTTCGGCGGCGGCGGTTCGGCATCTCCGGACCCGAACATCGGCCTGGCTGCGCTCAAGGAAGCGCAGATCGGCGAGGACGCGCTGAACTGGTACCGCGGTTACGTCGATTCGACGCTCACGCCGCTGCAGCAGCGCCAGGCGGACATCGACGCGCGTGCATCCGAGCAGGCCTTGCGGATCGCTGATGCGCAGGAGTCGCGGGCCTCCCAGCAGTGGGACGACTACCAGACGACGTTCCGGCCGATCGAGCAGTCGATGGCGGCCGGCGCCATGAAGTTCGACGAGGCGGGCTACAAGGACAAGCTCGCCGGCGACGCTGCCGCGTCCGTGCAGAACGCGTTCGCGCAGTCGGAGGCACAGACGAGTCGGGACCTCGCCCGGCAGGGCGTGCAGGTCGGCAGCGGCCAGGCCATCGCAATGAGGCACGGCGCGCAACTGGCGCGCGCGGCCTCGATGGGAGCTGCCGCCAACGATGCGCGCACGAACGCCGAGATCATGGGCTTTGCGCGCAAGGCGGACGTCGCGAACCTTGGGCGCGGGATCGCGGCCGGATCGAGCGCATCGTCGCAGGCGGCGCTTGCGGGCGGTGCGGCAGCCAGTGGCGCCGCCGGCTCCAGCTTGGCCGGCGCCTCGGGCATCGCCAACACCATGGGCCAAGGGTTCGGTCAGGCGGCCAGCGCCACAGGCGCATCCGGCGGCCTGTTCGCGGAGTCGAGTGGCCAGCGGCTGCGGGCCGCTCAGGAGGCTGCGAACAATCGCTCCCGGAACACTACCGCCGGAATTGGTGCGATCGCGACGATCGGCGCCGCGATGCTCAGCGATCGCAAGGCGAAGAAGGACGTCCAGCGATTCGACGATGACGAGGCCTTGGATGTGGTCCGCGATCTGCCGGTCTACGAGTACAGCTACAAGGAGGGTCGCGGAGACGGCAAACGTCACGTCGGCCCCATGGCGCAGGACGTGGCCAAGCGTATCGGCGGGGATTCGAAATCCATCGACGTTGGCGACTTGGTGTCGGTGTCGCTTGGCGCAACGAAGGCGCTCGATGCGAAGGTCGAGATGCTTATGAAGGCTGTTCGGGCTGGACGCAGGGGGTGACCGATGGCGGGCAACTGGGGTATCGCCCTGAACGCGGCGGTGAATGGGGCGCTGCGCGGGTTCGATCTACGAAATGTGATGGATCGCAACAAGCGCGACACCGAACTGCGCGATCTGGAAATGCAGCAACGTCGCCAAGCGATGGCCGACCAGGGCGCGCTGCGCCAGTCGCAGCAGGACATCGCGCCGGCCGAGGAAACCCGGGTCGTGTCCACGCCCGGGGGCGGGCAATGGTCCGAGGGCGGCACGCTGGAACAGAAGGCCTGGAAGGTCGGCAGCCAGTTGTTCGATTCGCAGCAGGCGGCCAAGGAAGAGGCGATGCTGCAGAACTCGCGGGGCGCCAAGCAGCAGCGCGCCGCCGACGTGCTGCGCTCGCAGGGCCGGCTCGAAGCGGCCGGCAAGCTCGAGGACCAGCTCGCGGCCTGGAAGCAAGAAGGCATGGACAAGGCCATGGACACGATCCTGGCCGGTGGCGACGGCGCATCGGCCGTCGAGACCTACAACAGCATCGGCAAGCACAAGCTGGGCAAGGGCGATGGCGTCACCGTGCTGCGACGCTACCAGCACCAGCGTCCAGGCTTCGCCCCGATGGACGATGCCGAAGTCGAGGTGAACATCGGCGGTCAGAAGACCGTCATCTCGAGCGTGCTGGCGGCCCGGCATAAGATCGATCCGTACGCCGTGGCCAGGCAGGGCTACGCCTCGCAGCGCGACGAGGCGAAGGACGCCAAGGACGACCGGCGGTTGACGCTGGCCGAGCAGGCCCAGGCCACGCGCGATCGCATGGCCGACCAGCGCGAGCGGATGAACGACGCGCGCCTCGGCCAGATAGAGGCCGGCGTGCGCCTGGCGAATGCGCGTGCTGCCGGCCTTGAGTCGGGCTCGGGCGGTGCCGGCGACCGAGGCGTCACGCACGAGCAGCAGGACAAATGGGACAGCGCGCTCGAATCGCGAGCCAAGGGCTTGTTCCCCGAGCCGGAGTTCGGGGCATCGGCCGAGGATCTGTCGCGCTCGCGCCAGGCGCGCAACCAATGGAAGCTGATGGCTCTGGACACGCTCACCTATGCGCGGTCCAACGGCCAACCGATGTCGGTGGAGTTCGCCAGCCAGGCCGCGCAAGAAGCGATGGCCAACCCCAAGGCGCGAGGGCTCAAGGATCTTGGGAATGGCCTGGTCGTGCCGGTCGTCTCCTTCCAAGGGAAAACCGTTCAGGTCGGGGCGCCCATGGACAAACCCCAGCCCGCTCCTGCGCAGCCAGAGGCCCCGCCGGCCCGGTCAACCGCCGCTCGGCCGTCCCCGGGCGCCCAGTTGGCGGCGGCGGCCAAGCCCGATTTCGCCGAGCGGCCGCTGAGCCCCGAGGATCAGGCCGCGCAGGCTGATCTGGATCGCGCCCGCGTCTCGCGCGCCGCAGCCAAGGCAGATGCCGAGGCGCTGCGGGCGATCACGCCGGCGCAGATCAACAAGATGTCAGCGGCTGAAGCCGAAGCGATTCTCAAGCAGTACGGCAATCGCCTGTCTGGTCGGCAGGCCGCCGCGATCCGGGCGCGCATGGCGCAGCAGTAATGGCCACGAAGAAGCCGCAACGGATGCGCGTCTCGGACGCGGTCGACCTGTCGTCGCTGCCGGACGCGCCGGGAACCTGGGGTGACGACCTCGTCAACCCGTTCGCCACGCAGCAGTCGGCGCCGGCGAGCGAAGGTCCGGGCGTGCTGCGCTCGATCGGCGATTCGGCCGTGGCCTTGGGTCGCGGCGCGATCACGGGCGTGCGCATGCTGTCGGACGCCGCCGGCGCCGACAATCCGGTGTCGGGCAAGCTGCGTCAGGCCGAGCAGTTCGTCTCCTCCCTCGAATCGCCGCCGCGCCAGGCCGAGCGGGCCGAGCGCGCGCAGAAGATCAAGGCGGCGGCCGAATCCGGCTCGACGGCCGAGGAGATAGCCGCTTACCTTGGATCGTTCACCGAGGCGCCGGTCGATACGCTGCTCGAGGCGTTCGGCACGAGTCTGCCGACGCTGGCCGCCGCGGTCGTCAACCCGCCGGCCGGCATCGGCGCGGGCGCCGCCAAGCTGCTGCAGGTGGCTCGCATGATGGGGGTCGGCGCTGTGCAGGGGGCCGGCGCGGCGAAGAGCCAGATCTACGACTCGGTCCGACAGGGCTTGACCGAGCAGGGCATGGGCCCTGCCGAGGCGCAGGCGCGTGCAGCGCAGGCGCAGTCGTACGGTGGCGAGAACAAGGACCAGATCGGCCTGGGCGCGGCTCTGGGTGCGGCGGCTGGGCGGTTCGGCATCGAAGCGTCGGCGGCAAGGATGGCTGGCGGTCAGGCCGGGCGCGGCGCGATCCTGCGCCGGGCAGCGCGTGGGTTCGCGGCCGAAGGACTGCCGGAGGCTGCGCAGGGCGGCCAAGAGCAGTTGGCGGGTAACGTCGCGCAGCAGCGCGAAGGCCTCGATGTGCCAACGATGCAGGGCGTCGCCGGCTCGGCTGCGCTCGAGGGCGTGGCTGGCGGCGGGTTGGGCAGCGCCATGGGCGCCGTCGAGTCGACGCTTGCGCCGCCGCCTGGGTCCGCTCCGCCGCCCGCGCCGGCCGCGCCAGACGGCCCGCTCACGCGCGCCGCGCGTGCCGCGGCGACCGGCGGCATAGCGTCGCGCGTCATGGACGCCGTCATGCAGCCCGAGGCGCAGGCCGGCCCGAGGCCAGCAGCCGCGACGGCTGTCGATCCTGCTGCTGGATCAGGGTCTGAGCCAGTGGCCAGCGCGCCGGCCGACGAGTTTGCCGAGCCGCTGGATTCGATCAGGCAGGCGCTGCGCGCCGGGTTGACCGAGGAAATCCGCAACCAGATCGGGCCGCAGGCCGCGTCGCAGGCGCTCGAAACGCTGGCGCTGGCCGAGAACCCGAACACGCCGCGCGCCGTGCGCGCAGACGCTGTGCAGGCGCTGCAGCGACTCACCGGACAGGTGGGGGAGCGCGCCAGCGCGGACTGGCAGGTCGTCGGTGACGAGCCGGCGGCTGCGCCCCTGCAACTGGAGTCGAACCGGGCCGGCCAGCAGCGCCTCGAAGGGCCGTCCCCGGCGCCGCAACTGACCGACACGCGCACGCCGGTGATGGTCGCCGACGAGCAAGGGAACATCGCGCCGGCCACGGCCGAGATGGAAGCGCAGGCGACGACGCAGCGCACCGTCGATCAGATCCGCGCCGAAGAAGAGGCGCGTCGGCGGCGCGATCTGGGCATGGACGAGCTGCGCATGCCCCGGCCGGCCCAGCAGGACGCCGCTGCGCCGCCGGCGATCGCCCCACAGGAAAATGCCAATGCACCCGCACAGCGAAGCGAGCCCACCGCCGAAGACCAACGCGCAACTGGTGGCGCAAGTCGCGCGCGAAGCGGGGGTCCTGAACCAGCGGGAGTTTCTGCTGCTGATGAGCTGGTTGCAGCGCAACGAGGGGTGGTCAGCGATCAGCGCGCCGGATTCGATCTGGGCGCTGTGGCGCAAGGCCAGGAACCATCCGCGCGTGGCAGTGACGGTGCACTGAAGACGGACCGGCCGCGGCGAGCCGAGCCGGTCGATGTCGCGCCACCGTCGCAGCGCGGCATGCCATCCCGGCCGCGCTTCGCGTCGGTGGACGAGGTCGTCAAGCACTTGTCGGCGATGCGGCGCGAGGGAGGTCGAACGCCAAAGGCCAAGCCGGTCGTCACCGAGGACGGCGAGTTCACGTTCGCGATCCAGGGCGAGCGCGAGTACGACGAACTGCCTGACGCGCGGGGGCGATCAATGACCTGCCCGAGGTGGTCCGCAGCCCGCAGGAGCAGTACAGTAAGCCCGAGGTCATGGCCGGGGCGTTGCCGGGAGTTTTCAATGAGTTCGAAGCGGTTTTCCGACGTGGGCGAGATGCTCGCGGAATACGATCGGCGGTTCGGGAATCGCAGCCCGCAGTCGCATCGCCTGGCGTGCAATCTGGGGGCGAATCAGACCTACTACGGGGAGGTCGACAAGGCGCTCGCCGAGGGCAAGCCGATCGACTTCAACGCGCTGGCGACGAAGATGCACGCCGAGGCGTTCCCGGAGCACGAGCGGCGGGCCGAGAACTTGGTATTGGGCGTGTCGCCACCGGCCAGCCGGCAATCGCTGGGCGATCAGGCGTGGTTCATCAACGAGCCGCGCTGATGGTGCAGTAGACCATTTGTGCGCCGCGTCGGGTGAGCCTGGCCAAGCCGACCCGGTTCATCATGCCGCCCACGCACGTGCGCGGCATGAACGGAGCGGCGAAGGTGCTCGGCATCTCCCGGCAGGCCCTGCACGCGTGGATCGCGCATCGCCGGCCGGACATCATGTCGGCCATGCTGCGGTTCTCGCGCGGGATCGTGGGGTTCGATCGCGCGGCGCTCCTCGCGATCAAGAAGGCCCGGGCTGAGCGAAAGCCGCCGAAGCGCAAGCCGCGCCCCCCGCAGAAGGTCGCATTCCGGCCGAGCAGCGCCACGCGCACGATTGTCCGGATGATCGACAAGGCGCCCGCCCCGCTGGCGCTGCGCCAGATTCACATCTCCTCGGGCTGCGCCTACGAGATGGACGAGCTTGCGGCGGCCGCGCGGCGCCTCGAGCAGCGCGGCGTGTTGGAATCGAGTCTTGTCGCTCGAGAGGCCGGCACAGGACGTCGGATGATCAAGGCCTACAGCCGCGGTCCAGCGTTCGCTCGGGCCCGCGACCGATACGCGTCTGCGATCCCGCGATAGAGCAAAGTGCGCAGTCCATCATCGAAAGTGCGCAGGTGCGTACTTTTTCCCCGTCCTGGGGTCAAGACGGTAAAGCCGGCGCGCAAAGCGCATATATCTCTCGCGCCTTGTCGCCCGAGAACCCCATCGCCAGCTCATAGAGTCAGCGGGCTGAAAGTTCAGCCGGTAGTGCTCGGCAATCTCCGGCCGGCGGCCGCCGCGCGCGCCGCTACTGTGCTCGGCGATGCCGCCACGTCAGCTCGACAAGCTCATGCGTGACGCGCCATCAGGTCGGAGCGGCGGCGCTCATAGTAATGCCGCTGGTACTCGGCAGCCTCTTGCCATGCCTGCTTGTCAATGGCGTCTTGCTCGGCAGGCGTCAGGGGCTTGCGAGGCGCGGCCGCCGCCAGGTGGAAGCCCATGCCCTCACGCGGCGGGATGCCGAGGCAAGGCAGATCGAAGGGGAGTTGCGGCTCGGTCGGATTCGCCAGAATGGCCGCCAGCGCCCACCGCGCCATCCGGTCGTAGAAGCCGTCCGGGTGTCCGTAGTTCCAATAGCGCACCATCGCCTGGCCAGCAAAGCGCATGGCGTGGTACGCCTCTTCCGGGTTGTGCCGGGCCAGCTCGACGAGCTCGCAAAACCAGATTTCTCCGATCCCATAGTGCTCATGCCAGTCGTTCTCACGGCTGGGCATGAACCAGTTGATCAGCCGGCCATCGGCGTCCCGCTTGGTGAAGGACAGGTCATCACGGCTGCGGATGCTGCGAGTCTCGAAGTTGAGGGTATTGGTGGTGGTGTCGCTACTAACGACGCCTTCGGCGGGCAGGTTTTGACTAGCCATGATGGCCTCCGTGGGTGCAGTGTTAGCTGCCACATCGACGCCAATCGAGGCGGCAGCCCTGACGGGTTGGCGTACCGGGCACCCGCGGACGGAACCGGCGAGTCTTTCGACTCCCCGCCAGGGCCGCCATTGAACGACACCGGGGCCCGGCAAACAAAGAAGCCGCGGACTGAACAGTCGACGCGGCTCTTGCCGCGAGTGCTTCGGGACGCCAATCCCGACCCCTTTTTCAGGGGAATCCCAGCATAGGCCGGCGGTCACCGAGTGTCAATCGCGCTGACCGGTCGATCGCGACGGGCAAGCGGCGCCCGCATCGATAGGCAGAACTCGAGCCGGAAGCCGCGCTCGCGGCGCGCGGAGCGATCTGGATGCTGGGGCTGACGCGGCGACGAAATGAACGGGTACGAGAGCGGGTACGAAACCCATGAATCGCCCGGAAACGTAGATCTGGCGCGGAGGTGTGACGGCCCCTCTCCCACGAACCGCTAGACGCCGTCATCGACGCCGGCCGCGCCGCGCCTCGAGGCGCCGGTGCCACCAGGCTGCTCCAGCGACGCGTTCGCGCCACCGCCGGGCCATTCTGGCCGACACGCTTGCGGGAACGGCCGGCCTGTGGCGCGCGCGTGGTTCCGGGGCGTTCCTTCCACGAGAAACCTCCGCTCCTTCGTTCCCTTCGTCCCCTTCGTCCCCTTCGTCCTCGTCGGCCCGGTCGAAACCGAGAAATGCGCCAATGAGCAGCACGGCCAGCAGCCAGATGATGCAGATAAGGGCCCAGTGCAGCCAGGTCATTCGTCATCTCCGTCGGTGGGTCCATCGCCAGGCCGATTCGCACCAGCGCAGTCGAATAGCATTGCAAGGGTCATGCCGTCCCGGAGACGGGTCGCGCTCGTCGTGTGATCGCGCCATGACCTCGACCGGCGCGATCGTGCCGTCCTCGACGTACAACATTCCGACATTCCGACTCCTCGATGACGCATCCATTGAGCGAGTCGATTTCCTCGCCGCGCTTGTTGAGTTGGTAGGCCGACTGGTCTGCCGGGACAGGCGAGTCGATCCGGGGCCGGTACGGGGAGGCTCGCTCGCACGGTCGATTAGCTCCGGGCCCTGCGGCTAATCTCCTAACCCCGCGGCTGGCCACGAGGCGATCGGACACGGCAGTGGTGTAGGCTACCCTTGCCGGCGTTAAGGACGACTGCCATTGATGGTTGATGCGGATCGAATGCTGCCCCGAAAGATTACCGGGCGGCTTGTTGAAATGATCGTACCGGAGGGCCCGCCGAATGCGTGACATTCGTCACGCCGGCGCGAGTTTCAACGCGGTGATTCCGATGACGATCAGGGCTATACCGGCAAATCGGGCGACATCGATCCGCTTTCGGTGACGTGCGGCGTCTCGCTGAAGGCGTTGAAACCCGTCTCGGTGTCCGTCCGTGCGGGCGGCCGCGCGCCACGTCTTCCGAAACGCTCGCTTATGGCCGGCTTACCGCGCATCCGGCCGCGTCCAGGCGAGCCCATCCCGGCATCGTCGTCGAGCTGACCGTCGATAACCACGTACTAAACCTGTCGCGTCGGGAGGCCGATATCGCGTGGCGACCGATACGGCCGAAGGAAGGCGATCCGTGGGGCAGCGGGCTCGCCGATATCGCGTGGGCGCTGTATGCGTCGCCGGCTTATCTCGACGCTCATGGCGGCTCGCTGCCGACGCAGGACGCCGTCGCCGGCCATGCGCTGATCGGATGGGAGCAGAGCGCGGCGGGGATCGAGGCAGCCGATTGGTTGGCGCGGACGTTGCCGTCGGACGCGTTCGTCTACCGGACCAGCAGCCTCGTCAACCAGCTCATCGCGGCCAAGTCCGGTATCGGGCTCGCGTTGCTGCCGGCGGGCGCGGGGCCGGAAACGAAGGCGTCGAGCCGGCCGGTCTCAGCGCCCGATGCGGCTCTTCGGCAAGGCCAGGATCACCACCGCGCCGACGATGGCCATGCCGCCGACGAACAGCAGCGCGCCGTCATAGTTGCCGACCACGTCGTGGTAGTACGCGACCGCCAGCGGCCCGACGGCGCCGATCACCAAAGCCATCGGCAGCGCCGCGCCGCGGATCGCGCCCAGATGGCGGCGTCCGAAGTGCGAGGCCCAGATCACCTCCTGCATCGGGATCATGCCGCCCCAGCCGATTCCCATCAGGAAGAACGCCACCGACTGCCAGGTCGTCGATCGTTGCTGCACGGTGATCACGATCATCATCATCGCGAGCCCGGTCAGCGTGGCGCTCAGCGCCGCCAGCGGCTTCGGGTTCATCCGGTCGATCAGCCAGCCCCACACGGGCTTGGTCGCCATCGCCGGAATCGAGGCGATCAGGATCAGCCAGGCGGCCCAGCCTCGCGAATAACCGGCGTCGCTGATGAACGGTACCGTCTGGATCAGGATCACCGGGATGTTCACCTGGTACAGGCCGAAAGCCAGCACCAGCATGTAGAAGGCCCGGCTGCGCAGCGCCTGGGCGCGCGTCAGCGAGCCGTCGTAATCGGCTTGCGCTCGCCGCGCCTCGCCGTTGGCGACCTGTTCGGCCGTCTTGCCGTCCGGATGCAGGCCGTGATCCTCGGGCGTGCGCCGCATCACCAGGGCGGCCGGCAGCGTCAGCAGCACGGTGGCGACGGCCATCGCCTGCCAGCCGCTGCGCCAGCCGAATCGGTCGATGTGGGCGGTGATCAGCGGCGTCACGCCGATGCCACCGAAGGAGATCCCCATCGCCGCCCAGGCGATCGCCTGGCCTCTTTTCTCGACGAACCATTTGGCCAGCGTCACGCTGACGACCAGGTTGCCGAGCAGCGACGCGCCGACCGTCAGCACCACGCCGTTCAGCAGCACCCATTGCCACCAGGCGCTCGCGTGCGACAGGCCCCACAAGGACAGGGCCAGCACCACCATGCCGAACAGCATCAGCGGACGCGCGCCGCGTCGATCGACCTGCGCGCCGATGACGAAGCCGGTGAAGGCGGTCACGAACTGCGCGAGGCTGCGCGGCAGCACGAACTCGGCGCGCGTCCAGCCCAGCTCGTCGATCATCGGCAGCATGAACGAGCCGATCGCGTAGTTCTGCGCGCCCACCGAAACGAACTGCGTGACGAACGCCGCGACGATCATCCAGTGCCCGTAGTACAGGCGACCGGTCGCGCGCTTCGACGGCGCCGATGCGTCGGCGCGCACGCTGGCCATGGACGATCTCTCCTCGTTCGTTCGATTGTGCGGTGGCCATTGTGCGCGATTGCGCCGAACCGCGCCGTGCCCGGCGTTTCGGAACGGCGCGCGCGGCAGCGGACCGCGGGCAGTGGTGGGCGCGCTAGTTCAACTGCCGCGCCACCGCCGCCTCGGATTCGGCGTGCAGTGCCCAGAAGTCGCGCACCGGCCGGCCGGCAAGCCGGGCCGCCAGCACCGCGAGGTGCGCGTCCCAACCGCCGCCGAAGTTGGCCATCGGACCGGGGCCGGTGATGCCGCTGTGGGTCAGGACCAGCCGAGTGCGGTCGCCGGCTTCGAACAGCTCGAACAGCGCCGCGCCTTCCCTGCCTTCGAGCCAGCTTATCGCGAAGCGGCGCGGCGGATCGTATTCGACGATCCGCTCGCGGCCGATCACGCCCTTGTACTGGGCGTATTGGGCGGGGTAGGGCACGTCATCGTCGGACAGATCGTCGTGGTCGAAGACCAGCTCGATCTCGCCGCCCACGCGCGGGTCGATGCGGCCGCCGGCGAACCACTGCCCGCGCAGATCGGGCTCGGTGAGCCAGCGCCAGACGGTCTCGATCGGCGCGTCGAGCAGGCGTTCCATCCGGATCGTGTCCGGGGCGACGCGTTGGATGTCGATCATTGGAGGTTGTCCTGCCAGGAGATGCCGAAGCGCTCGATCGAGACGATGCGGCTGCCGGGGATGGTCGCGACATGGAGGTCCAGCGCCGTTCGTGCCTTGCCGTGCTGGAGCATCAGAAAAGGTGCGGCCTTCGTCATGCGGTCCTCCCCATCAGCGGCGCGGGTCGACTCGTCGACCGGATTTTTCTGCCTCGATCAGCGCCTCGAGCCTGTCGAGCCGCATCGTCCAGAACTGTTCCCACTGACGCAGCCACAGTTCGGCTTGCGCCAGCGGCTCGGGCCGGAGCTGGCAGATTTGCATGCGGCCGACCTTGCGCCGCACGATCAAGCCCGCGCCCTCGAGCACCTTCACATGCTTGGATGCGCCGGCGAAGCTGATCGAGAACGGCTGCGCCAATTCGCCGATCGACTTGTCGCCGAGCGCGAGGCTTGCCAGCATTCCCCGGCGTGTCGGGTCCGCCAGCGCGCGGAAGGTCGTGTCGAGCGGATGTTCAACCATTTGGTTGAGTTTGAAGCGGGGCGGCCAAACAGTCAACCACCAGGTTGAGTTTCCGCGGGAACGTCGGCGCGCGAAGCGGTGAACCGCGCTCGGTTTCGAGAACGCGGTTCGGGGGGGGGGCGGTGTTCAATCAATCATCGAGCGTGAAGCCGACCTTGAGCGTCACCTGCCAGTGGGCGACCTTGCCGTCGGCGATGTGGCCGCGCGTCTCGATGACCTCGAACCAATGCAGGTTGTGAAGCGAACGGCTCGCTTTCGCGATGGCCGTCTGGATCGCGTCCTCGATGCTGGTTTCGGACGATCCGGTGAGCTCCACGGACTTGTAGACGTGGTGGGACATCGTGCGTCTCCTCATGGGGTTCGGGAGCGTCTATTGTGCGCCCCGCATCGGGGGATGCCCATCGGCATCGGACCAGGGGGACGTCGGACGACAGGCCGCGATGCGCATCGAGTCGGTTCTCGTCGAGTCGCGGCGGGTAACAGCAGCCCGCCCCCTCGCCGGCGACCCAGTCGCCACTTCCATCGGGCGCAGTGGCGCCGCCTATTCCGGCAGCGTCGCGCCCGAGCCACCCATCTCGGCGGGCACGTCCTGCATCTTCGGCAGGCCGTCCTTGATGCGCAGCTTGGTCTCGCCGTAGAAGACGTGCAGGCCCGGATTGAACTCGACGCTCGGCAGGATGGCCGCGTAGACGTCCACGAGCCCCATCTGCGGGTGATCGGTCATCAGGTGCCCTCCGCATTGCGTGCACCACTTGCGCGAGCTGCCCGGCGTCTTGTTGTAGGTGCCGATGAGCTCGGCGCCTTGCGTCACCTTCACGTTATCCGGCGCCCACAGCGAAAAGGCGTTGACGGGTCCCGCGGACCAGTGGCGACAGGATTCGCAGTGACAGTAGCCCTGGCCGACCGGGGTACCGGTGACCTCGAGCTTCACCGCGCCGCAAAAGCAACTGCCATGATGTGTCTGTCCGGCATTCATTGGTCTGTCCTCCCCTCGGCGCGCCTGCGGGCACGCTCTGCTGATGTGATCGAGCCCGGGCGGGCCCGTCGGTTGCCGCTTGCCGCGACCCTTGCAGTGTAGCGGCGCCGCGACCCCGTGTGGCTGGATTCGAAGCGCTGCCGCGATGGCGTGATCCGCGCGGTCTTCAAGGACGACGATTTCGACCGGCACGACCGGCTCTTGGCGCTGGCCAATGCCCGGTCGCTCGATGTAGCGGCTCCGCCCGTTTCACCGCTTCTTCGCTTGACGGTCGCCGATGACACGCTCACTATATGTGTACATAGTACACATATGATTCATCCGTTCATCAAGGAGACGCCGATGACGATCGCGAAGAATACGGTCTGCCTTTGGTTCGACAAGGACGCCGAGGAGGCGGCCCGCTTCTATGCGGCGACCTTTCCGGACAGCGAGGTCCACGCCGTCCACCGGGCGCCGGCCGATTACCCGTCGGGCAAGCGCGGGGACGTGCTGACCGTCGATTTCACGGTCGCCGGCATCCCGTGCATCGGCCTGAACGGCGGGCCGGAGTTCAAGCACAGCGAGGCCTTCTCGTTCCAGATCGCGACCGACGATCAGGCCGAGACCGATCGCTACTGGAACGCGATCGTCGGCAACGGCGGCCAGGAGAGCGTCTGCGGCTGGTGCCGGGATCGATGGGGGCTGTCGTGGCAGATCACGCCGCGGGTCCTGAGCGAGGCGATGGCGGCCGGCGGCGACGAGGCCCGACGCGCGTTCGAGGCGATGATGACGATGACCCGGATCGACGTCGCCGCGATCGAGGCGGCCCGGCGCGGGGATGAGTCCGGGCGCGGCGGCGGATGACGGGCGGGGCTGGCCGCGGCCAGCGGCGCCGGCCGGGTTAAAGTGGCGCGTATGGACATCATCCAGGCCCCGTTGTTCGGTCAACGCGAGCAGCGCACGCGGTGGCTGTTCGAGCATTTCTCACCGTTGTTCGCCGCCGGCAAGGTGCTGGACGTTGGTTGCTACCAAGCGCCGATGCGGCGCTTCATCGGCACGGACCGGTACACGGGTGTCGATTTCGTCGGCGACCCGGACATCCGCCTGAACCTCGAGCAGATCGATCGGCTGCCGTTCGATGACGGCGCGTTCGATACGGTGATCTGCATCGAGGTGCTCGAGCACTTGAACAACCTGTACGCGCTCGCGTCGGACCTGTTCCGCGTGGCGTCGTCGCACGTGCTGATCTCGCTGCCCAACGCCTGGCGCGACGCGCGGATGAAGATCGCGCGCGGCACCGGCTCGATCGCGCACTATGGGCTGCCGCTGAAGGCGCCGGTCGATCGCCATAAGTGGTTCTTCAACATCGAGGAGGCCCGCAAGTTCCTCGAGCACCTGGCGCCGCCCGGCTGGCGGTGCCGGATCACGGTCACCGAACCGAGGCGCGGCGCATTGGTGCGCTGCCTGCGCCGGCTGCGCTACGCAGGCGCCGCGTACGCCAACCGCTATGGGCAGACGGCCTGGGCCGAATACTCGCGGGACGCGGCGTCGCGCTGAGGCGCTGCGGCGGGGGCCCGGCAACAGAAGGGAATCATGAAGCAGCGAAGCTACGTGGCAGCGGCAGCGGCAGCGGTGATGGCGGTGTGGACGCTTGTCGGCCTGCCGGAGGCGGCCGCGCATACGATGTGGCTGGAGCCGGCGGGCGCGGCCGGGCAGTACCGCGTGTTGTTCGGCGGGCACGAGGGCAGGACCGAGCCTTATCCTGCGGCCAAGGTCGGGCCGATCCAGGCATGGGACGCCGGCGGGCGGGCGCTGCGCGTGGATCGGCGCGATCTGCCGGGCGAGCAGGGCGTGCAGGTGTCGGCGGCCGGCGCGGTGCTGCTGGCCGCCAGCTTCGACAACGGCTACTGGAGCAAGGGCGCCGACGGAAAGAGCCGCAACGTGCCGATGTCGGAACTGCCGGGCGCGGTCAGCGGCGTGCAGGCGCTCAAGTACCACAAGTTCATCGCCGGTTGGTCGGCCAACGTCGCCCGGCCGGTCGGACAGCCGTTCGAGGTGACGCCGGTGGCGGCGAGCGAGCCGCGCGCGGGCGAGCCGATGGCCGTGCGCGTGACGATAGCCGGACAGCCGGCGGCCGGGATCGCGCTGGCGTTCGGCGAGGAAGGGCGCGACGCGGTCACCGGTCCGGACGGCGTCGCGACGGTGACGCCGCGCGCCGGGACCAATCGCCTGTGGGCCGGGCAGCGTGTCGCCGTCGTCGGCGACCCGAAGATGACCGAGCGCAGCATCGAGTACAGCCTGGTGTTCGACGCGCGCTGAGCGAAGGCGGCCGGCGCGATCTTCATAAGTTTCGGCGGATCGTAATAAACTGTCGGGATGTCCCGCATTCACTCCTCGCTCGCCGCGGGCGTCCGGCCTCGCGCCGGCTTCCGTGTCCGTTCCTGCGCGCCGCCGGTCCTGGCGCTGGCGTTGGTGCTGGGCGGCCTCGCCGGTGCGGCATCGGCGCACGGCCTGGACGTGGTCGCGCAGCGCACCGGCGCCGAGGTGACGGGGCTCGCGCGATACAGCGACCAGACGCCAGCGGGCAACGTGGCGGTCGAGGTCTTCGCTGGACAGGACGCCGGCGCGGCGCCGCTGACGACCGGCATGACCGACGGCGAAGGGCGCTTCCGCCTGGCGGTCCCGGCCGACGAGCGTCCGCTGCGCGTCGTCGTCGAGGGCGAGGAAGGGCATCGCGCCGAGGCGCTCGCCGCCGTCGTGCCGTCGTTCGGCAGGGCGGGTGCCGCGCCGGCCGACCACGGCGCCGTCACGGGCACCGGACAAAACGCCGGACAAAACGCAGGGCAAAGCGCCGGGCAAGGATGCGCGCCATCGCCGTCGGCGACCGCCGACGCCGATGCGGCGCGGCAGATGCTGAGCCTGGTCCGCGAGGACATCGCGCGGCTCGATCGCCAGCTCCGGCTGCGCGACATCCTGGGCGGCATCGGCTACCTGGTCGGCGTGGCCGGTGCCGCGGCCTGGTGGCTCGCGCGGCGCGGACGCTGACATGCATCTGGCCGAAGGCGTATTGAGCGTGCCCGTGCTGGCGGCGACGTCGGCGCTGGCGGCCGGAGGGCTCGTCATTGGGTTGCGGCGGCTGACCGAAGCGCAACTGCCGCTGGCGGCGCTGCTCGGCGCGGCGTTCTTCGTCGCCAGCACGATCCACGTGCCGGTCGGCGTCGGCAGCGTGCATCTGGTGCTCAACGGGCTGGCCGGGCTGCTGCTCGGCTGGTCGGTGTTTCCGGTGTTCTTCGTCGCGCTGCTGCTGCAGGCCGCGCTGTTCTCGTTCGGCGGGTTCACGGTGCTCGGCGCCAACCTGTTGATCATGGCGGTGCCGGCGCTGCTCGCGCACGGCCTGCTGCGTCCGTTGGTGGGCGTCGGCGAGGACGGCTTGCCCGCGTCGCGAGGGCGCCTGATCGCCGCCGGCGCCGGATGCGGGCTGATCGGGGTCGGCGGCGCGGCGCTGCTGGCCAGCGCGGCACTGGCCGCCAGCGGCGGCAGCCTGTTCATGCGGCTCGTGCAGCTGTTCGTCGTCGCCCACCTGCCGGTCTTCGTCGTCGACGCGGTGATCAGCGCCTTGACGCTGTCGCTGCTGGCGAGGATGGCGCCGCAGGCGCTGGCGCCCGCGCCCGCGCCGAACGGATGACGATCGAACCCCGCTGGCGGCTGGCGCTGGCCGTCGGCGCGAGCGTGCTGATCGCCCGGCTCGATTCGCTGGTTGCGCTGTCGGCGCTGCTCGGCGCGGGCCTGCTGCTGCTGATGGTGCGGCTGGCGCTCGAACGCGATGCCGGACGTGACATCGAGCGCGACATTGGACACGACACCGGCCGCAACGAGCTGCGGGCGGCCTGGCGCCGGATCGCCGGCGTCAACGCTTTCGTGCTGATGATCTGGCTCGTGCTGCCTTGGTCCTGGGAAGGCGGCGGTTTGCGCTGGGACCCGGCCGGCATCGCGCAGGCGACCCGATTGAGCCTGCGGATCAACGCGATCGCGGTGTACTGCACGGCGCTGCTGACCGGGCTCGACGCGTTCGGGATCGCCCGCGCGGCGTCGGGCCTGGGCCTGCCGCCGCGGTTGTCGCGGCTGCTGTGGCTGACCGTGCGCTATCTGGGCGTGCTCGACGAGACGCGCAGGCGAATCGATCGGGCGATGCGCGCCCGCGGCTTTCGCGCGACGGCGAGCGCCAGGACCTTCGCCGTCATCGCCCACCAGGTCGCGCTGGTGCTGGTCCACGCGATCGTCCGCGCCGAGCGCGTCGACATGGCGCTAAGGGCACGGGGCTGGCCGGCGCCGGCCGATGCGCGGTCCGGGGCGCGGCCGATCGTGACCGAGCGCCTGATCGAGGCGACCGGCCTGCGCGTCGCGCGCGCCGGCCGCATGGTGCTGGACGGCATCGATCTGGTGCTCGAACCGGGCGAGCGGCTGTTCGTGACCGGGGCCAGCGGCGCCGGCAAGACCACGCTGCTGCACGCGCTGCTCGGCTTCGTACCGTGCGCGGCCGGCAGCTTGACGATCCTGGGGCAGCGCTGCCGGTCCGAGCGCGACTTCGCGCGCCAGCGCGGGCCGCTGGGCTTGCTGTTCCAGGATCCGGTCGACCAGTTGTTCGGGCCGACCGTCGCCGAGGACGTGGCGTTCGGGCCGTTGAACCAGGGGGCGTCGCGGGCCGAGGCGCGGCGGATCGCGCTCGAGCAGCTTCGCCGGCTCGACATCGAGGCCCTGGCCGCGCGCCCGGTCCATCAGTTGTCGGGCGGCGAGCAGCGGCGCGTCGCGCTGGCCGGCGTGCTGGCGATGACACCGCGCGTGCTGCTGCTGGACGAGCCGACGACCGGGCTGGACGACGCGGCGCGCGCCGGCCTGATCGAGTTGCTGGACCGGACCGGCTTGCCGATGATCGTGGCCACGCACGACGCCGACTGCCTGCGCGCGCTGGCGACGCGCTGCCAGTCGCTCTAGTACTCCGTTTCACCAAACAGATGACGATCAGACGAGATCGAGATCGAAGGCCTTCCATTGGAA
>JASGFT010000046.1:0-29990 GCA_047605425.1 Burkholderiaceae bacterium | reverse complement strand
AGCAGGCTCGAAGCTGCACGGATTGAACCGGCGCTACAGCCAGTTCCTGATCCGGACGATCGAGGACGGCATCGACCGGGGCGAGCTGCGAGCCGACCTGGACGTCGCCGTCGCCCGCGACCTGCTGTTCGGCGGCCTCGAGCACGTCGGCTCGACGCGCCTGGGCCGCGGGCGCCGGCTCGATCCGTCGAAGCTGGCGCGCGAGATCGCCGCGCAGTTCCTCGATGGATGGGGTGACCGATCGCGTCAGGGGGCCAACGACGAGCTGGCCCGGCGGCTCGAGCGCGTCGAGCGTCGCCTCGATCTGCTGGCCAAATGACGCAGGGGCGCGCGGCGAGGACCGATCGCCGCGCTCGAACGAGGACAAGGAGGCAATCATGAAGGAACGCATCGTCAGGATCGGTGGCGCATCGGGATTCTGGGGCGACACGTCGATGTCGGCGCCGCAACTGCTGGCGTCCGGGCAGGTCGACTATCTGGTGTTCGATTACCTGGCCGAGGTCACGATGTCGATCATGACCGGCCAGCGCGCGCGCGATCCGCAGGCCGGCTACGCCGTCGATTTCGTGCAGATCACGATGCGGCAGTTGCTGCCGGAGTTGAAGCGCCTGGGCGTCAAGGTCGTCGCCAATGCCGGCGGCGTCAATCCGCTGGCCTGCCGCGACGCATTGCGCCGGGTCGCCGACGAGCTGGGCGTGCCGCTGAAGATCGGCGTCGTGCTCGGCGACGACCTGCTCGCGCAGTCCGACGCGCTGCGGGCCGCGGGCATCACCGAGATGTTCGACGGCAGCGCGTTTCCGGCCAAGCCGCTGAGCATCAACGCCTACCTGGGCGCGACGCCGATCGCCGAGGCGCTCGACGCCGGCTGCGAGGTCGTCATCACCGGGCGCTGCGTCGATTCGGCGGTCACGCTGGGCGTGCTGCTGCACGAGTTCCAATGGGCGGCCGACGACTGGGACCGGCTCGCGCAGGGCTCGCTGGCCGGCCACCTGATCGAGTGCGGCGCGCAGTGCACCGGCGGGCTGTTCACCGATTGGGACCGGGTGCCCGACTGGGAGAACATCGGCTCGCCGATCCTGGAGGCCAGCGCCGACGGCAGCTTCGTCATCGGCAAGCCGGCGGGCACCGGCGGGCTCGTCGAGCCGGCCAGCGTGGCCGAGCAGTTGCTGTACGAGATCGGCGATCCGCGCGCTTACCTGATGCCGGACGTCACCTGCGACTTCACGCAGGTGCGCTTCGAATCGGTCGGCGAGCAGCGGGTGCGCGTCAGCGGCGCGCGCGGACGGCCGCCGACGCCGACGTACAAGGTCAGCACGACCTACATGGACGGCTACAAGAACACGGCGATCCTGGTCGTCGGCGGCGAGCGGGCCGCGGCCAAGGCCCGGCGCACCGGCGAGGCGATCCTGGCCCGCACCGCGAAGATGCTCGCGCAGCAGGGCCTGCCCGGCTACACCGAGACGCGGATCGAGGTGGTCGGCGCCGAGGACATGTTCGGCGCTCACGCCAATCCGGTCTCGCGCGAGGTCGTGCTGAAGATGGCGGTCAAGAGCCGCTCGAAGGAGAGCCTGGCGCTGTTCGCGCGCGAGTTCGTCGCGCCCGGCACGTCGATGGCGCCGGGCACGACCGGCCTGGTCAGCGGGCGGCCCGCGCCGTCGCCGGTCATCCGGCTGTTCTCGTTCCTGTACGACAAGGGCAGCGTGCCGGTGCGGATCGACGTCGACGGCGATTCGCGGGACGTGGCGATCGCGGCCGGCGATGCGCGCGCGCCCGATCTGCCGCCGGCGATCCGGTACGAGGTCGAGCCGCTGGCGGCGATGCCCGAGGGCGCGCGCACCGTGCCGCTGATCGCGCTGGCGTTCGGGCGTTCGGGCGACAAGGGCGACAAGGCCAACATCGGCCTGATCGCGCGGCGGCCCGACTATCTGCCGCTGATCCTGCGCTGGGTCACGGCCGAGCGCGTCGCCGAATACTTCGCGCACTGCGGTCCCAGCCGGGTCGAGCGCTTCGACCTGCCGGGCTTCGACGCCGTCAACTTCGTGCTGCACGACGCGCTCGGCGGCGGCGGCGTCACCTCGCTGCGCACCGACAACCTGGCCAAGGCCTTCGCGCAGGTCCTGCTGACGATGCCGGTGCCCGTGCCGGATTCGTTCGCCTGACCGGATCCGCCTGAAGCACGGCGATCGCACCAGGAAGGTGCCATTCCCGCGTACTGCGGGAACGCGGCCTGGCCATCTCGCTTTGCTTCCCGATTTTCCTTGTTTTTTGCCGCCGGCCTTGCCTGCCGCCGAAAACGCGCGCGTAATCGATCCCTGATCGATCGATTCCCGGACGCGTTCGCCAGTCGTGGGCTGCCGTCCGCCGACGTCGCACCATCCGGTCGCACGGCGGTGGCGCGCCTGTTTGGTGCGTGCCGGCTGACCTCCCGTTGGCACGGGATATGCAGTGAACCCGTGGCGTGACGGTATCGCGACGGTTCGCTTCGGAGGCAATGGCAGGGATCCATGAGCAAGAATTTCTATGACGAGATGTACTCGGCACCCGGCGCGCCGAGGCCGCACTATGAGGAGTTCGCCCGCTGGATGGATGCGACCCCCGCCGAAGTCGTCGCGCGCAAGCGGGCCGAGGCGGACCTGGCGTTCCATCGCGTCGGCATCACGTTCACCGTCTATGGCGAGGACGCCGGCAACGAAAGGCTGATTCCGTTCGATCTGGTGCCGCGCATCATTCCGTCCCACGAGTGGGAGCGGATCTCGGCCGGCCTGCGCCAGCGGGTCAAGGCGCTGAACGCCTTCCTGCACGACGTCTATCACGACCAGGAAATCCTGAAGGCCGGTACGATCCCGCCCGAAAAGGTGCTGAAGAACGCGCAGTTCCGCCCCGAGATGGCCGGCGTCGACGTGCCGGGCCGCATCTACGCGCACATCGCCGGCGTCGATCTGGTGCGCGCCGACGAGGGCCAGTACTACGTGCTCGAGGACAACCTGCGCACGCCCTCGGGCGTGTCGTACATGATCGAAGACCGCAAGATGATGATGCGGCTGGTGCCCGAGCTGTTCGAGCGGCTGCGGATCGCGCCGGTCGAGCACTACCCGGATCTGCTGCTCGAGAACCTGCGCGCCGTCGCGCCGGGCGCCGGCGGCGATCCGAACGTCGTCGTGCTGACGCCCGGGCAATACAACAGCGCGTACTTCGAGCACGCGTTCCTCGCGCAGCAGATGGGGGTCCAGCTCGTCGAGGGCACCGACCTGTTCGTGCGCGACGACACCGTCTACATGCGCACGACGATGGGCCCGAGCCGCGTCGACGTCATCTATCGCCGGATCGACGACGACTTCATCGATCCGCTGGCGTTCCGCAAGGACTCGATGCTGGGCGTGCCGGGCTTGATGAACGCGTATCGCGCCGGCGGCGTCACGCTGGCCAACGCGGTCGGCACGGGCGTGGCCGACGACAAGGCGATGTACGTGCACGTACCCGACATGATCCGTTTCTACTTCAACGAGGAGCCGATCCTGTCGAACGTTCCGACCTGGGAGTTGAGCAAGCCCGGCGACTTGAAGGAGGTGCTGGCGCGCCTGCCCGAGCTGGTCGTCAAGGAAGTCCACGGTTCCGGCGGCTACGGCATGCTGATCGGGCCGACCGCCACCAAGGAAGAGATCGCGTTGTTCCGAGAAAAGATCCTCGCGCACCCGGGTAACTACATCGCCCAGACCACGCTGTCGCTGTCGACCTGCCCGACCTTCGTCGACAGCGGCGTCGCGCCGCGCCACGTCGACCTGCGTCCGTTCGTGCTGTCCGGCAAGGACGTCAAGATGGTCCCCGGCGGGCTGACGCGCGTGGCGCTGCGCGAAGGCTCGCTGGTGGTCAACTCGTCGCAGGGCGGCGGGACCAAGGACACCTGGATCCTGGAGAACTGACATGATGCTCTCCAGTACCGCCGATCACCTGTTCTGGATGGCGCGCAGCATGGAGCGCGCCGAGAACACCGCCCGGATGCTCGACGTCACGCACCGGATGTCGCTGCTCAAGCAGTCGACCGCCCAGCCGTTCCAGGAGTGGGGCGCGATGCTCAGCATCAGCGGCATGTACACCGAGTTCCTGAAGCGGCACGAGTTCGTCAACGCCGAGAACGTCATCCACTTCATGTCGATCGACGAGACCAACCCGTCGGGCATCGTCAACTGCCTGCGCACCGCGCGCGAGAACGCGCGGGCCGTGCGCGGCACGATCAGCTCGGAGATGTGGGAGGCGCTTAACCATACTTGGCTCGAGATCCGCAACCACGCGGCGCGGGGTTTGACGGTCAGCACCGCGCCGGATTTCTTCGAGTGGGTCAAGGAGCGCTCGCATCTGTCGCGCGGCATCACGCTGGGCACGATGCTGCAGGACGAGGGCTTCCGTTTCCTGCGGATGGGGACCTTCCTCGAACGGACCGACAACACCGCCCGGATCCTCGACGTCAAGTACCACGTGCTGCTGCCCAGCCTGGCCGACGTCGGCGGAGCCGCCGACTATTACCAGTGGGGCGCGCTGCTGCGATCGGTCAGCGGCTTCGAGGCTTATCGCAAGGTCTACCGCGACGTGATCACGCCGCGCCGGGTCGCCGAGATGCTGATCCTGTCCGACACGATGCCGCGCTCGCTGCGTCATTGCTTCGGCGAGGTCAACCGGCTCGTGCAACTGCTCGATCCGGCGGCGACCTCGCTGCTGCAGCGTCGCTGCGGGATGCTCGATGCCGAGCTGCGCTTCGGCAGCATCGACGACATCTTCGCGCAGGGCCTGCACGAGTACCTGACCAGCGTGCTGACGAAGATCAACGAGATCGGCAACGCGATCAACAGCCGCTTTTTCTGGCCGGCCGACGAGTGAGGCCGCGGTGCCGGCCCGAAGCGGGCCGACGCCGTGCGTCCGCGCCGGCCCGCGCGCGCCGGCCATCGAATGGAACCATTGCATGACAATCCGGGTCGCCCTGAATCACCAGACGCATTACCGTTTCGACCGTCACGTCAAGCTGTGGCCGCATGAGATCCGGCTGCGTCCGTGCGCGCACGCGCGCACGCCGGTCAGCGGTTATTCGCTGCGCATCGAGCCGTCCAATCACTTCATCAACTGGCAGCAGGACGCGTACGGCAACTGGCTGGCGCGCATCGTCTTTCCCGAGCGCAGCGACCACCTGAGCATCACGGTCGACCTGATCGCCGACATGACGGTGATCAATCCGTTCGACTTCTTCATCGAAGAGTACGCGCAGACCTTCCCGTTCGCTTACCCGGACCTGCTGCGCGGCGAGTTGCTGCCGTATCTGACGCCCGAACCGGCCGGCCCGCGGGTCGCCGCGTTCCTCGAGGCGATGCGCGGCGAGCTGGCGACGCTCGGCGCGATGAACACCGTCGATTTCCTGGTCTGGCTGAACCAGCGGGTCCAGCGCCACGTCGGCTACATCGTGCGGATGGAGCCCGGCGTGCAGGTGCCGGACCAGACGCTGGAGCTGGCGCTCGGGTCGTGCCGCGATTCGGGCTGGTTGCTGGTCAACCTGCTGCGCCACATGGGCCTGGCCGCGCGCTTCGCGTCCGGCTACCTGATCCAGTTGACGGCCGACGTCAAGGCGCTGGACGGACCCTCGGGCACCGACAAGGACTTCACCGATCTGCACGCCTGGGCCGAGGTCTATGTGCCGGGCGCCGGCTGGATCGGGCTGGATCCGACCTCGGGACTGCTGACCGGCGAGGGGCACATCCCGTTGTCGTGCACGGCCGTGCCCGCGTCGGCGGCGCCGGTGATCGGCGCGACCGAGCCCTGCGAGGCGCATTTCGACTTCTCGATGTCGGTGTCGCGGATCCACGAGGATCCGCGCGTGACGCGTCCTTATACCGACGCGCAGTGGCAGGCGATCGTCGCGCTCGGCGAGCAGGTCGACGCCGACCTGCGGGCCGGCGACGTGCGCCTGACGATGGGCGGCGAGCCGACCTTCGTGTCGATCGACGACATGGAGGGCGACGAATGGAACACGACGGCGATGTCGCCGGCCAAGCGCAAGCTGGCCGGCGAGCTGCTGCTGCGGCTGCAGAAGCGCTTCGCGCCGGGCGCGCTGCTGCACTACGGCCAGGGCAAGTGGTATCCGGGCGAACCGCTGCCGCGCTGGTCGCTCGGCTGCTACTGGCGCAGCGACGGTCAGCCGCTGTGGCGCGACCTGGGCCGGTTCGCCGATGACGGGCCGCTCGACCCGGCCGAGCGCGTCGACGGCGGCGCGGCGCGGCGCTTCATCGACGAGCTGGCCGGGCAGCTCGGCCTGTCGACCGACTTCGTGATTCCCGCCCATGAAGACGTGATGCAGGCGATCGAGCACGAGCAGTCGTGGCCGAGCAACTTCGACGTGCTCGCGCACCGGCTGGGCGAGGCCGACGAGCGCCGGCGGATCGCCCGGCTGATCGAGACCGGGCTCGGCGAGGTCGTCGGCTACGTGCTGCCGATCAAGCCTTCGCACGCCAGTTGGCGGCCGGGCGCCGATCAGGTCATCGGCTGGCGCTCGTCGCCGTGGCCGCTGCGGCGCGAGCGCCTGTTCCTGATCGGCGGCGACTCGCCGATGGGCCTTCGGCTGCCGCTGGCCTCGCTGCCCTGGGTCGCGCCCGAGGACCAGGAGCCGGCGTTCGCGCGCGATCCGTTCGAGGCCGGGCACGCGCTGCCCGAGACCGGCCGGCGCCGCCGCGCGCAGGCCGTCTCGAACCTAGAAAAACGCGACTACGATCCGAAGGAGATCGTGCACACCGCGTTGTGCGTGCAGGTGCGCGAGGGCGTGCTGCACGTGTTCATGCCGCCGATGACGCTGCTCGAGGAATACGTCGACCTGCTGTCGGCGGTCGAGGACTCGGCGAGCGCGCTCGGCATCCGGCTGCGCGTCGAGGGTTATGGACCGCCGGCCGACGAGCGCGTGCGCGAGCTGAAGGTCACGCCCGATCCGGGCGTGATCGAGGTCAACATCCATCCGTCCGCGTCGTGGCGCGAGCTGGTCGAGAACACGACGGTGCTGTACGAGGAGGCGCGCCTGACCCGGCTGGGCACCGAGAAGTTCATGCTCGACGGCAAGCACGCGGGCACCGGCGGCGGCAACCACGTGGTGATCGGCGGACGCACGCCGGCCGACAGCCCGTGCCTGCGCCGGCCCGACCTGCTGATGAGCCTGATCACGTACTGGCAGAACCATCCGGCGCTGTCGTACCTGTTCTCGGGGATGTTCATTGGCCCCACCAGCCAGGCGCCGCGCGTCGACGAAGCGCGCCACGAGAGCCTGTACGAGCTGGAGATCGCGTTCGAGCAGATGCTCGAGCGCCTGCGGCCCGGCGAGAACAGCCTGCGGCCCTGGCTGATCGACCGGCTGCTGCGCAACCTGCTCGTCGATCTGTCGGGCAACACGCATCGCGCCGAGTTCTGCATCGACAAGCTGTACTCGCCGGACGGACCGACGGGCCGGCTCGGCCTGCTGGAGTTCCGCGGCTTCGAGATGCCGCCGCATCCGCAGATGAGCCTGCTGCAGACGCTGCTGCTGCGCGCGCTGGTCGCCCGCTTCTGGCAGCAGCCGCATTCGCAGCGCCTGATCCGCTGGGGGACCGAGCTGCACGACCGCTTCCTTTTGCCGCACTACGTGGCCGAGGACATGCGCGACGTCGTCGACGATCTGCGCCGCTGGGGTTACCCGTTCGACTTCGCGTGGGTCGCGCCTTTCCTCGAGTTCCGCTTTCCGCGCTTCGGCACCGTCGTCTACCAGGGCATCGAGGTCGAGCTGCGCCAGGCGATCGAGCCCTGGCACGTGCTCGGCGAGCAGGTCTCGCAGAGCGGCACGTCGCGCTACGTCGATTCGTCGGTCGAGCGCCTGCAGGTGCGCGTGCGCAACATGACCGACGGCCGTCACCAGGTCGTCTGCAACGGCCGTCCGCTGCCGCTGACCTCGACCGGCGTGCCGGGCGAGTTCATCGCCGGCGTCCGCTACCGCGCGTGGGCGCCGCCGTCGGCGCTGCATCCGACGATCGGCGTCCATTCGCCGCTGGTGTTCGACGTCGTCGACGACTGGAGCGGCCGCTCGATCGGCGGCTGCACTTACCACGTGTCGCATCCGGGCGGACGCAACTTCGACACCTTCCCGGTCAACGCGAACGAGGCCGAGGGCCGGCGCTTCGCGCGGTTCTGGGACCACGGCCATACGCCGGGGCCGATGCAGGTCGCCGCCGAGGGGCGCAATCCCGACTATCCGCGCACGCTCGACCTGCGGCGCGCGCCGCGCCGCGGCGGCTGAGCGCGGGAAAGGGGGCGAAAGGCGAGGGCACGAAGGGCGGGCGCCGGCAGGCGCCGCCGGACGGACTGGGTGACGGGAGCCGGCGAAGGCGGTCGGCGACGACGCCCGTCCGGCGGTGAACTAAGCGTCCGCCTCGCGGACGGGTTCGCCGCCGTCGTCATGGCCGACGTGCGCGGTCAGCGCCGCCAGGCCGTGATCGAGCAGCGCGTGCAATGCGGCGATCTCTTCGGCGCCGAGCAGCGTGTTCAGGCCCCGCTGCGCCCGCTTCCAGCAGACGCGCGCCTCGGCCAGCTTGCGCTGGCCGGCATCGGTCAGCGAGATCATCCGGCTGCGCGCGTCCGGTCCGGGCCCGAGCTCGACCCAGCCGTGGTCGATCAGCACGCGCAGGTTGCGCGTCAGCGTCGACGCGTCCATGCCCATCATCCGCGACAGGTCGCCGGGACGCACGGGCTGGGCCTGGGCGATGCACGCGAGCGCCGAGAACTGCGTGCCCTTCAGCTCGACCCGGGCGAACTCGCCGTCGTAGAAACGCGTCACCAGCCGCGACAACTGTCGCAGACGGAAGTTCGTGCAGCCGCGAGCTTGGACAACAGGGATGTTCATCGTTTATATTGTATCTGCAATAGTTGTAGGTACAATTCAGGAAAACCCGCCCCGACGAGCCTCTGGCCGTAGCGAGACCCATCGATGAACGCTTCCGAATCCGTTCCGTCCGTATTGTCCCCCGGCGCGGCGCCCGCCGGCGAGCCGGGCCTGCCGCCGACCGATGCCGGACGGGGCGGAGCGCGCCCGGCCGAGCGGACGGCGGCCCGCCCCGCGGCGCCCGGCGGCGAGCATCCGCTGCTGCGCGGACCGGTGCTGCCGACGCTGCTGCGGCTGGCGATTCCGAACGTGCTGGCGATGACGATGGCGGTCGTCGTCGGCGTGGCCGAAACCTACTACGTCGGACGCCTCGGCGTATCGCCGCTGGCGGCGATGGCGCTGGTGTTCCCGTTCAACATGCTGACCGCGATGATGTCCGGCGGCGCGATGGGCGGCGGCGTGTCCTCGTCGGTCAGCCGCGCGCTCGGCAGCGGCGACGTCGATCGCGCCAACGCCGCGGCCCTGCACGCGGTGGTCATCGGCGCGCTGATCGGCATCCTGTATTCGGCGATCTTCCTGCTGGCCGGGCCCGCGCTGTACCGGTTGCTGGGCGGGCGCGGAGCCGTGCTCGAATTGGCGGTCGGCTATGCGGCCGTGCTGTTCTCGGGCGCGACGCTGGTGTGGCTGAGCAATACGCTGGCCTCGGTGCTGCGCGGCACCGGCAACATGAAGGTGCCGTCGGTGACGATTCTGCTGATGTCGGCGATGCAGGTCGTCGTCGGCGGCGTGCTGGGCCTGGGCATCGGTGATTTCGCCGGCTTCGGCATGCCGGGGATCGCGGCCGGGCAGATCCTGTCGATGGCGGCGGGCGTGGCGTTCTTTTTCTGGTACCTGATGAGCGGCCAAGGGCGCTTGACGCTGCGCCTGCGCGGCACGCCGCTGAGCAAGGCGCTGTTCGCCGACATCCTGAAGGTCGGCGCGGTCGCCTGCCTGTCGCCGCTGCAGTCGGTGATGACGGTGCTGATCCTGACCGGCCTCATCGGCCAGCTCGGCATCCAGCAACTGGCCGGCTACGGCATCGGCCAGCGGCTCGAGTTCATGCTGATCCCGTTCGCGTTCGGCATCGGCGTCGCGTCGGTGCCGATGGTCGGCATGGCGATCGGCGCCGGCGACGTCGCCCGGGCGCGCAAGGTCGCCTGGACCGCGGGGATCGTCTCGGCGATCAACCTCGGTGTGATCGGTCTCGTCGTCTCGCTGCTTCCCGGCCTCTGGTCCAGCCTGTTCACCAGCGATCCGGTCGTGCTCGACTTCGCCAGCCAGTACCTGCGCCGGGCCGGGCCGGGATTCGCGTTCTTCGGGATGGGCCTGACCTTGTACTTCGCCGCGCAAGGCGCCGGCCGGATCGGCGGCCCGGTGCTAGCCTCGACGGTGCGGCTGGCGCTGGTCGCCGCCGTCGGCTTCTGGCTCGCGTCGCGGCAGGCACCGGCCTGGCAGTTCTTCGCGCTGGTCGGCGCGGCGATGGTGCTGTACGGGCTGAGCACCGCGCTGGCGATCCGCGTCACGCCCTGGGGGGCGCGCGCCCGGGGCTGAGACGCCCGCTCGTCACGCCATGGTGGCGTCGCCCGGACGCGGTCGGTTCATTCACGGGTCGTGAGCATCGCATCGCGCGCCGGCGATGCGCGGCGTTCAGCGAGTGTTCACGTGGATCATGTCGCGCACGCGCGGGTAGATCGAGCCTGACCATTTGCGGCCGCTGAACACCCCATAGTGGCCGACGCCGGTCTGCACGTGGTGGGTCCGCTGGTAAGGGCGGATCCGCGTGCACAGATCCTGGGCGGCGACGGTCTGGCCGATCGAGCAGATGTCGTCGCGCTCGCCCTCGACGGTCATCAGCGCGGTCCGCTGGATCGCCGACGGATCGATCCGCTCGCCGCGGTACCCGAGCCGGCCCAGCGGCAGGTCGTAGGTCTGGAACACGCGCTCGACGGTTTCCAGGTAGAACTCGGCGGTCAGGTCGTTGACGGCGAAGTACTCTTCGTAGAACCGCGCGATCGCGTCGGCCGCCTCGTGCTCGCCGGCGATCCGGTGGCCGACCATGTCGCCGAACGTCCGCACGTGCCGCGGCAGGTTCATGTTCATGAACGCCGCCAGTTGCGTGACCCCCGGGTAGACGCGCCGCGCGGCGCCGCGATGCGGCAGCGGCACGCGGCTGATCAGGTTGCTCTCGAACCATTCGATCGGGCGCTCGGTCGCCAGCCGGTTGACCGCGGTCGGGTTGACCCGGCAGTCGATCGGGCCGGCCATCAGCGTCATCGTCGCCGGCTGCGCCGGATCGGCGTCCTGCGCGAGCACGGCCACGCTGGCCAGCGCCGCCACGCAGGGCTGGCAGATCGCGATCACGTGCGAGTTCGGGCCGAGCAGCCGCATGAACGCGATCATGTGATCGATGTACTCGTCCAGGCCGAACCGGCCTTCCTCGATCGGCACGTCGCGCGCGTTGTGCCAGTCGGTGATCCACACGTCGTGGTCGGTCAGCAGCGTACGCACCGTCTCGCGCAGCAGCGTCGAGAAGTGGCCGGACAGCGGCGCCACCAGCAGCACCCGCGGCTGCTCGGGCGCGCCGTCCTTGCGAAAGTGCAGCAGCGTCGCGAACGGCGTGCGGTGCGTCGCTTCCTCGATCACGCCGTATTCGCGGCCGTTCGACGCGACCGATGCGATGCCGAAGTCCGGCCGCTCGTGCGTGATCCGCGTGCGATCGAACGCCTCGCATAGCGCGGTCCACTGCGTGAAAAAGCTGTTGCCGCGCCAGGCGCGCATCGCCATCGCGAACGGATTGCCGTCGCCGCCGGCCGGTGGGATCGGGTAGTCGGGGCGGCCCATGGCGCCGATCGCGTGGGCCAGCATGCGCCCGGGGGCCAACGCGTAGGCCTGGGTTTGGTAGGCGTGATAGAGCATGCGTGAGCCTTAGCAAGGAGCGAGCCAGCGGCCGGCCGGTGCCGGACATGGCACGTCCATTGCTAAACCCTGCGTGGTGAACCCTGTGGATCAGGAGGCGTACGGCATGGCGAAGGCGATATTGACGATCAGCAGCAGGAATTACGGCGCTTGGGCGCTGCGCGGCTGGCTGATGGCGCGGTTGGCCGGCCTCGAATTCGACGAGAACGTGATCCCGCCCGACGACCCGGCGATGCGCGCCGAGATCCTGCTGCTGTCGTCGTCGATCCGCGTGCCGTCGCTGCAGCACGACGGCCTCGTCGTGTGGGACACGCTGGCGATCGGCGAGTATCTGAACGAGTTGAAGCCCGAGGCCGGCCTGCTGCCGGCCGATCTGGCGCAGCGCGCGCATTGCCGGTCGATCTGCGGCGAGATGCACTCGGGCTTCGCGACGCTGCGCTCGTCGCTGCCGATGAACATCAAGGCGCGCTTCCCGGGGTTCAAGGTCTGGTCGCGCGCGCGCAGCGACATCGATCGCATCGTCGAGATCTGGTGCGAATGCCTGGATCGCCATGGCGGACCGTACCTGTTCGGCGAGCGGCCGACGATCGCCGATGCGATGTACGCGCCGGTCGTCACGCGGCTGCTGACCTACGACGTCGACGTCGATCCGGTCTGCCGACGGTATTGCGAGACGATCATGGCGATGCCGGCGATGATCGAATGGGTCGAGGCGGCGCTGGCGGAGCCGGAGGATATCGACGAGCTGGAGGCCGAGTTCTGAGTGGGGGGTCGGGGAGCGGGCTGCACGGGTTGGCGGCAACGGTCACGGCCTGGGATAGAATGCGCGTCACGGGTCCGATCGAACCGTCCAGGGTCGGTCGGTACCGACGCGGCGTCCGCCTCCGTAGCTCAGTGGATAGAGCATCCCCCTCCTAAGGGGAGGGTCGCACGTTCGATTCGTGCCGGGGGCGCCAAAAATCAATGATTTAGCCGCGCTTCATTCCTCGCTCCGATCGGAAACTGCGTCGATGAAAGCCTGATCTTCGCGGGCATGAGCGCTCGCAGCGACAGCTTGCGACTGGCGATGTGCCTGTTCCCGGAAAGAAGCCGCGCGCACATCTGGCGCCCGGATGTGGATGGGCCGCAGCCTTTGGGCACGCAGCCGGTCACGGAGTTGACGCACCTTTACCCGGACGGGCTTGGACGTGGGCGGTATCGCCATGATCAGGCTCAGTGTGTTGATGGTTACGTGTAACCCTATCGCCGTTCACGGGTGATGACCACTCCTTTGGGTCCGACCTGCGACTGCGCCCCCAATCCGTTCTTGTCTGCTTCTCAAGCCCAGATCTGAGCGCTGGCAGCCGGTCAAGGTAGGCGCGTAACGCCGCGTACAGGGCCTTTCACCTTGCGATGTCGACTATCCTGTGAGGCATGTCGCAGGATTCTCCTTCCGCCGCGCGATCCGCGCCGCCTCGTCGGCTGCTGATCGTCTGGTTCTCGCGCACCGGCGCGTGCGAGCAACTGGCCGACGCGGCCGAGCAGGCCGCGCGCGAAGCCCTGCGCGATGATGACGCGCAGCCGGGCGCGACGGCGGCATCGAATCTCGTCGAGATACGGCGCCAGCAGTGCGAGGCCGCCGGCCCCGACGATCTGCTGAACGCCGATGCCTACCTGTTCGTCGCGCCCGAGAATCTCGCGACGCTGGCCGGGGCGATGAAGGAGTTCTTCGACCGCTGCTACTACCCGGTGCTCGGGCGGATCGAGGGACGCCCGTATGCGCAGATCATCGGCGCCGGCTCGGACGGGCAGGGCGCGGCCCGGCAGTTGGCGCGGATCGCCACCGGATGGCGGCTGCGCGAGGTGGCCGAGCCGACGATCGTCATCGTGCACGCGCAGACGCCCGAGCGGATCCTGGCGCCCAAGCACCTGGATGATGCCCAGCGAGCGCCGGCGGCGGACGTCGGGGCGGCGCTCGCCAGCGGACTGGCGCTCGGGATTTTTTGAAGCGGTCGAACGCCGACCTCCACGCGCCGCTTCACGCCCACGAGGTCCGACTCCCGAACGGCCCGCCGTGCATGGGTGGTCATCGGATCCTATGATGCGTCCATCGTTCACCACTCAGCGATCCGGCCCGATGAATCATCCGACATCCGCGGCGTCTGCCTGGCAGCAGACGATCTTCAAGGTGCTGAAGGAAGGAGGCGTCAAGCAGATCGCCTATGTTCCCGACGCCGGTCATGCGCACGCGATCCGCAGCGCGATCGACGACCCGGACATCGAGGACGTGGTGCTGACCACCGAGGAAGAAGGCGTCGCCTTGTGCTGCGGCGCCTGGCTGGGCGGCCAGCGCGCCGTGCTGCTGATGCAGAGCAGCGGCGTCGGTAACTGCGTGAACATGCTGTCGCTGCTGCGCGCCGCCGACTTCCCGTTCTTCACCCTGGTGACGATGCGCGGTGAGTACGCCGAGTTCAACCCCTGGCAGGGGCCGATGGGCAAGGCGACGCAGGGCGTGCTCGAACTGATGGGCATCCACGTGCTGCGCGCCTCGAAGCCCGAGGAAGTCGAAGCCGTCGTGCGCGCGGGATTCGATGCCGCGTTCCTGGCCGGTGAAAAGGTCGCGGTGCTGCTGTCGCAGCAACTGATCGGCCGCAAGAAATGGGAGGACAAGTGATCAGTGAGGCTGTCATCGGCAAGCGCGCGGATCGCCGGGCGTTTGTTTCCGCGCTGCTGGCCGCAACGCCTGACGCGCTGGTCATCTCGGGCCTGGGATCGCCGTCCTACGACGTGTTCGCCGCCGGCGATCGCGACAGAAACTACTACCTGTGGGGCGCGATGGGCGGGGCCGCCGCGATCGGGCTCGGTTTGGCGCTGGCGCAGCCCGACAAGCCGGTCGTCGTGATCACCGGCGACGGCGAGCAACTGATGGGTATCGGCACGTTGGGAACGATCGCCGTCAAGCGGCCGAAGAACCTCACGATCGTCGTGCTGGACAACGGGCACTTCGGCGAGACCGGCATGCAGCGCAGCCACTCGGGCCTGGGCGCCGATCTGGTGGCCATCGCAAGGGGCTTCGGCATCGCCGATGCCCGCTCGGTCGACAGCGTCGATCAGGCGCTGGACGTCGCGCGACGCATCAACGCGCGCGAGGGCGTCGCCTTCGTGCAGGTGCTGATCGAAGTCGGCGAAACGCCGCGCGTGCTGCCGCCGCGCGACGGACCGTACGTCAAGAACCGCTTCCGCTCCGCGCTCGGGCTCGAGCCGTTCTGAACGCCCCTCGCCGGCAACTCGAACGGGAGCACGAGCGCGAAGGTAGCGACGGCCGGTTTCGACGGGACTCAGGCAGCAGGCGTCGCGCGCGCCACGATGCCGGCGCAGTCCACGCCGCGCGGCAGCGTGCCGTACTGACGGTCGCCCGCTCCGCCGAGGCGCGACGCGCAGAACCCATCGGCGACCATCGCCGGCGCGTGCTGCACCAGCAGCGCGGCCTGGATCGCCCGTGCCATCTGGTCGACGACGTGGCGGGCCCGATATTCGAGGTCCGACAGATCGGCGAACTCGTTTTTCAGCGCCGTGATGGCGTCGTCGAGCCGCGCATTGCCGCCGCGCGCCTTGGCCAGTTCATCGAAGAACACGCCGACCACGGCCGGCGATTTCTGCATCGCGCGCAGCACGTCCAGGCACTGCACGTTGCCGCTGCCTTCCCAGATCGCGTTGACCGGCGCTTCGCGGTACAGGCGCGGAAACGGACTGTCCTCCATCACGCCGCTGCCGCCGATGCATTCCATCGCCTCATAAGCGTGCTGCGGCGTGCGCTTGCAGATCCAGTACTTGCCCACGGCGGTGACCAGCCGCACCAGCGCATCCTCGTGCGGGTCGCTGCGGTGATCCATCGCCCGTGCGATACGCATCGTCAGCGCCAGCGAACCCTCGTGCTCGAGCGCGAGGTCGGCCAGCACGTTCTGCATCAGCGGCTGCTCGTTGAGCACGCGGCCGAACACCGAGCGGCGCGTGCAGTGATGCAGCGCGAGCGAGGCCGCCATCCGTTGACCGGCGGTGGAGCCGATCATGCAGTCGAAGCGCGTCATCGCCACCATCTCGATGATCGTGCGCACGCCGCGGCCTTCTTCGCCGACCATCCACGCCAGTGCGCCGCGCAGCTCGGTTTCGCTGCTTGCGTTCGACGCATTGCCCATCTTGCGTTTCAGGCGCAGCACCTGCAGCGGGTTCTTGGTCCCGTCCGGCCGCCAGCGCGGCAGCAGGAAGCACGACAGGCCGCTCGGCGTTTGCGCCAACACCAGAAAGGCGTCGCACATCGGCGCCGAGACGAAGTACTTATGGCCGACCAGTTCATAAGCGGCGCCCGGGCCCGTCGCGGTCCCTACCGGCCAGGCGCGCGTGGTGTTCGCGCGCACGTCCGAGCCGCCCTGTTTCTCGGTCATCGCCATGCCGATCGTCAGGCCCTGCTTTTGCGCGTCGGGAACGTTGCGCGGATCGTAGTGGCGAGCGGTGATCTTCGGGATCCAGGCATCGGCAAGGGCCGGCGTGGTCTGCAGCGCGGGCACCGACGCGAAGGTCATCGTCACCGGGCAGCCGTGCCCAGCCTCGGCCTGGGTCTGCAGGTAGAAGCGCGCGGCCCGGGCCACGTGAGCGCCGGGTTTCGGATCGGTCCATGGCGACGAATGCAGGCCGTGCTCGATCGCGCTGCGCATCAGTTGATGGTAGGCCGGGTGGAACCTGACCAGATCGACGCGGCGGCCGAAACGGTCGTGCGTATCCAGCTCGGGCAAGTGCTTGTTGGCCAGCGTTCCCAGTTCCAGGTACTCGGCCGAGCCGGTCAGGCGGCCGAACTCGCTGAGCGCGGTGTCGGCCCAGGCAGCGCCTTCGCGATGGACAGCCTCGACCAGCGCGGCGTCCTGCCGGTACATGTCGTAGTCGACCAACTCGCTACCGAGGTTGGTCGGCTCGTGCGTGTCAGCCAGATAAGTGTCGTGCGGCTGAATCTTGTCGGGGGCGTTCATGGCGGGGTCTCCTGTGTGAAGGGGCCGTGGCTGGCAGTGCCGCGTCGACGGAGGCCGGCGAACGGGCCGTCGACAGAAAGCGTTGCCAGATGGCCTGGCCGGCAGCGTCGTAACGCGTGACGGCATCGATGAACCGCGTGCGGGCCTGCGCATCGATCAGTGGCGCCGGCAGCAGCGGGTCGAACATCAACTGGCGGATCGCGTCGTGCCCGATCGCGAAAGATTCGCGTGCGGCGCGGTCCAGAGGCAAGGCGTCGGCGCTGCCCAGCCAGGCTTCCAGGCGAGCGGTGGTGTCGTGATAGGTGGCGTCCAACGTCGCGGTGTCCCACAAGCGGCGGGCGCGCTGTTCGTCGGCATCGGACAGATCGCGCAGTGCGAACAGTGTGCCTGGCTCGGTGCCCAGGGGCAGTAGGGCACGCAGGCGGGTGCGTAGTGCCTGGGCGCCGCCCACCAGATTGTTTGGTCGTAGATGCAGGCCGCGTTCGAGCTCGGCGAAACCCAGCAGGCCGAAGGCGCGCTCGCGGGCATTCAGCGCCGGGCGGTCGCTGCGGCCGGTGGCGCCTACGTGGATGGCGATCCATTCGCCGGTCCAACCGGTCATCAGCGCCTGGGTATGCCGCCAGCGGCTGACTTCGTGGGCCAGTGGTTGCGCTTCGGGGCCGAGGGTGTAGCAGCCGCGGCGGGGTGTTACCAGCAGGCCTGCGGTCACCGCGCGCGCCAGGGCGACGCGTACGGCGTTGGCGGGCAGGTCGAACAGGGCGCAGGCGGCCAGCAGTTCGCGCACGCTCAGCTCTGGGTCGCCGCGTGACTGTGCGCCGAGCATCAGGCTCAGGATGAGTGAGCGTGGGGTGGGGGTCATCCGGTTGAGATTACATTGCATAGAGGAAAATGTCCATTAATGTAATATTCTCTAGGCTCTGCCCACCGAGGTATGACATTCGTCGGCTCGTGCGTACGAGCATCGAGTGATACCACTTTGATACAGTGAGCGTATGCCACCAAAGATCCGAGAACTCATTGCCGAACTCGAGGCTGCTGGGTTCGTCGACCGCGGCGGAAAGGGGAGTCATCGGAACTTCGTGCATCCGAAGGTCGACCGACCGATTACGGTTTCGGGGCAGCCGGGAGGCGATGCGAAGCACTACCAAGTTCGCGCAGTCAAGCACGCGATTCAGGAGTCTAAGAAATGAAAGCCTCTGCTCGTTACGCAAAGATCGTGGAATGGTCGGACGAGGACCAGTGTTACGTGGGGAGTTCGCCAGGGTTGCTTTATGGTGGTTGCCACGGCGATGACGAGACTGCTGTCTTCGAGGAGCTAGTGCAGATCGTGGAGGAGACGATTTCTCTCTACGAAGCAGAGGGGCGGCCGCTACCCCCTCCGACCTCGGGAAGAGACTATGCCAACAAGATGCAGCATGTGGCGTGACTGATCGCTGCACGCTCGGGCTCGAATCCTCTAAAGGCTGGTCGCCAGTTTCGAGCCAAGATCATCCGCCGAACGAGCTTGGATCTTGGAGGCTCAGCGACGGCGCCAGGATGTAAAGGACGGCAAAGTCGCCGTAGTTCCGGGAGATGAGGCTCTGGCCCGCGTTCGGGCTCGGATTGGATGAACCACTGGCTTCATGCGGAGGCGGGGCAGGAGCTTGGGGACGCCACCGTGTACTACGCCGAGTACGAATGAGTCCGCGATCTGGCAGCCGCGGTGGTCATCTGGAGAATATGCTCGTGCACCACTGGCGTTCGCATGGCACTCCATCATTGTTGCCGTCCATCTTGACGCCCGGACAGTGTTGGAGGAAGTACGTGGCCTCAGCGCATGAGGTCATTTGCGAGCAATGAGTGCGGCCGTCGCAGTGGAAGATCGAGCTTGACGCCGATTGCGCTGCTGACTCCTCGATGGCGGACGTTGGCTCCGACTGTAGGAACTCATGCCGCTGGCTATATGATTGGTATTTCTCGTAGCCAAATGAGCCAATGCTGATGAGAAGCACCAGCCCGATCACGCGTTGGGCGAAGGAGTTGTCGCGCTTGGGCGTTGTTGGACGGGAGCGTGGATAGCTGCGTGACTGGCCGGGCGTCTGCCGAGTCCTCGGCGCTCATCAGAATAGACCCCCGTTCTGCTCACGGAACTGACCCGCTGATCCGAGGCGCGTTGGGTTGATCGCCGTCCGACCGACGCCGTGGACAACCCTGCATCGCAGCACTTCAAACCGCAGCCAGTCCACTTATCTCCCGTCGGTCCGTGTTCAAACGACCGGAGCCACCGCTCTGTTCGGGCAAACTCATTCGGGGTCAGATGGCCGAGTGAGCCGTGAAGGCGGCGGGCTGGTTGGTCACGCGGTCGAACCAGGCGATCTGGTTCGTGAACACCTCGTGCCGGTTCAGCTCGTTCAGCGGCTCGTGACGCGCGCCGCCGTAGACGTGCGTCGAGACATCGGTGAAGCCGAGGCCGCGATAGCGGGCGGCCAGCGGCTCGAACCACGCGAGAAAGCGGTTGACCGGATCCCGGTCGCCGGTGATCAGCGTGATCGGAAGGTCCCTGCGGACGCCGTGGTACTCGCCGGCATCGGCGGTCCGGTCGGCGTCGGCGTACATCGATGCCTGCGAGGCCGGCGTCAGCCCGAAACCGCACAGCGGATCGGCCAGATAGGCGTCGACGATGGCTTCGTCGCGGCTCAGCCAGTCGGCTTCGGTACGCGGATTCTCGAGCTCGGCCAGAAAGTCCATCGCCAGCGCGCCGGATTTCTCGGGATTGCGCAGGTCGACCGCGGCCGTGCCGCACAGCGCCAGCGCGTCGATCAGCGCCGAGTGTTCGAGCAGGTAGTACTGCGCGGCGAACGAACCCATGCTGTGACCGAACAGCAGCACCGATTGCCCGGGATGCCGGCGGCGAATCTCCCGGCTGACGATCGCCATGTCATCGATGACCGCCGCAAAGCCGCGAGGACCGAAGTCACCGAGCTGGCCGGCGTCGCGCGCGGATGGCCCGTGCCCACGATGGTCGGGGACGTAGACGCCGTATCCGGCAAGGGCCAGCGCCTGGGCGAACGGCCGGTAGCGCCCGCCGTGCTCGCCGCGGCCGTGCGCGATCTGAACGAAGGCTTTCGGCGGGTGATCGGGCATCCACGAGGTGCCGTGAATCGTGTGTCCGTCCGGGGCGGGGATCGTGAAAGGGGTCTCCGACATGGTCCTCGTGATCTCTGCTCTTTCTTGATCGCGGCGTCACGTTCGCGCCGGCGCCGCGGTCCTCGCGGTCCCGGCGGTCGCCCACGCGCCGCATCGTGGGATGCGCGGGGGCGACGGCTGGCGAAATCTGACAATCGCGCGAGGCCGTATTCTAAGCGAAGCAAAACGAAAGAAAACGTTTTTTTGTAAGGTCTATTTTTTTCGTTCTGGTTCATTAGACGAAAAAATAGCCGTGCCGTCGGCGCCTGGAGTGGGCGTCGAAGGGGTGATCGAAGTCATGGGCCTCAGGGCAGGGGGGGCGGAGCGCGCCGACGTGGTGAGCCGCAACGTCTTGGGATTGGCGCAAAGACCAAACAACCTGGCCTATCTTGCATCCTCTATTCGCGCTACGTTACCGATCAGTTCCAGACCGTGTCGTTGCTGCTGAGAGCCTTCTGTAGAAATTCGCCGTCGGGCTGGCTCAGCCCGCGCCCAGCATCTCGGATCTCGTCCGGTCGCCTGCCGTCAGCGCCGCCGATACTCGGTGATAGCGAACGCAGTCCCACAGGCCGAACTCCGCGGATCCCTCGCCGCTACCTCCCACACCCCCGGATCAACAAACGGAAACCACGCATCGCCGCTAGGCTCCAGATCCACCTCGGTGATCAGCAGCCGTTCCGCCAGCGGCATCGCCAGCGCATAGATCTGCGCACCGCCGGCAATGAAGGTCTCATCGCGCCCCATCGCAGCCGCGCGATCCAGCGCATCGTCGAGCGAATCCGCCCGCTGGCAGCCCGGATGTGACCAGGCACCATTGCGGCTGATGACGATCGTCTCGCGCCCCGGCAGCGGCCGTCCGATCGCATCGAAGGTCTTGCGGCCCATGACCAGCACCTGGCCCATCGTCGTGGCCTTGAAGTGCTTGAGCTCTTCGGGAATGTGCCAGGGCATCGCGTCGTCGGCGCCGATCACGCCGTTGCGCGCGCGCGCGGCGATCAGCGTGACGCGCGGGCGGCGGGGGGCGGCGTCGGTCGGGGTCGAAGGCGAGGGGGCGTTCATGCGCGTGTCGCGGCCTGCCGGGCGCCGCGTGTCAGACCGCCACCGGGGCCTTGATGTGCGGATCCGATGTGTAGCCGTCGATCGCGAAATCCTCGTAGCGGTAGTCGAGGATCGAGGCGGGCTTGCGCAGCAGCCGCAGCGTCGGCAGCGGGTGCGGCTGGCGGCGCAACTGTTCGGCGGTCTGCTCCATATGATTCGCGTACAGGTGGCAGTCGCCGCCGGTCCAGACGAAGTCGCCGACCTCGAGATCGCATTGCTGCGCGACCATGTGCGTGAGCAGCGCGTACGAGGCGATGTTGAACGGCACGCCGAGGAAGATGTCGGCGCTGCGCTGGTACATCTGGCACGACAGGCGGCCGTCGGCGACGTAGAACTGGAAGAACGCGTGGCAGGGCGCCAGCGCCATCTTCGGCAGGTCGGCGACGTTCCACGCCGAGACGATCAGCCGGCGCGAATCGGGGTCGCGGCGGATCCGTTCGACGACGTCGGTGATCTGGTCGACGTGACCGCCGTCGGCGGTCGGCCAGTGCCGCCATTGATAACCGTAGATCGGGCCCAACTCGCCGTTTTCGTCGGCCCACTCGTCCCAGATGCTGACGCCGTGCTCTTTCAGGTAGGCGGTGTTGGTCTCGCCTTTGAGGAACCACAGCAGCTCATGGATGATCGACCGCAGGTGCAGTTTTTTCGTCGTGACCATCGGGAATCCCTCGGTCAGGTCGAAACGCATCTGCCAGCCGAAGACCGATCGCGTACCGGTGCCGGTGCGGTCGGCCTTCTGGGTGCCACGCTCGTAAACGTGGCGCATCAGGTCGAGGTATTGGCGCATGCGGCATTCTACGCCGGGGGCGCCGGCCGAAGGCTCGCCAGGCTCGCGCCTGGGGTCTACCGGGATGCTACTGTGGCGCGTTCGTCTCGGCGTCGGGCACGCCCGGCATCTGGCGCAGCATCGGATTCGGCTGGTTGACGTCCGGCGGTGGCATCGATGCTTCCGGCGACAGGCCGGGCGGGCCGCCTCGCGGCGCGAAGCCCGGCGGCGGGGCGTTGGAAGACGGTGGGCCGGCAGGCCGCGAGGGCGGCTGCGGCGACGGTACCGAGCGTGTGGGCGCGGGCGGGGCCGGCGAGACGGCCGGCCCCGGGGATCCGGGAGGCGGTGAAGCGGCCGGCGATGAGACGGAGGACGATCCGGGGGCCGACGAGGCCGCGCCGCCGACGTCGCGGTTGCGAGCACTGTTGTTGCCGAGCACCGACAGCGAGGGGCGGGCCGGCACCTCGAGCCGATGCCGCGCACCACCGCGTTCGATGATGACCTCGTCCTCCGACACCTTGACGAGCCGGACGCCGCGCGACAGCGTGTCGCCTTCGCCATAGGCGCGAGGCGCCTTGCCGTCGAGCGCGAGGATCGCGGCGGCCCGTGTGCGGCTGGCCGCCAGGCCGATGACCTGGATGTCGGTGATCGTCGGCGCGGCCGCGGCCGGCGCGCCGCTGATGCCGAACAGGCCCGCGGCGCCGCGCACGTCGGCGTTGGCCCGCGGGTCGGCGATGACTTCGACCGGGGCGATCGGCGAGGAGGGGGCCAGCAGGACGGTCGTCCAGTGAACGAGGCTCGCGCAGACCGCCAGCACGGCCAGCATGCTGACGGCGAAAGCGGCACGATTGGCGTGCCGGAGTTGGAGGAGGTTCATGGATAGGAATTAGATCACGGTCGGCCCACCGTCCGTCGGTCATCGACGGCTGTCCGGCCGCCCGGGGGGCCGAACGGTCGGTCCGGGCGAGGCCGCTGGTATCATAGGCCGACCAGCCAACCTCCGGAGCGCCGTGTTGACGCCCGTCATCCGGCCGGGCCTGCGGCTCGACTCGACAGAACGCCTGCCGGCCCGCCCGTCGTCGCTCCGACTCGCTCATACCCGATACCTAGCATGCACAGCAAGCACTCGATGCGCGCCCGTTCACGGCGGCACGCCGGTTTCACGTTGATCGAAGTGATGGTCGTCATCGTGATCCTCGGCGTCCTGGCCGCCCTGGTCGTTCCGCGCGTGATGAATCGACCCGACGAAGCCCGCGTCACGGCGGCCAAGCAGGACATGGCGCAGATCATGCAGGCGCTCAAACTGTATCGCCTGGACAACGGCCGCTATCCGACGACCGAGCAGGGGCTGCAGGCCCTGGTGACCAAGCCGACGCTCGAACCGGTCCCCAACAACTGGAAGTCGTACCTGGACCGGACGCCGGTCGATCCCTGGGGTAAGCCGTACCAGTACCTGAATCCCGGCGTGCGGATGGAGGTCGACGTCTTCAGCTTCGGCGCCGACGGCCAGACCGGCGGCGCCGGTGTCGACGCCGACATCGGGTCATGGGGCAACAACTGAACCGTTGGGGTCGACCCGGTCGCGTCCGCGGTTTCACGCTGATCGAACTGATGGTGGTGCTCGTGGTGATCGGCGTCGCGCTGGCGATGGTGTCGGTCAACGGGCTGCCGGGCTCGCGCGAGGGCCTGCGCTTCGAGACCGAGCGGCTCGCGCAATTGCTGGTGCTGGCGCGCGAGGAAGCGCAGGTGCGGGGCGCGCCGATCCGCCTGGATATCGACGATCGTCGCTACCGCTTCCTGGTCCTGCGCAATCGCGAGTGGCAGCCGCTGCTCGACGACGCGATGCTGCGCGAGCGGCTGTGGGAGGCGAGCACCCGGGTCGGGCTGAACCGCGTCGACGGCCGGCCCACGATCGAATTCGGTCGCGAAGCCGTCGATTCGCCGTTCGTGCTGTCGCTTGCGCGCGATACCGCGCAGCACGCGATCCTGGCCAACGGGCTGGGAACCTTCGAGGTGCAATGAGGATGCGACGACGCATCGTCCGGCCGCGTTCGACGCGCGGGGCGGCGCGCGCGCGCGCCGCCGGCTTCACGCTGATCGAGGTGCTGGTCGCGCTGGCGATCATCGGCGTCGCGCTGATGGCGTCGATCCGGGCGACCGGCTCGCTGGCGAGCAGCAGCGAGACGTTGCGGATGCGGACGCTGGCGTTGTGGAGCGCCGACAACCGGCTGGCGATGGTCAGGATCCAGGCCGAGCAGTTGCCGCTGGGCCGGCGCACCTTCGATTGCAGCCAGATGGGCGTGCCGCTGAGCTGCCAGGAAGAAGTGCTGGCGACGCCGAACCAGCTCTTTCGCCAGGTCATCGTGACGGTCGTCGATTCGCGCGATAACCATCGGCTGGCCCGGCTGGTCGCGTTCCCGGGGCGGCTGTGAGGCGGCAGCCGCGGGCGCGGCCGGCGCGGCGCGGGCGCGGCTTCACGCTGCTGGAGCTGCTGATCGCGATCGCGCTGATGGCCGTGCTGGCCGTGCTGTGCTGGCGGGGGCTCGACGCCGTGCTGCGTTCGCGCGACCGGGTCAACGCCTCATCGGACGAGTTGCGGGCGCTGACGGTGGCTTTCGGGCAGATCGAGGACGATCTGCGCGGGGCCTGGCCGGTCAGGCTGCTCGGCATCAAGGCGCGCGACCCGATCGCGTTCTCGGCGCCGGACGGCGAAGGGCCGATAGCGATCGAGATGCTGCGCGACACCAGCGCGATGCTCGAGACGCAGCGCCTGCAGCGCGTCGTCTATCGCTTGCGCGGCGGGCAACTCGAACGCGGTTTCGGGGCGTGGGCGGCCACCAGCGCCGATGCCGATGCGATGGTGAGCGAAGCGGCGATGACCTGGCAGCCGCTGCTGACCGACGTCGTCGCGCTCGAGTACCGCGCTTATGTCGAGGAGCAGCGCAACTGGGTCAGCGCCCAGGCGCTGGTCAACGCGCCGTCGGTCGCCGCGCGCATGGGCACGGCGAGCCAGGCCGCCCAGCAGGCCGTCGCGGCGGCGGGCGCCCAGCTCGGCGTCGTGCCCGGCGCCAGCTTCGGCAGGACGATCACCGGCATCGAGATCCAGCTCGCTCGTCGCGACGGCGGCCGCATCGTGCGGATCCTGGCCGTGAAGGACTAAGCGATGCTTATCTCCTCACGCGCCTCGGCCGCCGCGCCGCGCGCCGGCCAGCGCGGCGCGGCGATCGTCACCGCGCTGCTGGTCGTGACGCTGACGACGCTGATCGTCTCTGGCATGTTCTGGCGGACCAACGTCACCGTGCGCTCGGTCGAGAACCGGCTGGCGCTGGCGCAGACGCACTGGGTCGAGCGCGGCGTCATCGACTGGGCGCGCGTCGTGCTGCAGATCGACGGGGCGACGACGCGCAGCGACGATCTGGGCGAGACCTGGGCCAATCCGGTGCTCGATACGAAGCTCGACGAGACCGTCACCGGCGGCGCGCTGATCGGCGACGCGTCGCGCTCGGCGGCGCTGGCCGGCCAGATCTACGATGCGCAGGCGCGCTTCAACCTGAACAACCTGATCGAGGACAGCGACGGGCAGATGCTGCAGGCGCTCGAGCGCCTGCTCGAACTGGCCGGGCAGCCGACCAGCATGGCCTCGGTCTTGGGCGCCCGGGTACGGCAATCGTACACGCGGGCCATCGACGGCAAGCTGATCCCGGCCACCGCGTTGCCGCTGCTGAAGGTGTCCGACCTGCGCTTCGTGCCGGGCTTCAGCGGCGACGTCATTAGGGCGATCGAGCCTTATGTGATCTTCCTGCCGCTGCCGGTGAACGCCTCGGGCGCGACCGGCCAGGCGTTCCAGAAGACCTCGGTCAACGTCAATACGGCCGAGCCCGTCGTGCTGGCCGCGCTGCTGCCCGAGCTCGGCCTCGACGGGGCGAGGCGCTTCGTGTCGCAGGCGCGCCGGCAATACGCGACCCTCGATCAGGCGACCACGGCGATGGGCCAGGACATGAGCGTACCTGCGGGGGTTTTATCCGTTAGTTCCGCCTATTTCCTCGTTCGTGGAGTGGTACGCTACGACCGCGTCGAGGATCAGACCGATACCTTGTTGTATCGATCCGGCAACCGAGTGGACATCGTATGGCAGCTTCGTTCCTGAACCGTTCCCACGCGCTGGTATGGCTTCCGCCGCGCAGCGTCGGGGAACGTGCGTTCGCGACCGACGCCTGCCTGTGGGTCGCGTTGCCCGCCGCGCGAGGCGCGGCGAACGGCAAGCCCACTTATCAGCGCTGCAGCCTCGAGAGCCTGCCGCGCCTGCGCGCGGTGACGCTGGTGTTCGATGCGCGCGACGTGACGCTGCTGGCCGCGCAGTTGCCCGCGCTGCCGATGGCGCGGCTGCTCAAGGCGGTGCCGAACGTCGTCGAGGATTCTCTGCTGGCCGACGTGGCCAGTTGCGCGTTCGCGATCGGCCCGGACCTGCCGGACGGATTGCGAAGCGTCGCGGTCATCGATCGCTCGTGGCTCGAGTTCGCGGTCGGCGCGTTCGAGCGGCGCGGCCTGACGGTCGCCGGCGCGTGGCCCGCGCAACTGGCGTTGCCTTACCACAACGGCGGCTGGGCGGTCGCCTGCGTCAACGACGGCATCGCGGTGCGCACCGGCGAGGCCGCCGGCTTCGGCTGGGCCGCGGCCGACAACTCGCAAAAGCGCGCCGAGGCGCTGGCCTCGGCGATGCGCGCCGCGTCGGCGAGCGCGTCCGCGCAGGCGATGCCGGGAGAGGGCGGCGCGGCCGCCGGTTCGGACGCGGCGCTCGAGCTGTATGCCGACAGCGACGACTGGTCGTCGCCGATCGAGCGGCTCGCGCGGATGCTCGAGCGGCCGCTGCACGCGCAGCCGCTGCCGGTGCCGCGTGATTGCCCGGTCGATCTGCGCGAGGCCTTGAGCGCCAATGCCCGGCAGCGCTGGCTGGCGCGCGTCGATTGGCGCGCCTGGCGCTGGCCGGCCGCGCTGGCGACGGCCTGCGTGCTGTTGTCGCTGATCGGCTTGAACCTGCATTGGGCGCAGTTGGCGCAGCAGCGCGACACGCTGAAGGTGACGATCGATCGGCGCTTCCAGCAGACCTTCCCGAATGCCCAGATCATCGATCCGATGTTGCAGATGCAGCGGCAGGTGTCCGCGCTGCGGGCGCGCACCGGCCAGAGCGGGCCCGACGATTTCGTGCCGCTGGTGGCGAGGTTCGCGCGCGCGCTCGGTCCCCGCGCCAACGATTCACTGGCCGGCATCGAATATCGCGACGGCAAGCTCAGCGTGCGCTTCCAGCCGGTGTTCGTCGAATCGAGCGCGGTCAGGGAGGGCTTGCGCGAGTCCTGCCGGCAGCAAGGACTGGTGCTGCGCTTCGACAACGACAGCGAGCCGACGGCCTCGGTCTCGGTCAGTTCCTGAGCGGGGCCGGCGATGATCGAGAAGTTCTTCGAATGGTGGCGTTCGCTGGCGCGGCGGGAAAAGCGCATGGCGGTCGCCGGCGCATCGGTGGTCGTGCTGGCCATCGTCTACCTGGTGCTGTTCGAGCCGGCCTGGAAGGGGCGCCGCCAGTTGGAGGCCGAGCTGCCGCAGTTGCGGTCCCAGGTCGCGCAGATCGATGCGATGGCGGCCGAGGCCCGTCGTCTGGCGGCCATGCCCAGCGGCAACGATTCGCCGCAGGCGATGCGCCAGGCGTTCGAATCGTCGATCGACGCGGCGGGCATGCGTCCTTTCGTGTCGCAGATCAAGTTGTCCGGCGAGGTGCTCGACGTGCGCTTCAAGGAAGTGCCGTTCGCCGCCTGGATCGATTGGGCCGACGCGGCGCTGCGCGAGACGCGGCTGCGCGTCGTCGATGCGGCCGTCCAGCGCGAGGCGCAACTGGGCAAGGTATCGGTGCGGTTGTCGCTCGAGGCGCCTCGGCGCGAAGACAGGTAGGCACGATGGGCGTCGTACGTGGATTGCTGTGGGGATTGGCCGTGCTGGTCGTGGCGGTCGGCACCTTCCTGTGGAGCGCGCCGGCATCGTTCGGCGACTGGGCGCTGGCTCGGATCAGCGCGGGGCGCGTGCGCCTGGCCGACACCGGCGGTACGCTGTGGGACGGCAAGGGACGCGTCGTGCTGGCCGACACCGCGATGCCGTCGTCGGATCGTTATCTGCTGAACGGGCTGGTGCTGCCCGGCCAGTTGCGCTGGCAGGTGCGCGCGTTGCCGTTGCTGATCGGCATGGTCGACATCACGGCCTCGCTCGACGGCATCAGCGCGCCGCTGAAACTGTCGGGCTCGTTCAACGAGATCCGGGGCTCGGCCGGCATGCTGAATCTGCCGTCCGTCGATCTGGGACGGCTCGGTTCGCCGTGGAACACGATCCGCCCGTCGGCGGCGGTGGGGCTGCAGTGGAACGAGTTCACGATCCAGCAGGGCGTGTTCGACGGCAAGCTCGTCATCGAATTGCGTGACGCGTCGTCGTCGATGAGTCCGGTGCGGCCGCTCGGCAGCTACCGGATCGACGTCGACAGTCGTCGGTCCGGGACCAACGTCGCGCTGACGACGGTCAACGGGCCGCTGAATCTGGCAGGAAAAGGCGTTTGGGATAATCGGTCGGGGCTGCGTTTTTCCGCCACGGCCGAGTCCGACGCCAGGGAGCGCGACCGCCTGCAGGGTTTCCTCGCCCTGCTCGGCCGTCGCGAAGGCGACAAGATAGTCTTCAAGATCGGGGCCTGAGCTTTGCCGACGACGTTTCAATCGACCGTTCGCCGGATGGCGTCGCACCGGGCCGCTGGCGGCCTGCTGGCGATCGCCGTCGCGGTGGTTCCCTCGATCTGGATCAGCAGCCCCGCGCGGGCCGCCGAAGACCCGATCTCCCTCAACTTCAAGGACGCCGAGATCGATTCGGTCGTCGGCGCTTATGGCCATCTGCTGAACCGGACGTTCATCGTCGACCCGCGCGTGCGCGGCAAGATCACGCTCGAGACGCCCAGGCCGGTCAGCCGCGAGCAGGCTTACGAGCTGCTGCAGGCGGCGCTGCGGATGCAGGGCTTCGCGATCGTCGACAACGGCGGTCTGGCCAAGGTCGTGCCCGAGGCCGATGCCAAGCTGCAATCGGGGCCGGTGACGGTGCCGGGTACCGCGCGGGCCTCGCAGGGCGACCAGGTCGTCACCCAGATCTTCCGGCTGCAGCACGAGTCGGCGTCCAATCTCGTGCCCGTGCTGCGGCCGCTGATCACGCCGAACAACACGATCACCGCGTACCCGAACAACAACTCGCTGGTCATCACCGACTATGCGGCCAACGTGCAGCGGCTGGCGCGGATCATCTCGAGCCTCGACGGCCCGACCAGCACCGAGGTGGAGATCCTGCCGATCCGCAACGCGCTGGCCTCGGACATCGCGGTGACGCTGACCAAGTTGATCGATGACAGCGCGCGGGCCGGCGCCGGCGCTGGCGCCGCCACGTCGACCGATCCTGGCCAGCGGGTGGTGGTGCTGGCCGATCCGCGGATGAACGCGGTGATGATCCGCGCCGCGAGCCCGGCCCGGATGAGCCTCGCCAAGAGCCTGGTCGGCCGGCTCGATCAGCCGTCGACGAGCCCGGGCAACATCCACGTCGTCTACCTGCGCAACGCCGAAGCTCTTCGGCTGGCGCAGGTGCTGCGCGGCGTGCTGGCCAGTGACGGCGGCGCCGGTGGCATGCAGGGCGGCTACCAGAACACGCAGACCGGCATGACCCAGCAGACGCCCGGCACCGCGCTCGGGCAGCAGACGCAGACCGCCGGCACGCTGGGCAGCCAGCAGCAGAGCAGCGCGTCGACGACGCCGCTGCAGAGCTCGTCGCAGCAGTCGAACCAACCGACGGCGATCGTCGCGGGCGGGGCGGTGATCGCCGCCGACCCGGCGACCAACTCGCTGATCATCACCGCGCCCGATCCGCTGTACCGCAACCTGCGCGAGGTCATCGACCGGCTCGACGCGCGGCGCGCGCAGATCTACATCGAATCGCTGATCGTCGAGATCTCGGCCACGCGCGCGGCCGAGCTCGGCGTGCAGTGGCAGTTCCTCGACCAGACCAAGCGCGTGATCGGCGGCACCAACTTCAACGGTTCCACTGGCGGCGGCAACATCATCACCAGCGC